>NZ_CP032482.1:316996-633993 GCF_003600645.1 Yersinia rochesterensis
TTTCACCGAAACCCGGCGCAGGTCTGATGTAGGCTTAGTGTAAACAAGGCTTGCAGAGGAGTGCCTGGAAATGATACTGATTTATAACGTGGACGGCTGGCGGGAGGCTGAACCACAGGTTTCATCAACTATAGCCCCGTATTTAATGATTAAGTATTCTATTTGAGGTGCTTGGTAACTTGCCTTTTATTGAATGCTTTGAGGAATTTTTAGGGTATGAAAAGTTTAAAAATAAGTCTGGCCTGGCAAATACTCATTGCACTGGTGTTGGGTATTTTGGTTGGTGCAATTCTGCATAGCCAAATTGAATCAAGAGAGTGGTTAGTTAGTAATATTTTAAGCCCAGCGGGCGATATTTTTATTCGCTTAATTAAAATGATTGTAGTGCCGATTGTTATTTCAACCTTGATAGTGGGCATCGCAGGTGTTGGTGATGCGAAGAAGCTTGGGCGAATTGGCCTAAAAACCATCATCTATTTCGAAGTGATCACTACTGTTGCTATTATTGTCGGGATCACCTTGGCGAATGTGTTCCAGCCAGGGCACGGTATTGATATGTCTGCGTTGACCGTGGTTGATATCTCCCAATATGAAAAAACCACTGAACAAGTGCAAAGTGGTAGCCACAGTTTGGTTAGTACTATCTTGTCGCTGATCCCTGCCAATGTCTTTGCCTCTATGGCAAAAGGCGATATGTTGCCAATTATTTTCTTCTCAGTGTTGTTTGGTTTAGGGCTGTCTTCATTGCCAAAAGAAACCAAAGAACCACTGTTGAATGTGTTTAAAGCTGTATCTGAAAGCATGTTCAAAGTCACACACATGATTATGCGTTATGCGCCTATCGGGGTGTTTGGTTTGATCTCGGTGACCGTCGCCAACTTTGGTTTTGCATCGCTTATTCCACTCGCCAAGTTAGTTGTTCTGGTTTACGCCGCCATCCTGTTCTTTGCATTGGTGGTGCTAGGTACCGTAGCCCGATTATGTAAGTTGCGCATTTGGACATTAATTCGAATTCTGAAGGATGAGTTGATTCTGGCCTATTCCACGGCCAGTTCTGAGACTGTATTGCCACGAATTATCGAAAAAATGGAAGCTTATGGTGCGCCAAAAGCGATTACCAGTTTTGTGGTACCGACCGGTTATTCATTTAATCTGGATGGCTCCACGTTATACCAAAGTATTGCGGCGATATTTATTGCCCAACTTTACGGTATTGAGCTGTCCCTTGGGCAAGAGATTATTCTGGTGTTGACCTTGATGGTGACCTCAAAGGGCATCGCCGGTGTTCCGGGCGTCTCTTTTGTTGTCTTACTCGCGACATTAGGCAGTGTCGGTATTCCATTGGAAGGTTTGGCCTTTATTGCTGGCGTTGATCGTATTCTGGATATGGCACGTACCGCACTGAATGTGGTAGGGAATGCATTAGCGGTGCTGGTAATCGCCAAGTGGGAAAATCAGTTTGATGATAAGAAAGCCCTGGCTTATGAGAAGGCATTGTTTGCGCCGAAACAGATACCGGTTCAAAGCTAGCGGTTAAGCCCTTTATTATTTGTCAAAAATAGCTAGCAGCCCAAAATAGCTACCTATCATAAATTACTTATCAGTTAAAACCCCCCTGTTGGAGCGAGACTAACAGGGGGGTTTTTATTGGGCGTTCCGACCAAAGATGAGCATGTAGTTAATTCGTGGACATTATTCATTTAAACCTAAGCGATATGACCAGTGAATCAGTTCCGCGACTTTATGTGCATCCAGTTTTTTCATCATATTAAGGCGGTGGGTTTCAACGGTTTTCTGGCTGATCGAAAGTTGAGTTGCGATAATACGATTACATGAACCTTCGGTGATCAGTTTTAATATTTGTCGCTCGCGTGGCGTCAAGATGGTTTGATTAGCCTCACCACCTTGAGCCAATTTACTCAGTAAGGCGCTATTCAGTGCGGGGTCAATATAGCGCTTACCCGCAGCGACAGTTTGAATAGCTGCCAGCAAGATTTGCTGTGGGCTTTTCTTCAGAACATACCCTAGCGCACCATTATTGAGTGTTCTGCTGGCGTAATGCTCCTCATGACGAGCAGTCAATGCCAAGATCTTCATGGTGGGCCAGCGGCGGAGAAGCTGAATAATGACATCAAGACCATCCATTCCGGGTAGTCCTAAATCGATAATGACAATGTCTGGCTCGGTTTGACGACACAAGTTATACACATCCAACCCATTATCTGCCTGGCCGACAATTTGATAGCGTGGATAAGCAACAAGCATATTTTTAATGCCATTAATAATCAGCTCATGATCATCGACAATTAATAGTTTTGTGTTCATAAAGTGAATCCTTTACCTGATAATTTAAATAGTGCCACGGGGCCTTGTGGCTGAAATAGCCAATGGGTTATCTCTTCGAGGTGGGTAATATCTTCCTGTGTAATTACTTTCTTAGTATCAATGGCTATTTCCAGTTGGATAACGGCGTCTTGCAATTCAATTAATCCTGCTTGCCCGGCACAGCCTTTTAGAGTGTGAAGACAGTCTGATAATGTGGGGGTATGAGTAAGCGAGTTTCTTGCTTGTTGCAGTAAGTCTTGTAGTGATTTTAATATTTTCAATCGAAGTGAGCCGTCAGCTAGATTCAATAATGGTTGGGGCGTAGTTATTTGTGGAGTGAGATTAATCCCACGTTCGAGTTGAAATTGTGCCGTCAGATCCAGAACCTTAGCTAATTGACTGAATGTGACGGGTTTAGAAATATAATGATTCATCCCTGCATGATAAGCCCTTATTTTTTCGTCAGGGTTAGTGTTCGCACTAAGCGCTGTTATCATGCAGCGGTTATCCAGATTAATTGCATCATTACGCCAGCGCTGAGTTGTCATCAGGCCATCCATGCCTGGCATGCGAATATCCATCAGCACCAGGTCAAAATGTTGACTCTGCCCGATACGCAGCGCCACTTCGCCGCTCTCCGCCAGCGTAATGTTATGCCCCAATTGCCGCAGCATCATACCAGTAATATCACGATTAGTTTCTGCATCGTCGACCAGCAATATATTCATATGCCAAGGTTGTAGCGGGAGAGTATGTCGTATTTCTGGCTGGTAAGGAGTAGCGTGTCTTTTATTATCCAAATACTGTTTTACTTTGGTATATAAACGGCCTGGTAAGTAACATAATTCTTTCTCCGCCAACAGCGTCAATGGGAGGGAGTTAGATTGGTTATTTTTCGATTGGCAGGTTATACCCCAAGCAGATAATTGCGTCTGTAATGGTGAGAGGGGGGCATAGAATTCCCCCTTAAAAGGCATCGCGGGGGTTATTCCATTAAACGGCAGAGTTAATGAAAAACGGCTCCCAGAGTTTGGTTTGCTGTAAAGCGTAATGTGCCCCCCCATCATTTTGGCCAGATTATCCGCAATAGTCAGTCCCAGGCCCGTCCCTTGCCTATGGTCGTAAGTCTGAATAAAAGGGCGGAATATCTTCTGTTGATCCTGTAAATCAATGCCACAGCCGGTATCCTCAACAGTAAAGCAGAGTTGTTGGCCTTTGCGTTCAACAGTGAGGCTTATACTTCCTTGTTGTGTAAATTTAACCGAGTTGCCCAATAGGTTAATCAGGATCTGTTTTAGGCGCTGACTATCCAGCTCAAGCTCTAGAGGGATATCTGAGCTGACATAAGTAGAGAGAGCAATAGACTTACTGAGAACTTGGCTGTGAACAGTTAACATTGCCTGATCCAGCAAAGGTAATAACGCCGTTTTCTCTTGGGACAGTGTTAATTGTCCAGACTCAATACGCGAAAAGTCCAAAAGATTATTAATTATCGCCAACAATGAGTGCGAACACTGGCTAGCCGTTTCTGCTAGCCGATATTGTTCAGGTGTTAGATAGGTATTTTGTAATAATTCGACTGCACCTAGAGTTCCATTTAAGGGAGTACGAATTTCATGACTTATTGTTGTTAGATGAATACTCTTACGATGATTTGCCTGCTCGGCGACTAATTTCGATTTTGCTAATGCCAGTGTACGTTCTTTTACTTTCATTTCTAGTGTGTCGTATTGCTCATTCAATGTATCTAGTAAATTATTGTAAGCACGAGCAATATGACCTAATTCATCCATGCGTTTAACGGGTAATCTCGGCTCCATCGCATGTGGGCCAGTGGCACCAATGATATTGACAAAATTCCATAAGGGAATAGCCAGGTAATATCGTAGTAATAAAGAAAGCGCCAGGGTGAGTAACAGCAAAATAGCTAATGCAAAAGGGAGTTGATGCAATGAGGGCTTTGCTGCTTCCCAGGCAAAACCTATTCGTGGATAAATAACTAATTGTTGCCAGCCAGGGCCTTTCAGCTGAGTTCTTAGCACTAAATAATCTGGTGTTTGTTGCCAACCATCATGTAAGGGATTATTTTTCAACTGACGGAGAATTTCATATAACTGGTTTGACGGTATATTCTGTTGATAAAGAGGTAATAACTCACCATTCTTATCCAGCAATAAGTTAATGTCTCTCTGCTCAATTGATTGATTATTAGTGACTAATTCATTTAGTTTTAATGAGAATCCGGCTAACGAACCTTCTTGATCACAGGCGGCAACAGAAACATGCCAGCCACTTTTTTTTGTATACGTGGGTGCACCCCAAAAAATATTATCGTGGGTGGGAAACACAGGGAGTAAAATTAGCTCTTTGCGGCGTTGCTGCAAATAATCGTTAGATGCGTCTTGCGGTTTAAATATTGTAATCCCCTGATTTCTTTTAATCGTAAAACTATCAAGATAATAGGTTTGACCTGAAGTGCCATAAGCCTGTGTTACTTGAAGGTCATGCTTCGACTGTGGGGTATTACATATTATTGAGTTAACGAGAGTATTATTCATATTCTCGCCTTTAAGCGGTATAGGGAATCCCCAGTTCATTTGATGATGAGTTTGACGGTTGATCAGCGAGATAGCATCCCGTTCAGCCCCTTCAAATTGGTAATTGCTTAAATCTGCGCGTAATGACGCCATGTGTGTTAATTCATTTACTAACCGTTGACGTATATCTTCATATGAAAAGAATGCTGTTGTGGCAATTGAAATTAGCCAAATAGCCGTTAAGGTTATACCGAGTAAGAATGTCAATCGAGTGACGAGTGATGATGAATTTTCCATGAAGTCACCTGACTGTTTTTTTTAGTACGCCACAGCCTAAAAATGATATCAAGAATTACACTGATTTCATTACTGCTCGTTATAGATTCGTTTAATTATGAATTATGAGTAAATCAGGTTTTAACCTTATAACGGAGATTTGATTATAGAGGATAATTGAATCGTGGTGTTGCTGGAGTTATTGTCAATGTTAGAAATATTGAAAATGCAGGCGTTAATTAAAGATATTAATTTATCAGATACTCAAATTATGCACTTTACATTGAATGGTATCCCTGCCAAAGCGATGGATTATGACCATTCTATTTGTATTGGGCTTTTTTTTATTGAAAAAAAAATGATATCCGACTCGACGATTTATTATATTTCTCTCATGTTAATGGCTCTTGAGGATACGCAAGACTTTGCATTACAACTTAAGAGTAACGATTGGTGGCTTTGGTATCGGCATACTATTAGTGACAGAATAAACATTGATGATGAACATCATAAATTATCAATAAAACTGCATAAAATCAATGAGTTAGTTGATGTCTTTAGCTCATTGGCAACTCCACTTAAAGCACCTAAAAAACGTATTCTAAGTGAACATAAAATAGATGTCAGCAAGGTGGCTGTATGAAAGAAATTGCTGGCTTAATATTGTTTTTTTTTATTTTTCAAGTCAATGGGAAAGATATTCCTTGGCAAGGTGAACCTTTTTTTATTTATAGTCGAGGTATGACGGTCACTCATTTATTACAGGATCTAGGGGTAAATTATGGAATTCCTGTGTTCGTTAGCCCAGAAATAACTGAAAAATTTAGTGGCAAAATACGGGATAAAACACCCGAGAAAATATTGTCCGAGCTGGCTGGGCTATACAATATTACTTGGTATTATGACGGTGATATCCTCTACTTCTACAAAACTCAATCTATTAAAAGGGAGCTTATATCTCCTGAAAGCTTGTCAACGGCTTCCTTAATAAAATATCTAAATCAAAGTGGTGTACCTGCGGCTAAAAACTGTACTGTAAAGGCTATTTCGCAACTTAATGTTATTGAAGTTACGGGGGTGCCAGTCTGCATTGAGCGTGTGAGTTCTCTGACTAAAATGTTTTCCGCGAAAGTTCGTGAGCAAAACCAAAATAAAGAAACAGTGAAAGTCTTCCAGTTAAAATATGCTTCTGCTGCTGACTCTAACTACCAGTATAGGGATCAACAAGTTAAATTACCGGGCCTTGTTAGTGTGCTACGAGAAATGAGTGCAGGTAATCATCTATCTTTGGGGGGCGAAAAGGAAACAGAGGGTGTACCTGCCAGCACGCCACTTTTTTCGGCAGACCCTCGGCAGAATGCGATTATTATTCGCGATCGCCAGGCGAATATGCCGCTTTATCGTAGTTTGATTACACAGTTGGATTTACGGCCTGTCCAAATAGAAATTTCGGTGACGATCATTGATGTTGATGCCGGGGATATCAGTCAGCTTGGTATCGATTGGTCAGCATCCACATCCATTGGTGGAACCGGTATCTCATTTAACAGTGGGGAACCTCAAAATAATGCCAATGGATTCTCCACCGTGATAGGGGATAGCGGAAACTTTATGGTGCGCCTGAATGCGTTACAAAAGAACTCACGCGCGCGAGTTTTATCTCGCCCATCAGTAGTTACCTTGAATAATATCCAAGCAGTATTAGATAAAAATGTGACTTTTTATACAAAACTGCAAGGTGATAAGGTGGCAAAACTTGAGTCAATAACATCCGGTTCATTATTACGAGTAACGCCAAGGATGATTGATTCTGATGGTGTGAAAGAAGTCCTACTTAACCTTAATATTCAGGATGGACAACAACAGGCATCAATCAGTAGCAGTGAACCTTTACCAGAAATACAAAACTCAGATATTTCAACCCAAGCTACATTGCGGGTTGGACAAAGTTTACTCTTGGGTGGGTTCATTCAAGATAAACAAATTGAATCACAAAATAAAATACCCTTATTGGGTGATATTCCTTTATTAGGTGGGTTGTTTCGTAATACCAATAAGCAATCCCACAGTGTTGTTCGGTTGTTTTTAATCAAAGCCGTACCGATTAACACAGGGGAATAATATGGTAGTACAATTCAAGCTTCGCATATTGGATGGTGAACTCAATGGCCGCGAACTGATTTTGCCTGAGGGAGTGTTTACTCTGGGGGAGCAGGGGGCTGATGTGCTATTGCCATTACATCAGGGGAAAATATTAACCTTGATAATCAGCGAGAACCAAATAATGCTACAGGTGTCGGGTGTTGTTTGGATTAATGGCTTGCGGCATGATTTACAACAACCCGTTCCTTTACGGCAAGTCATTGAAACAGCGGGTTTAGCATTGGTGCTCGGCGAGGAGAAAGATGTTTTGAGCGGAATAAGAGTGACCCGCCGTTCAGGATCTCGCTTGTTATTATGCTTATCTGTGGCGATATTTATCTTATTAGGCTTGTTATTCTCTTTTATATTTTGGTTTACACAGCAATCGAATCGGCTTTTTTCTTATCTTCCTCCCTCTATCCCAACACAATTATTGGAACAATTAAAAAGGCCCACTTTGGAGGGCGTAAATGCCGCCTGGCTAGCTGATGGCAGTGTTGTATTGAGCGGTCACTGTGCATCATCCCCAGCAGTTATCCAGTTGCAGAATTTTTTGATTTCGAACCATGTGGTATTTCGTAATCAACTAGTTTGTGATGATAGGTTAATTGCCAGTGTCAGTGAGGTATTACACCAGTATGGTTATCAGGATATAGACGTTAAGGCCGGTAAAAAAACAGGATATGTTGCTATCCAGGGTGCTATTGAGATGGGGGCGAAATGGTTAAGTGTTCAGGAAGCATTAGCAACCATTGTAGGTTTAAAAGGTTGGACGGTTATTAATCCTCATGATGGCCAAATCCCACTTCTGATTGATCGTTTCAAAGAATTGGGATTATTAAGTTATCTAACTATGACGCAAAGTAATAAAGAGATCGTTATTAGCGGCGTATTGTCACTCGAGCAGCAGCAACATCTTAGGTTAATGCTAGCGACACTCAGTCAACAACCTGATGTATTTCCAGTCAGATATCAAAATATCCCAGCCTCGGATCAGGCCACTCAACTCCTCCCTGCGGCGATTGTTAGTTATGGTGGAAATAGCCATTCAAAATTTGTGCAACTGGCTAATGGTGTTCGTTTGCAGCAAGGTGCTGTGTTGGGAAATGGTTATAAGGTTATTTTGATTGGAGAGCAGAGTATCTCCCTATTAAAAGCATCTAACTTAGTACAAATACCGATGGATTTTTGAGAATAGGGAATTAATTGATGAGACATATTACGGACCTGGAAGATTGTGTTAAGTATGACTCTTTATCCATTCAGCAGAAAAAGTCGTTGCTAATGAAAGAAAAATCATTAGTTATTCATCAGTTGTCTCTCCAGCAAACACCGGAGAATTATAAGTATCTTAATGATATGTTATTAGCATTGGGTAGTGCAGAAAAAATCATAGAAACCTTAACTCTCCGTTATAAGAAGTAATTCAATTTATTATGCCTATTTTTAAAAGAAATTCAGTGAATATAAAAGACACTGATTAATGAATGAGACAAAATTAATTTAATATCTCATGAATAGATAAGGATATATTATATGAATGATAGTAACCCTATTCAATACATGCTGGGTGATTTGCAGGGGAGGTATAGTAAGTTAGAGTCTGACTTAGATAAACTTAAGGTTTTTCAACAGCATATAAACTTACTGCAACAGCGGGCAGATAATGATAGTCAAGCAAGAGAAGTATTATCACGACTGGATGCCGCTTTTCCTGATGGTTTTAAACAAGAAAAAGCCAAGATGATGGATTGTATTTCTCAGATGAGCATACAGTTTAAACAATTAGAAACACAGCTTAAAAACATGAATGCTACAGAGAATACTCAGTAACGATATTTCCTTAAATATCACTCCGATTGGAGTGAAGGAGCATCTATATGCCAACGAATACTTATATCAATATGCCAAAGTATTTTGCCGCACATGCAGCCAAATCATCTGAAAATGATGTAATTAAACATTCCTCGCCTTATACGGTTAATGATTCTGATGATATCTTTAGTCTGGGATTGAAAGTCTTATACTCATTTCTTGATGTGCTTTCTAATATTGCTAGCTCTAATTTTAAAGAGATGCAGGCGCGCTCAAAATATGCCAGTGATACGCAAGAGATGTCTAACCGTGTTGATGAAGTTATTGCCGAAGCGACAAAAGGGGATGATAAAACCAAAGAGCCGCTACCTGATTCGGTGATTGATTTTATGCGGAAAAATAGCATTACCGTTGATGGAATGAGTATTGATGAGTATTTAAAAAAGAATGGCCCAGAGCTGGATAAAGGGCAATTACAGGCGGTGAAAGCTTCATTAGATAATGAGAAGAGCCGGGCCACGGACACCATGAGCCAGGATCAATTGCAGTTACAGAAAATAATGCAAAGTTATAACGTTTGCTCCAATAACATCAGTACATTGCAGACCGGCTTAAAAGATTTACTGATGACGATTGCTCGAAGTTTCTGCTAACTCAATCGCGAGGGTAAGGATGGTGTGAAATGAGTATTCAACCCAGTGATGAGGTTATTAATTTTATGAGGCGCGGCGGTTCTCTGCGCATGTTAACCAAAATGAACCCACAAGATTTGGCATTGGTATATGAATACACCGTTCAGTTATGCCAGGGAAGGGAATATAACAGTGCCAAGCAGCTATTAAATCTATTAGTGCGACTGGATCATTGGAATTTCTCTTATTGGCTGACGTTGGGGGCGTGTTATCAGCAAACGGCTGATTTCCATCAGGCAATTTATTGCTTTAGTCGTGCGGGACAAATTCAGGTCGATGACCCCCGCCCATCTTGTTCTGCTGCGGAATGTTATGTGGCCTGCAATAACCGAGTTTATGCGGAAAAAGCTTTCCGCATGTCATTGAATTGGTGCCATTCGCACACTGAATGGACTGAAGTGAAACAACGAGCCGAGCGCGGCTTAGCGGCTTTACGGTTGGAGGTATGACATGCCCGATGCGATAGGTGTTAAAGCCACTTTTCTGAATGATTGTGCAATGGTGAATGCGGGTAAAAGCTCGGCTTTATCGCCGGTAAAAATGCCTGACTGGCGCGGTATTGCTGGGTTTCCTCCCTTAATAGATGCCAATACAAACTCGCCCAAAGTGACGCGACAAAATGCCCAAGGCGCACTCGATCGCTTGCTAACATCTTTACCGCGCTCGGGTTCAAATGAAGTGGGCAATAACCGACTTTCGCTTGACCGACTGGGCAGCACGGATATGCAACTCATTATGTCGATGGCCGGAAATCTGAATCTTGGGATTTTCTCTGATTTGTGCAAGTCGATCGGCAAGCAAATGGAACGTGCCACAGATGTGCAGGCTTTCTTGCGCGATAAACGCGTCGCTGAATATCAAAAACAGATTGATAAGGCGATTGAACAGGCAGATAAAGCCAAAAAAGCGGGCATTTTCAATGCCGTATTTGATTGGATTATCGGGGCTGCCGAAGTGGTTTATGGCGCGCTGAAGGTTGTTGAGGGCGTATTAACTGGCGATCCCGTCGCCATTACCTCGGGTGTCGCTTATTTAGCGGCGGGCACAGCAGGTTTGGTTAAAGCTGCAGCAGAAACGGCAATGTTATTGGGTGCATCAAAGGAAAAATGTCAGGAAGTTATTGATGTTGCAGGAAAAG
Source organism: Yersinia rochesterensis (assembly GCF_003600645.1). Taxonomy (NCBI): domain Bacteria; kingdom Pseudomonadati; phylum Pseudomonadota; class Gammaproteobacteria; order Enterobacterales; family Yersiniaceae; genus Yersinia; species Yersinia rochesterensis. Next base: position 327,922 of record NZ_CP032482.1, read on the forward strand.
TACAACTTGGCTTTGAATGTTTTGCTATGGCCATTGACCTGTTTCAGGCGGGCCGCGCAATCAATGCTGCCCGTGCGGTGACCCAAGGCGCGGGTGATGTGCTGACAAAGGGCGGCGGCGAAGCACTGACTGATGCTATCAAACGCGGAGCGACTGAAGAAGTTGAGCAGTTGGCTGGGCAGTTCGGTAAAGATGTGAGTCAGCAGGTCAGCCGTAATATCTCAATGAAAGCGATGGAAATAGAAATGGTTGAGGCCTCTAATATGGCGTCGACGGCGGCTAAGCAAGCGGTAAAGGCGGAAATGACTTTGGTGCGTAATATCACTAAATCATTTACCCACGAAGGCATTGAAAAACTGGTGAGTGGGGTGACGAAAAAACTGGCTCAGGATGCAATAAAAAAAGGGGTCACTCTCACCACAGAAGAATTGGGCCGGCAATGTACCAAAGCGATTATGAAAAAATCAATTAAGACCATTTTAAAAGATATTGCCACGTCACCTTTACTGATTATTCAAAAATGCAGTAGTGCGGCAGTACAAATTAATAATGGCCAGTTATCTATTCAGAATTCCGGGTTGCAAAAAGAGATTCAAAAATTAATTCTTGATCAAGATTTCACTCAATTTATGGATGAATGGGTAGAGAAAAATAAACAGCATCAGCTTAAACAACTCAAAGAAACGTCCCAGGATGCGCAAGATACATTGACAAAACTCAATGACAATGTCCGCCAGAATGGCATGTTGCAGGTCAGTATTGCGAGTTCATTGATATAGAGAGGTTATTATGGATATGACAGTAAATCATAAAATAATTTTTCCTGAGCAAAATAAAATTGCTACTGAAAAAGATAATGAAGAAATAGGAAATAAATTTACCTCAGACCTGTCCAATTTCTTGTCAGATTTGTCCAATATCATTTTTCAAATGAATATTTTATTTAAAAAAATGCGTGATTTATTGAATACCTATAATCAAAAGCAACAAATGTTAGGTTGGAATATTCAAGTAAGTTCAATGCAGAATAAGCGGGAAGCTATCGATAAAACAGCGGCTGGTGCCATTGCCAATGGTGTTTGTACTATTCTCTCGGGTGTGGTTAGCGGTGTGGGGGCGGCGGCCAGTTTAAAACTCGGTGATATTGCGACACATAGCGGCTCGGCGCTAGGGCAACTTGGTGCGGGTAGCGGTAAATTAGTTGAAGGAGATATGGCGCGGAATGCTGATTTGCTACGCATGACCAGTGATCTGCAAAGCACTGGTGCACAATCTTATAGTAAAAATATCAGTGAGTTGTCGGATAAGATGAATGAAGCCCGCCAAAACATGAAAGATTTGTGTAATGCCGTAAGCAATATGATGGGCCAAATTTCCATGGCTGTGAAGTTATGATATATGAAATATAACCCATGTAATGCTGAACAATACTTAAGTAATCAAGGCTGCACAGTCAAAATAGCTTACTTTGAAAATAGTGCATTTAAAATGGGTCATGAGTTTTTCCATTATGGCTATCGTGTCATTTACCGGGTTGAGCACAGTGAGTTTATTATTTGCCATCTAGAGGTCATAAATAATGATGGCCAGCCCGGTGATTTTTTAAAATTATTTAATTTATTACATCAATTAGGTATGAGTATTACTGACCTGTCGATAATCAGAATGATGATTGTTGATAATATTGCCAACCCAACTTTGCAGTTAATACGTCGCCGCCTTATTAAGTTGCTCATAGCCAAAGGTGCTTTCAATAAAAATATTGATGGTGATGATTGGTTATTATTTGATGTTAGCTAAGGGGTGATATGAGTGAGGATAATATCGAAAAGTTACAGTCTATTTGCGAAAAAATAAATGTCACATTGACGTGCAAAGGTATTATTAATACACAAATGATGAATGATAGTCAGGATGTTTCTCCTCAGGAGGTGCATACAAGATATGAACGAGGTTATCAGGCCTGGCTGGTGGATAATTATATTGCTGCAATAGAGGAGTTTTCTTGGCTGACATTACATTGCCCGCTAGAACCGCAATTTCATTTGGCTTTGGCGGGTGCCATGCAAATGCAGCAGGAGTTTACATTAGCGCTGAGTGCTTATGCTTGTGCACTACTTTTAGAGGCGCAAGATCCTGAACCAGTCTATCAAATGGCCGTTTGTTTACAGGCCATGGGAAATGGAGCGGATGCCCGAGAAGCATTACAAACTGCCATTGAAATGAGCTATCTTAACTCTGAATATGCTCCGACGGCCGAAAAAGCCAATCAATTATTAAATAGTATCTGAAACAGATAATACAGTTCGTATAAGCCATATTTAAGGTGGATAACTATGAGCCTAATAACTGCATCCGAAATAAATCAGTGTCCAGAGGTCATCTCCACATTTAATTCTATGGAAAAAAGTGTCAATCCGGCATCTGATGATAAAAAACCTATTCTTCTTGCTTTAACTGAATTGATGAAAAAGCTTGAGAATAATGCTATTAAATAGGCAAATATTGGCGTTAATAGATTAGGTGACACTCAAGACTGTGAGCTTGTTGAATTAAAAAGTGCCAGAGTAAAATTAGCTAAGAAACAATTTTTTATTAATGTGATTGAATCGATTATTTCTCTGACTTCGTTTGTTTTCGGGGTTGGGATCAGTATTTGTAGCGGTGGTGTAGCAACCCCTGTTGCTGTTATTGCGGGCTTAAATCTTATGCTCTCACTGTCTAATTTGGCCTGTGCTTATCATAACTGGAGTTGCGCCAGTCAAAATAAAGAAGAACTGACGATGGGCAGCGATGCCATACAACAAGCTGTTTTTATGCTAGCTAGGCATTGCCAGGCATCACCGATAAATGCTAAAAAAATTGCCCGCTTCACTTCGTATTTTATTAGAGCTGGAATTGTGATTTCTCTCGGCGTAATCGGAGGGTTTATCCATCCGGTTATTAATAATAGTTTATGCTTACTCGCTAAAAATTATGCCCCAATATTAACCTCCATGATGAGTGTGGTCGCGGCGGGGGCTTTAGGAACCTGGATGAATCATGACAGTGATGCGAAAGACGCTATTATAACAAAATTGGTCACAACTGAAAAAGAGACTGTCGAAAGCTTAGCCTCTCTTGCGGGGGAGAAGAAGATATTAGCCGCACTTAAAGAGTTCATTAAGTTATCAGGAGAAAGTCAACAGAATATTATTAATGGGATTAAGGTTTAAGACGGATAACCCTGAGCGGTATTATTTGTCACTCTTGTCCAAGGACAATGACACTCGAAGGGATATGATGAAATCAATAAAATTTATTCTATTTCGGCAAGAGGGAATATTACGCATTGAAGGTGTCGGCCATACTGTGCCTGCCGGTAATTTAGTGATTACCGATGAGCAGGCGAGTGTGTCCTCTTTTTCACAAAGTACGTTTATTTCAATATTATGTCATTCTATCGATCTTTTACCGCTATACAAAGATTTAGCCAGTAAGATGGTGCAGCCGAATAAATTCCGCTTACCCCCAAGTGTTTGTGAACGCTATAAGATATTACCTGCTAATAACGATATTATTTGCGCGGCTGAGCAGTTAGTTGATATTGAGCGAAGTGCATCGTTACGATTTCTTTATCTTTATTGTTTAGGTCTGGAGCCGGTGTATTTCTCCAGACTATTAGAATCAATTGTCGGAACTAATAATGAATTATTGGAGTTCTTTGATAAAAACCGCCTCAATCCCTGGACAGTTGCGCGTTATGCCAATGAATTAGGTATTTCGACACGTAAATTGAATTTCCTATTTTATGAAAAGTTCGGGATGTCTGCGAAGCAATGGCTTTTGGAGCAACGGCTGAAAAAAGGGTGCGAGCTGCTGCTATCCACGCGATTACGCGTGGCAGATATTGCCCTGGAGTGTGGTTTTAGTAATCACGCTCATTTCTCTGATAGTTTTCGTCGCCGTTTTCAGCAGTGTCCGTCACATATGCGGTCGCTAATGGAATAGGAGGATTAATGGACATAAACGCATTAGTGAATGGGCTGGCACAAAGCATCAATAAGATTGGTCAGGATTTTCAAAGCCAGATGGCATCCGGTAATCCCTCGGATCCTGAGCATATGCTAAAGATGCAATTTGCTATGCAGCAGTATTCATCTTATATCAATTTCAGCAGTGCTTTGATGAAGGGAATTAAGGATATGACCAGTGGGATTATTGCCAAAATATGATTTTACTTTCAGCTCCTTGTCGCCAGTTAGTGGTGGAGGCCGCATTGGCGGGAGTCAACCACAGCTTGCTGGCAGAGGCTCGCGATATTCTTAACGTATTGCCCCAGTTAATTCCTGAACCTCAAGTGCGTTTAGTCTGTGAGGCAATGCTGTTATTTGGGCTTAATCGCCAAACTGAAGCATTGGCGTTATTGGCGACCTCCTCCTCTCAGGATGCTCAGGGCATGTTGGCTTTGTTGCAACAAGGGATTGCTTGTTCTGCCAAGATGTAAACCTGCGCGATAAACATTTTTATTAAAGCGAGATTATCCGATGGAAATTGATGCTATCAAAGCCGCCGTTAAATTGAATATCCCCTCTCAGCCACCTGCCGACGTCCAGCACATCGCTAAGTTTGCTCAGTTAATGCAGCCGACTGAACCGGCCACGGCCATGATGTCTCCAGACCCATTGTTATCCATGCAGTCTGAATGGATGCATGCCACATTAGCCATTGATTTGACGGCTAAAGTTGCCGGTGTTATCGGGCAAAACATTAATAAATTGGTCAATATGCAATGAAACAGGTGCGGCGCACGGTAGCGCTATTACTGGTCGTGATGTCGCTTTCTGGCTGTGGTATGGAGTTGTATAGCGGGCTGTCGGAAGGGGAAGCTAACCAGATGCTGGCGTTATTGATGTTGCACCAAATCAAAGCGGAAAAACAATCTGAGAAAGGCGGGACGGTCGGGCTGAATGTCGATAAAAGTCAGTTTATTAACGCGGTGGAGCTGCTACGCCAGCATGGTTTTCCTCGCCAGCGCTTTGCCACCGTGGATCAGCTGTTCCCGTCGAATCAGTTGGTGACTTCGCCGGGGCAAGAACAGGCCAAAATGGTCTATTTAAAAGAGCAACAGTTGGAAAGTATGCTGAGCCATATGGATGGGGTGATTCAAGCTGATGTGACCATTGCCATGCCAGCGCCGACAGACGGGAAAAGCAGTGTCCCCCATGCTGCCTCGGTGTTTATAAAATATTCGCCAGAGGTCAATTTACTGAGCTATCAGCCACAAATTAAGAACCTGGTCCGCGATGGTATTCCTGGGATTGATTTTTCACAAATTAGTGTGGTGATGCAGCCCGCTAATTATCGATTCACTGCCCCGGTAACACGGCAACAAAGCCACTCAGAAGCGGCCCTACAATGGCTATTACGTCATGCCGCGACATTACAAATCGTCTTAGGCGCGTTGCTGGTGTTGTTGGTCGGGCTGTCGACCGCCTGCTTATTGCGCTATCTGCGGCGATAAATGGCCGGAGGAAAGGATGATATTGCCGTTAACTCCCGATATTCGTTATTTGCATCAGTTAGCCTGGCGGCCAGCCCAATTTGCCCATCCATTGTGGTTGGCGGCGGCTGGCGTTAACACAGAAAGTTATTGTTATGGCCGCAGCCAATTGCTGGATACCGCGTTGAATGCGGAGCTAAATCGCTTGCGAAACTTTCCTCAACAGGCGCTGCCCGCCGTCTTGAGTCAGCAACAGCAATGTCAAATAGTGGCATCTGAGCGCTTGTCGGCCCGCTGTTTGGCGTTGGGATTGGTTCATTTACAGTGTGATGATTATCTGCGCTTTCGCAGTTACCGGCAGTCACTCTCGCCGCTATTAAGTGAGGACGATATTCAGCAACTTATGGGGATGGGGTATCGCGGCCACCTTCCTGCCAGATTAAATCCACAACAATTGCCCGCTGTTGCTTTGCGGTTGGGGCAGAGTCTTGCTCATGGTGCCCGCGGTGATGATGTGGTGTGGCGGGCAATGTCTATTTCGTTACCTCCGTTAACACGGGCGTTATCTTTGCCGCGGGCGCTATCCCTTTCGGTTGATCATTGGTTAACCCGGTTAGAGCGTTTGTTGTGAATCCTTTTCAGATTCGAGTGGAAAAATTTGATTTTTCACTGCCTCTTGGCGGTGTTATCCCAGCGGCTCAGTTACAGGAAATGGAACAGTGTCGCGATAGGGTGTCAGATGCTCACAGGCAAGCAGCAGACATAGTGCAAAGCGCGCAGGCCGAGAGTGCGCGGCTACTGGCCCAGGCGCAACAACAGGTGGATAAGCTGCTCGAACACACGCGGAGCCAACTGGAAATTGATGTGTTAGCGCAGCATGTCAGCTGGTTAGTGGCGGCAGAGCAACTGGAATCTGTACTGATTACACAGGCTCGGGAGCTTATTTTGGCGGCGATTGCGTCGGTGGTAACTGCTTGGGCCGGGGAGCAAGAGGCGAGCCAGATTCTCATCCACCGCTTGGGGGCGCAAGTCGAGAAAATGGCTCTCGACGATGCGCAGGTGTTGCATGGGCTGATGCTGCGTGTTCATCCCCAGCATTTTTCTGCCGTGGCCTCTGCTTTAGGGGCGCGAGTGCGGTGCATCGCAGATGAAAAAATGGCGTCAGATCAGGCGCAATTAAGCTCGCCGATGTTGCAAATCACACTTTCTCTTCAGCACCATTTATCGCAACTTCTTCAGTGGTTACAGGAATCACCAAAGCAGGAATTCATCTCATCAGGAGCCGAGCATGATAAATGCCCATAATGTGTCCGAAACCCTTGCTGTTCATGGTTCGTCACTCCATGGATCTGAGCTTCATGGCGAAATAACACCCGCGCACTCGATTATGGCGTTAGCCAGCATGGAATTGTTGGAGGTCAGACAAACTGCATTGGAAGAAACCATGGAAGAAATCGGGCTGAGTTTGGGATCCCGATTAAAAGATCAAAAATCTGTCGAAGCTGAGGAACGCAGCCAACGTCGCCAAGAGTTACTGGTGAAGTTAATCTCCCAGTTATCCGGTAGCGCTGATTCTCTGCTACCGCAGAATATCCGGCTGGATATGGATATTTCGTCACTTGCCAGCCAACTCCGCCACGGGGGGCTATCGGTAGGGCAGCAAATCTTGTTGCTGGCCGCGATGCTGGCCTACAGCAAAAATAATCCGTTACGCCGCCGCAGCTTATCGCAATTACTTGAACCGCTATTGGAAGAGGGCGGCTGGGAAATCGAGTTATTTGGTTTGTTCGAACTGGGCAGTCAGGAAAGCCAAGGGCTAGGTGCTATCAAGCAATTGTTCGCACAAAGTATTGAGCAAAATGAGTTGTCCGTTGCAGAGTGGTTTTCGCAGGTTAGCCGCTGGCCGCAGCGCCAGCAACGTGTGCGGGTATTAATGCGCGCGGTGGCATTTGATTTAGCTTCTCAACCGCCCCCTCAACGTGGTGAGCGTCTGGCCGCCACATTGTATCAACTTCGTCGTTTGCTGATGTTTTTAGGGCTGGAAGATCATTGCAATCACATGGGGAGGGCCTGTGGCGTGGCGGGGGATGTGATTCTGCATGAAGTGTTGGCGGTGGTGGGCCAGCCTTGGCTATTTAGCCGTTGGCTACAGCCCCGGATTGAAGTGATTACTGGGCCGGACACCAAGACACGCAATAGATTTATTCGCCGATTTTATGAGTTATTCAACCTTATGCCGGTTGATTGTTTTAATGATCAAGAGCAGCAGCAGCAGGTTTTGGCGGTATTGCTGGAGATGTGATTTTACAATTCAGGCGAATGCCCGATAGTGTGAGAATTGTTGGCTGTTTATTATTTCAATAATGTATATCAATGGGCTTCGGGTGATGGAAATGGATTTAGTCGCGACCCGTAACCTCCAGCTGTTCATCCAAATGGCGGAATTACCTTGCTCGGCAATCACCTCGTGCATGGAATGGCACATAGGGTCGCAGCGAATTTTCCTTGAGTGGCGCAATGCGCGGCTATTACTGACCACGGGCGTGCAACATCGGCATTATCACCATGAGGACTTATTGCTGCTACAGGAATGTTGGCAACTCGAACGTTTTAATGGGGTTCCTCAGCGCATTTACTTATTGAAAATGGGCATGATGGTCAGTTGCTCCCCTCCGGCGTCATCGGGAGCCGAGTGTTGGTATCAGCTTTATCAGCAACAGTGCGCTTTACTCCGCCGCTTGCCAGGAGAATACCGATGAGAGAATCGGCCCTGACACGCGGCCTGATGATGATCGCGGCGCGGCAGGATGTTTTCTTAGCGATCATGTTGCTGGTGGCGATCTTTATGATGATCTTGCCACTGCCCACCGTCATGGTGGATGTGCTGATTGCTGTTAACCTCGCGTTCTCCGTTATCCTGCTGATGATCTCAATTTATCTGCGCGATCCGCTCGAATTCTCGGTTTTCCCGTCGCTGCTACTTATCACCACACTTTATCGGCTGGCACTGACCATCAGCACCACGCGGCTGGTGTTGCTCCAGCACGATGCCGGTGAAATTGTCGAGGCATTCGGTCAGTTTGTGGTTGGGGGCAATCTGGCGGTGGGGTTGATCATTTTTACCATTATCACCGTGGTGCAGTTTATCGTGATTACCAAAGGCTCGGAGCGCGTCGCCGAAGTGAGCGCCCGCTTTTCACTCGACGGCATGCCGGGCAAGCAAATGAGCATTGATGGTGATATGCGAGCCGGGGTGATTGACTCCGCCGAAGCTGGGCGCTTGCGCGAGCGGGTGCAAAAAGAAAGCCGCCTGTTTGGTGCCATGGACGGGGCGATGAAGTTTGTTAAAGGGGATGCCATTGCCGGAATTATTGTCATTCTGGTGAATATTATTGGCGGCATCACTATTGGGGTGCTGCAACATAATATGTCGGCGGAACAGGCGATGACCACTTATGCGGTGTTATCCGTCGGCGATGGTTTATGTGCTCAAATCCCGTCATTACTGATTTCTATCACCGCCGGGATTATTGTTACCCGCGTTCCAGGCAGTGATAAACAGAGCTTGGCCAAAGACTTAGCCGTGCAGGTGGGGCGTCAACCCGATGCTTTGTGGCTGGCGGCAGCCATTTTGACCGTTTTTGCTCTATTACCGGGTTTCCCTTTCCTGATTTTTATCACTTTAGCCGCGCTGGTCGCCACCCCAGCATTTTTACTGTATCGGAAAAAGCAGCAGAGTGCCGGGGCCAGTGCCAGCGGCAAGAATATGCTTTCGTCGGCTAACACCATGACGCCTGGCGCGGTGCCGCTGATGTTGTATTGCGCCCCCAATTTACATTATCCCCATTTGGGGCGGGACATTGATGGCCTGCGCTGGCGCTGGTTTGAGCATCTTGGTGTGCCATTGCCCGAGGTAGTTATCCGCAGTTCTCCGACATTGGCCGAAAATGAGCTGTCAATTCGGGTTTATCAGGAGCAAGTGCTGAAATTGATTTTACCTGCCGATGACTTATTACTGCTCCAGCCCAGTGCGGCACTGGCGACTCGCAGCCAAACTCTGGGCATGAAAATGGGCGCTTTTGAGTGGTTGGCCGCTGAACAAGGGGGGCATGCCAGCACTTTGGGTCTCCCTTATGCGCAAGGGCATCAGCGCATTATTCATTGCTTAACTCGGGTACTTGAACGGCATACCGCCGAGTTTATCGGCGTGCAGGAAACCCGTTATCTGATGGATGCCATGGAAGCGCGTTACGGCGAGTTAGTCAAAGAACTACAGCGCCAAATGCCGGTCGGAAAAGTAGCAGAAATACTGCAACGGCTGGTGGAGGAGGATGTTTCGATCCGCGATTTGCGCACTATTTTTGGCGCGCTGGTGGCGTGGGCGCCCAAAGAGAAAGACATCGTGATGCTGACCGAATATGTCCGTATCGCCTTACGTCGCCATGTGTGTGCCCGATTTAGCAAAAACCAAGCTTGGCTGCCGGTATTGCGGTTGGGGGAAGGGGCTGAAAACCTGATCCGCGAGTCTATCCGCCAGACCTCGGCGGGAACCTATTCTGCTCTGGGAGATAAACACTCGCGGCTAATTCTCGACAAAATAAAAAGCGCATTTGCTGAAAACCCAGATGCGGTGCTACTGACCACCATTGATGTGCGGCGTTTTCTGCGCAAAATTGTTGAGCGGGATATTTTTGCGCTGCCGGTGCTTTCCTGGCAGGAATTGGGCGATGAAATGAATATTAAGGTGGCAAGCACCATCGAGCTTATCGGAGATGAGCTTGATGAAACCGCCTGATATCGCACGATTAAGCACCCAGTTGCAGCAACAATTGCGCTTACCGCCTTGCCCGCCAAGCGGCATGGTGTCTTGCGGGCCGATCTTGGATGTCGGCCCAACACTGTTACGCGCCCATTTACCCGGTGTGGCGCTGGGGGAATTATGCCAAATCGCCTCACCGGATAGGTTGGCTGAAGTGGTCGCCATTGAGCAGCAAACGGCATTGTTATCCCCGTTTTCCTCTTCCGTTGGCTTGCGATGTGGTCAATGGATTTCTCCATTGGGGTATGCGCACCGTGTCAGAGTTGGGGATGATTTGGTCGGGCGGGTATTGGACGGTTTGGGGGAGCCGATGGACGGTGGCTCGCCCCTGAGCGGACATTGGTGTGAATTGGATTGCCCGCCGCCAGACCCACTCACTCGCCAACCCGTCCAGCAAATATTGACCACCGGTATTCGCGCCATTGACGGCGTATTGAGCTGTGGCGAAGGGCAGCGAATGGGGATTTTTGCCGCCGCCGGAGTAGGGAAAAGCAGCTTATTGAGCATGTTATGTGGCGGCTGTTCGGCGGATATTACCGTGTTGGCGCTGATTGGTGAACGCGGCCGAGAAGTGCGGGAATTCCTCGAGCAAGTGCTCACGCCCCAAACTCGCGCCCGCACTGTGGTGGTGGTGGCCACTTCCGATCGCCCCGCGCTGGAGCGGCTAAAAGGTCTTTATACCGCCACCACAGTAGCCGAATATTTCCGTGAGCGCGGGTTGAAAGTGCTGTTAATGGCCGATTCGCTCACCCGCTACGCCAGGGCGGCGCGTGAAATTGGCTTGGCGGCGGGGGAACACCCGGTGATGGGCAGTTTCCCCGCCAGTGTTTTTGCGGCCCTGCCGCGGTTACTTGAGCGGGCGGGTAATAGCGAGCGCGGCAGTATCACGGCTTTTTACACCGTGCTGGTCGAGGGCGATGACATGAATGAGCCGGTGGCCGATGAGGTGCGCTCGCTGTTGGACGGGCACCTTGTTTTATCGCGACAACTGGCGGGGGCCGGGCATTATCCGGCCATTGATATTGCCGCCAGTGTCAGCCGTATCATGCCGCAAATTGTCAGTGCGGAGCATCGGGCATTGGCACAAAAACTGCGCCATCTACAGGCCCGCTATCAGGAAATCGAATTGCTGGTGCGAGTGGGTGAATATCAGGAAGGGCAAGATTTACAAGCCGATGAGGCGCTACAGCGCTACCCGGCTATTTGTGCTTTCTTGCAACAGGAGAATGCATTATTCGCGCGCGAAACCGACACCGCCGGGCTTACTCACACCTTGGCGCAGCTCGCGCAAGCACTGGGTTAAGCCATCCCACATTAGCGATTTTTCTGCGCTTACTGGCATTGCGCCAACACCAAGAGCGCCGATTGCGTCGCCAATTAATAAGTTTGCAGCAAGAAGAGCAACAACAAGAACAGCAATTGGCGCACTTCCATCAAACACGCCAAGGGCTATGTCAGCAATTACAAATACTTGCTCAATGGCGCGGTACGCTGAACCCGACCGAAGCGCGGGATCAAAGAGCTTTGCAGCACCAAACCTATCAGGGGGAGCGGCGGCTGCAAAAATCACTCGCTGAGCTAGCGGCTCGACGGCTGCAACAGCAAGCCGCCATTACAGCACAACTGGCGCTATTACGGACTAATCAGCGCGAGCAGGAAAAATTACGGATGTTAATCAAAGATGAGTCGAATCGATGTTGAAGGTGCAATACCGCCCCTCAGTGAGGGACACTTTAGCGGCGAACCGTCGCAAAATTTAGGTAATGAGAGACAAAAACAGCAATTTTCCCGCTATCTCCCTCTGCGTTCATCTTCCATGCAGGATATGGCCTATGCAATGGCGAACTCGGGTCATGAAAATGTGATGCAGACGGACTACCGCATCGTCAGTGGGGCACTGGCTGGCACTCGGGTTCATGTCAGTCTGGCGGCTCATGGTTTGGTTATTGTGCTCAGTCACGGCAACTGGGGTTTGGCCGAGCGCCTACAGCGCCTGCAATCTCGCTGGCAACAACAACTGCATCAATTGGGCTTCCCTTGCGTGTTGGAGGTGACCCATGATGGCGATATTGTCGGCTGAATTACGCCATATCAGTGCTGTGATTGGGCGTGGGCGTCATTCCAGCGGTGTTTGCGCCACATTGGCGCAGGTCGAGGGCGAGGGTGTTTACCTGCCACTTCACTATGCTGGCAAGTCGTGCGGTTGCTGGCTATCACAGACTTGTTGGAACCACTGGCTAGCAGCTTCATTGGCTACCGATAATCCCCATTTACTGGCGACTGAATTGGTCAGTGCCATGGTTATTTGGGCTGTCAGCCCCTTGTCTGCTGTGCTGCCCGAGTTGGCGATTGATGCCCCCGCGCCAGTGGCGATGACACTTCTGCCCCAATGGGCGGTGGTGTTGGCTTTCGAGCTGGAAGGCCAGTCACTCAGTGGCGTGTTGTTTGACTGGCCTTTGGCGGCGTTAGCTGAAACTTTGTCCGACTGGCACCAAGAGCGGGTTACCGAGCATGGCCTCCAGTGGCAGGCGGAGCTAGTGGTGGGGTGGAGCCGATTATCACTGCATCAATTGCAACAAATCAGGCCGGGGGATGGGGTGCGAATCAACTGTGCCGCTGAATGGGAACAAGGGAATTGTTGGTTATGGCAAAGGGAATTACCGCAGATTCACATCAAACTGGAAGATGGAAACAGAATGACCATTCAACAAGTTAATGACGATATTGACGCCCTGCTCGTGCTGGATATTGCCGCGCTGCCGAAAATGCCACAGGCGGTGCAACTTGAGCAATTACCGCAAATACTGGTCATGGAAATTGGCCGCCTGACATTGCCGCTGAGTGACATCAAACAGTTAGATGTCGGGCAAACATTGGTTTGCCAAACCCACCTTTATGGTGAAGTGAATATCCGGCTACAGGGGCAGCCCGTCGGTAGTGGCAGTTTGTTGTGTTGTGATGGGCAGATGGTGGTGCGTATCGATCAGTGGTTTATCCGGCACACTTGATGCCGCAGCGGTGTTAGCGGCGCTCATGCACCCGAATCACTGACCTGAGTCAGCTCATCGGGATTTATTCACTGGCTGCCTTGCTGCAACACCAATTGTTGTGGATAACAATCGGCACACTTGATGCCGCAGCGACGTTTATTCAGGCCATGACCTGATAGGGGATCGCGGTGAATCGATAAATACTAGGGGCATTCTTCTTCACCCAACAGGCCGATTTTTGCGGAATAGATTATGGAGTTGCTGAATTCGTCCTCTCAATTAATTGTCCTGCTTTTTATCCTGTCATTGCTCCCCTTGTTGATGGTGATGGGGACATCATTTCTTAAGCTATCAATTGTTTTTTCATTGCTGCGTAATGCCCTGGGTGTCCAACAGGTGCCGCCCAATATTGCTATTTATGGTCTGGCGCTGGTGTTAACCATTTTTATTATGGCCCCGGTCGGGTTGGATGTGCATGCTCGCCTCCAGGATGAGCCGCTGCCCAATGATATTGGTGCTTTGCTGCATCATATTGATGAGCGTGCGCTGGGGCCTTACCGCGATTTTTTACAACGGAATACTGATGCGGAACAGATCAATTTCTTCAATGATATTGTCCAAACTAAGTGGCCGGAACGCTATCGCGACACCATCAAATCCCATTCATTACTGATATTAATGCCCGCTTTTACTCTTAGTCAGTTGACCGAGGCATTCAAAATCGGCTTGCTGCTTTACCTGCCCTTTGTGGCGATTGATTTAATTGTCTCCAACATTTTGCTGGCCATGGGGATGATGATGGTTTCGCCCATTACCATTTCACTCCCATTCAAATTATTGATTTTTATACTTATAGATGGTTGGGGGCTACTGCTAGGGCAGTTAGTAGGGTCTTACTTGTGAATTTCCATCAAAGGAAGCAGCAATGAGCACGGCCATTGTGGTTCATCTGGCGACTCAATTGTTATGGATAGTTTTATTACTCTCGATGCCGGTGGTGGTCGTGGCGTCAGTGGTTGGATTAGTGGTTAGCTTGTTACAGGCGTTAACCCAAATACAGGACCAAACATTACAATTCTTGATTAAATTACTGGCTGTATCAGCCACGTTATTGATTACCTATCATTGGATGGGATCGACATTGCTGAATTATACCCAGCAGACCTTTTTGCAGATAACCAGTATGCGGTCTTGATATGCATGATGCTCTACATTGGATAGGGGCTTTGGGGCTGGCGATGATGCGCCCTTACGGTATGTTGCTGATATTACCTCTGTTTACCGCCCGCAGTTTGGGCAGTAGTTTATTGCGTAATAGTGTGGTTTTTGCCATCGCCCTGCCAGTCACTCCGCTGTTTTTTACCACCACATTACTGCATCAGGGTAACCTCACTGGGTGGTTCTGGTTGTTATGCATCGAGCTAATGATTGGGGTGATGATTGGTTTTGTCGCCGCATTGCCTTTTTGGGCGATTGATATGGCGGGCTTCCTGATTGACACCTTACGCGGTGCCACCATGTCGACATTATTTAACCCCAGCATGGGGATGGAGTCCTCCATTTTTGGGGTGTTATTTACACAAATATTGACCGTCCTATTTCTGATTTCAGGCGGGTTTAATCTGGTGCTGTTAGCACTTTATGGCTCCTATGAAATCTTGCCTGCGGGCAGTGGGATTCAGCCCTCATCGGCCATGCTGCAATTTTTGCAAAGTGAATGGCGGCTGATGTATGAACTCTGTCTAAGCTTTGCCTTACCGGCGATGTTGGTAATGGTTTTAGCGGATTTATCTTTAGGATTAATCAATCGCTCATCTCAACAACTGAATGTATTCTTCCTGGCCATGCCGATCAAAAGTGCCTTAGCCCTGCTGTTGTTACTGATCAGTCTGCCTTATGCATTGCATCACTATTTGGTCGGCATTAATCAAACCGAACAAAAAATAAGCACACTTATCCCGCTGATAAAAGGGGATAATAATGAGCGGTGAAAGCAGTGAAAAGAATGAAAAGCCCACAGCTAAACGGCTGAGAGAAGCTCGGGAAAAAGGGCAGGTGATTAAAAGTGTCGAGATAACCTCGGGGATACAGTTGGTGGTGCTGGTGGCTTATTTTTTGCTGGTGGGCGACAGCTTGCTCGAGCAAATCGGCGCTCTTATTCGCAGTTCAATCAAACAATTACAGCAACCCTTCACTTTCGCACTGGCGCGTATTGGGGCAGAGTGCATGGCGGTGGTTATCCACATTATGGGGATATTGGGCGGGGCACTGATCTTAATGACGATAATGGCCGGTATGGCGCAGGTCGGGCCGTTATTAGCGACTAAGGCGGTGGCGTTCAAAGGCGAACACATCAATCCCATCAATAATGCTAAACAGCTTTTTTCATTGCGTAGCCTGTTTGAGTTGACCAAATCATTACTGAAAGTGGGGGTGTTAACCCTAATTTTCGGCTATTTATTAGCGCGATATGCCAGCTCTTTTGGTTATCTGGCCTATTGTGGCAGTCACTGCGCTATTCCAGTATTTGGCACATTAATGAGTTGGCTATTAGGTGCATTGATTGCCTGTTATGGCGTTTTTTCTCTGCTGGATTATAGTTTTCAACGCTATAACACCCTGAAACAACTGAAAATGTCTCATGAAGAGGTCAAGCGAGAATACAAAGACAGCGATGGGGATCCGCATATTAAGCAAAAACGGCGGCAGTTGCAGCAAGAGGTGCAAAGCGGCAGTTTTGCTAAAAATGTTCAGCGCTCCACGGCGGTGGTGCGTAATCCCACCCATTTTGCGGTGTGTCTATTTTATCACCCTGATGATGCCCCGCTTCCGGTCGTGATTGAAAAAGGTAAAGACGAACGAGCGGCATTGATTATCAAATTAGCGCAACAGCAAGGAATTCCTATTGTGGAAAATATTGCGCTGGCACGGGCATTGCACCGCGATGTGGTGTGTGGCGATACCATTCCCGAACCCTTATTTGAGCCGGTGGCGGCTATCTTGCGCTTGGCTTTGTCCCTGGATTATCAATCCTCGGATGAAGATGACCCACTTTGATTCGAAATACTTATCCCTTGCCCAATACTCCCCTTTGAGCAGGATAACTTCTGGTTAACATCTAATTTTCAATACGTCATATCTCCCTTAACCAAATAATTGGCTTATTATAGATAGGTCTATTTCCTCGTCACGGCATATGACCCTCATTTTGTCGGCGACAACACGTATTTTGGAGGTGTCAGTGTGAGCTGGCAGATGTTTAAATCTCAATATTTGGTGCGCTTCTGGGCCCCACTGCCGGCAGTAATCGCCGCAGGTATTTTATCGACTTATTACTTTGGTTTGACGGGCACTTTTTGGGCGGTGACGGGCGAATTCACGCGCTGGGGCGGCCATCTGATGCAACTGTTTGGCGCGCATCCGCAAGAGTGGGGTTATTTTAAAGTTATCGGATTGGAAGGGACGCCATTAGATCGCATCGACGGCATGATGATCATCGGCATGTTTGCCGGATGTATCGCCGCTGCACTGTGGGCTAACAATGTGAAATTGCGAAAGCCCCAGCATAATATTCGCATTGCTCAAGCGCTGGTGGGCGGCATTATCGCCGGTTTTGGTGCGCGCTTAGCAATGGGCTGTAATCTGGCGGCTTTCTTTACCGGCATTCCACAGTTTTCACTGCACGCCTGGTTCTTCGCGCTCGCGACGGCAGCAGGCTCCTATTTTGGTGCCAAATTCACTTTGTTGCCGCTGTTTCGTATTCCGGTGAAATTGCAAAAAGTGACATCAGCCTCGCCGCTGACTCAGCATCCCGCCAGGGCTGCACGACGTTTTCGTCTCGGCATGGTGGTGTTTGTTCTGGCGTTGGGCTGGTCATTGATTGAGCTATTCCGCCACCCGAAACTGGGCATCGCCATGCTATGTGGCATTGGTTTTGGCTTGCTGATTGAACGGGCGCAGATTTGCTTTACCTCGGCATTCCGTGATCTGTGGATCACCGGGCGCACTCACATGGCGAAGGCGATTATTCTGGGGATGGCGGTCAGTGCTATTGGGATATTCAGTTATGTCCAACTGGGGGTTGCGCCCAAGATTTTGTGGGCAGGGCCAAATGCGGTGATCGGAGGGTTACTGTTTGGTTTTGGTATCGTGCTCGCCGGTGGTTGTGAAACGGGCTGGATGTATCGCGCGGTAGAAGGGCAAATTCACTATTGGTGGGTGGGGCTGGGGAATATTATTGGCGCGACTATTTTGGCGTATTATTGGGACGATTTTGCCCCAGCATTGGCAACCAATTATGACAAAGTTAACCTGCTGGAAACTTTCGGGCCGATCGGCGGATTGCTGGTGACTTACCTGATGTTAGCCATCGCGTTTGCCGCCATGCTGTGGTGGGAAAAACGCTTCTTCCGCCAACAGAAAGCTGCCGCATCCACTTTGGTTAAGGAGCCATCATGAGCCACTCTTCATCAGTTGATAATTTAGCCATTGATAGTTCAGCAATCCCAACCGCTATCGTGCCGGATTACCGGTTGGATATGGTGGGCGAACCCTGCCCATACCCGGCGGTCGCGACGCTCGAAGCTATGCCGCAACTGAAACCGGGTGAAATTCTGGAAGTGATCAGCGACTGCCCACAATCCATTAATAATATTCCGTTAGATGCCCGAAATTACGGCTATACAGTATTGGATATTCAGCAAGATGGCCCGACCATCCGCTATTTGATCCAGCGCTGAAGTGGGCGTAAGTAAAAACAGTGCGTTAGCTGCTTAATGGTTAGGGCGCAATCCGAAAGTATTTAGTCTCAGCCCGGCGAAATAAGTCATTCAGGGGCCATAAGTTTTATCGTATTGATATTGCTTATGGCCCACTCTCTATTAATTATCCGGTTAATTCGCGGTCGGTATGCTTTTGGTCGGCGCTGCCATTGCCAGAGACACCCCTGAGGCCCGCAGCCGTTTTAATATGCTGAATAACAACTCACTTTTGGTGTTACTGACCATTCGTGGGCTGGGGACTAAACCGGTGACACTGAGCACAATGCCATCTGGGCTTAACTGGCTAAATTTCACTGATGGGGCCGGGGTGTCGAGTATCGATTCGTGTTCTTCATACGCCTCTATCAACAGCGCTTGCGCCAGTTCAATATCTAAATCTAGCGGGAATGTCAGGGCAATGGTCACCACCCCTTGCGCATTAGCCATAGTCGCATTGCGGACATTCTGCGAAATCAATTGAGAGTTGGGCACGATAACCGTCGAGCGGTCACTGAGTTGGATTTCTGTGGCACGGACATTGATGCGCCGAATATCCCCCTCAACCCCACTAATACTGATTAAATCTCCCACTTTGACCGGCCGTTCGGTGAGCAGAATAATGCCGGAAATAAAGTTTTTCACAATCTCCTGCAAGCCAAAGCCGATACCGACTGATAATGCACTGACAATCCAGGCTAATTTATTCCACTGAATACCGAGCACCGATAAGGTCAGCAGTATCACCAGCACATAACCGATATTACTGAACAGGGTGATTGCCGAGGTTTTTATACCGGAATCCATTTGAGTTTTCGGCAGGAATTCAGTACTTAGCCAACGCCGTGCTGCTTTGAGCACATATAACCCAACCAGCAAACAAATAACCGCATTAAGCAAATTGGTTGGCACGATATTAAGTTTTTCCAACCCCTCGCCACCCAAGAGCTCCATAGTCTTTTGCAGCAGTGAAACCGGGGTTGTCGAGCCAAAAGTGCCATTAAACAGCGCGATAATAGCCAGTAATATCAGCGTCACTTTGCTGGTCGCTGATAATAATGTTGCCGCTTGCGCCAAATGGCGATCGTCAATATTGAGCGACTGCTTAATCGCTTTGCCGGCACTGCTGGTGGGGGAAAAGAGACTTTCTGCTAAATCGACACAAAGATGGGTCAGTAAATATAAACAGGCCAGCACCAGGCAAACCCATACCAGTTTGTAACTTAAAAATTTCGCCAGTGCGATATATCCCACCAACAATGACAATAATATGGCTACTGCAGTAATGCCGATGGCCAAGTGAATTAATCCGGCCAGAGTGGAATAAGCTTCCGGCTTTTCACCATTGACTATCAGCTGGCGGCGTATTCGGTTGGCGCGTAATGGGATAATCGCGGCAGTCAGCGCCATCAGCAGGGCCGAGATACCATTGCCAAAAATTGTCCCTGATACGCTGATATTGATCATGTTATTCATCTGATCAATAGCACCAAAAATCATGATGCAACTGGCTAATAACGGAGGAAACAGCTTGAGAGACGCGGCGACTTCATCGGCAATGGCGGGTAGCCGCCATGAGGGACGCTGATTGGATAAAAACGCGCGGCCAAGACCCGCGACCAACGCGGAGAAAAACATCAGTTGAACAAATGCCAGTGCAAAATTCATCACCAGCGGTGAGACATCCGGCGTGCGGGTGAATACCTGGGTGATACATTGCGCTATCGTGACGGTAATCAGCACCGTGTATAAAGTGGTGGCTGAGGCCATAAAACTGCGGCGTAGTGGGCCTTGGGGCAAGCACTTGGCACAAAACCAGGCCGTCAGTTTGTCGAGGATCTTAAAGCCAAATGCGCCGATCAACAGGGTCAGCAACAGGTACATTACCGTGCCCGTGCGCCATTCCGGCTCCCAAGCAGCATGCCAGGCATCCGCCAGTTCTTGCACAAAACCTTTCAACCGCTGGTCATCGTCGGCATTGGGATTGACGATAGGCGCCCAGAATTTAGCCCCTAAGATGCTGCCGGAATTTAAGGCAATTTGTGATTTCAGCGCAGTTCGCCGTAACGCAACAATCTGTGCAGCCAAGTTCTCTGCGTTGACTTTGATGGCCTGAGCTTGATCATTCTGGCCCTCTAACTGGACTTTTCGGGTGTTTAGCGCACGGCGTTGTTGAGCGACTATCGGAGTTTCAGCCAGTGTTCCTGCGGCTGGCGGTGGGCCTAAAACATCCAACTGTGTTTGCAGTTGTTCCCGCTTGGGCTTCAAATCGGCTAGCAGAATGTCGACATCCTGAACCAGTGTCAATGCTGTTTCATTCAGCGTACTTAACTGATTGTCCGATGTACTGACTGACACACTCTGTTTGAGTTTATCTAACTGTTTTTGCAAGCTAATTAATTGAACTGATACCGCAGGTTTTACCGGTTCCTCACTGCCTTCCGTTGTAGTGTCTGATACTGTCGCCGCAAAGGTTATAGTTGAAGTCGCGATAAGTGACGCGCAAAAAAGTGTGAATAACAGACAGAGTAGGGGGTTATATCGATGTAAAACAAAGTACCCATTCTTTTTCATAAAACCGGTCAGCCCGAAAGTGAGTGTCACAATGAACCCATTTATTAATGCAGTGGTGCCTGCTTGACAGTTATTGTGACACACCTTGCGAGTTACTGAATAATCTTACTCCGATAATTACTCACCTAAACCAATCATTAAAGATAATAATTATCATTGTAATTAGCACTCTCATTTAATAAATTGTGCGCTGCATTTATGGATTCACGATATGTGGCGGCTAGGCAAGGGGTTCGCCAGGTGAAAATAGCAATGGAAGCTGATAAATAACCATCTATTTTATCTGGGGAAGATAACTATGTTTTCGGCTTTTATAATAAAGCGTTCTGCTATTTTATGTTCATTGGCTATTTTTATTCCATTAGCCGTTATTGCTGACGATGCGATAGAAGTGACGGCTAAAGCAGGCCACGAAGCCGATTTACCCACCTTGGGTTACACCGCAAAAACCACTAAGGGGGCAACTAAAACCGATCAGCCGTTAATTCTTACCGCACAAACGGTATCTGTAGTTACCCGCCAACAAATGGAAGATCAAAATGTTGCCACGCTGAACCAGGCGCTGAATTATACCCCAGGTGTTTTCACCGGTTTTTCCGGCGGCGCAACCCGCTATGACACTATTGCCTTGCGGGGTTTCCATGGCGGCGATGTGAATAATACCTTTCTCGATGGCCTGCGTTTACTCAGTGATGGCGGCAGTTTTAACGTGTTGCAGATTGACCCGTGGTTCCTTGAGCGTGTTGATGTTATCAAAGGCCCCTCTTCTGCATTATATGGTCAGAGCATTCCCGGCGGTGTGGTGATGATGACTTCTAAGCGCCCGCAGTTTACCTCGGAAGGTCATTTCCGCCTGACGGGCGGTAATAACAATACGCAAGTTGCGGCATTTGATTATACCGATGCAATATCCGAGCATTGGGCGTTTCGCCTGACCGGGATAACCCGCAACAGTGACACCATGTATGACCATCAGCGCGAAGAGCGCTATGCGATCGCGCCGTCATTATTGTGGCAGCCAGATGAAAATACTTCATTGTTACTGCGCGCCAATTTGCAAAAAGACCCTTCCGGTGGCTATCACAGTGCCGTGCCGGCGGATGGCAGCATTTATGGGCGGAAACTAAGCCGTGGTTTCTTTGATGGCGAAAGCAATCACAACGTGTTTAAGCGCTGGCAGCAAATCTATAGCACTGAATTTTCACATAAATTTGATAATGTTTGGTCTTTCCACCAAAACGCCAGCTATACCCATTCTAATTCTCAACTAGAGCAGGTTTATCAAGGGGGATGGAGTAAAGTTGACCCTAGCGTGATGAACCGCTATTACTCCGGTGAAGAGTCTTCACTCAATGCATTTGCGGTAGATAACCAACTGGCAGCGGATTTTGCCACTGCGGCAGTGGAACACAAGGTGATGCTGGGGCTGGATTTCCAGAAGTTCCGCAATAATCTGCGCAGTGACAGTGCTTATGCCACCACATTGAACCCTTACACCGGTGTTTCTGGCGGCAGTACCTTGTATCGTGATGACTTATTGACCACTCCCGGCATTAATTCATCCTATTTAAATCGCCGCTATGAGCAGAGTGGGGTTTATCTGCAAGATGAAATGACGTTGGATAACTGGCATTTGAACTTATCTGGCCGTTATGACCGGATGAAAACAGAAAATATTGATAAGACTGCCAACAGTACCGATGAGCGCACGGATAATCACGCCAGCGGACGTGCTTCATTATTGTATGGTTTTGATAGTGGTATTTCGCCGTATGTGAGTTACAGCCAAGCGGTCACACCAAGTTTATTCCCAGATGCACAGCAAAAACTGTTGAAACCGATGACCAGCGAGCAGTATGAAGTGGGGATTAAATATCAGCCGCCGGGCAGCTCTTCACTCTATTCCGCCGCTTTATATGACCTGACCCAAAATGATGTGGCAAACCGCGCAGTACCGGCCGCTTATTATGTGCCAGCCGGTAAAGTGAATTCACAGGGGCTGGAGCTGGAGGCCAGAAGCCGGATTAATGATCGGCTAAGTGTGATTGCGGGCTATACCTATAACCGAGTGAAATTCAAAGATGCAATTGATGGTAATGATGGCAATACACCAGTATTAGCGCCGTCCAATATGGCATCACTGTGGGCGCAGTATGAAGCGGGTTATGGCATCAATGTGGGTGCGGGCATCCGTTACATTGGCAAGCAGTGGGCTGATGATGCCAATACCTTGCGCGTCCCTTCTTATACACTGGGTGACGCCTCGGTTCGTGCGGATTTAGGAACATGGGCAACTTCATTGAAAGGCGCATTTGTTCAATTGAATGTGAATAATATCGCAGACAAAAAATATGTCGCCGCCTGTTACAACACTTCTTATTGCTACTGGGGCGCAGAGCGTTCAGTACAAGCAACAGTGGGCTACGACTTCTAACAAGCTCAATATATTCATCATAAAGCCCGCAATTTCTGCGGGCTAATGATGACATTCTATTTTCTCAGCGCCAAAACGGGCGGCTGTAATCTCGCTTGATATCCTCTCGGCTCAGGCCAATATCTTTTAATTGATCGGAATTCAATCTCGCCATGAGATTGGCAGTTTTGCGCTGTTCATTCCATTGATGTACATATCTGTATGCTTTCAGCCATAACCGAATAAAAATATTAGGGCGGTTTTGGATGGCTCGTGCAGTTGACGAGCAGCATCCATCTGTTTGATCTTCAATTATATTATTCATTATCGACTCCCCGTCAGTAGGTGAGTCACTAGCATGAAACTTTGGCGCAAAACATTACAGATGCAAATAAGGACTATTATTTCCATACAGATATGCGATATATGAACTGAATGGTGTTATTTCGCGCCATCTGTACTGGCTGCTACTTATTTATCAGGTGAAACCAATGACTCGTTACCAACAACTGGCCGATATTTTGAGCCAACGGATTAAAGAAGGGCTCTATGTCGCCGGTGAGCGACTCCCCTCGGTCAGAATCTTGAGTGACGAGCATGGGGTGAGTATTAGCACCGTACAGCAGGCGTATCGGCAACTGGAAGAGTGTTTGCTGATTGAGGCGCGAGCGAAGTCGGGTTATTTCGTGCGTTGCAGTTCAAATCTCCCTTCATTACCCGCGGTATGCACTCATGCACAGCGGCCAGTAGAAATATCGCAGTGGGGAAATCTGTTGGCGTTTCTCACCACTGGCGATCCAGAGAGCATTATCCATCTGGGGGCTGGCTCGCCAGATCTTTCTGGCCCTGGGCTTAAAATCCTCAGCCGCTTATTGAGCCGTGTTAGCCTCCATCAGAGTGAAGAAGTGCTGGATTACGATAATATTTATGGCACTCAGATTCTACGTGAGCAAATTGCACGTGTGATGCTGGACAGCGGCAATCATCAATCGGCTGAAAATATCATTATTACCTCGGGGTGCCACGGTGCGCTGGCCATTGCGTTAGGCGCGGTTTGCCAGCCCGGTGACATTGTGGCGGTAGATTCCCCTAGCTTTCATGGTGCCATGCAAACCTTGAAAGGGATGGGCATGAAAGTGATTGAAATCCCAACAGATCCGGTAGTCGGGATCAGTCTGGAGGCCCTGGAAATGGCTTTGGATCAATGGCCGATTAAGGCTATTCAGCTCACCCCGACTTGCAATAATCCACTGGGCTACAATATGCCCGATGAGCGCAAAAAAGCATTACTGATACTGGCCCAGCGCTATGACGTCGCGATTATTGAAGATGATGTGTATGGCGCACTGGCTTATCAATATCCACGGCCACCGACTATTGCTTCATTCGATGATGACGGGCGAGTATTGCTGTGCAGTTCCTTCTCAAAAACAGTGGCGCCGGGTTTGCGTATTGGCTGGATTGCTCCGGGCCGCTATTTAGATAAAGCGCTGCACATGAAATATATTTCCGCCGGACGGGTTGCCACATTACCGCAGTTGGCAATGGCTGAATTTATCAAACAAGGCCATTACATGCAGCATTTGCGCCGGATGCGCCGCCAATATCAACGTAATCGCGACATTATGACCAGTTGGGTGATGAAATATTTTCCGCTGAATACTTGTTTGAGCCGACCGCAAGGCAGCTTTATGTTGTGGGTTGAATTGCCGCATGGGTTTGATAGCTTGCGGCTTAATCGCTGCTTATTACCGCAAGGTGTGCAGGTTGCCGTCGGATTTATCAGTTCAGCCTCGGGGAAATACCGCAATTGTTTACGGCTGAGTTACAGCAAACCGATGACGGTAGAAATTGAACGCGCAGTGCAAAAAGTCGGCGCGGCGATTTATGAACTACTGGCGGAGGAAGAGCCTAAGGTAGCTGAAAAGCAAAACCAGCCTTAGGCTGGCTATTACTGACGCAAATAAATCTGTGGCAGGGCGCTTTCCGGATGGCGTGAAATCCCCAAATCGGCTTGATACCAGCGGGTCAGCGTTTCGGCATTGAGGACTTCCTCTGGCGTGCCACTGGCAACAAGTTCGCCCTGCGCTAACAATAAAATACGATCGGCATAGAGTGCGGCCAGATTCAAATCATGCAGCACACAGCACACCGCCAAAGGTTCTTGGTGGGTGAGTTGGCGCAATAGGCGCAGGGTATGTTGTTGATGATACAGATCTAATGCGGAGGTGGGTTCGTCGAGGAACAACCAACGCGGGGCCGGTTCCGGTTGCCACAATTGCGCCAATACACGAGCAAGTTGTACCCGCTGTTGCTCACCACCGGACAGGGCACGGTAATCCCGCTGCGCCAGTGCCAGACAGTCTGTTTGTGCCATCACTTCTTGCAGCGCCTGGCGATGGTGTGCCGCCCCATAAGGTGCGCGGCCCATTTGAATGACTTCACTGACACTGAATGGAAAAGCCAAATCACTGTATTGGCGCATTACCGCTCGGGCGCGGGCCAATGCTTGGGGCTGCCAGCTATTGAGGTTTTTTCCCAGCAATTGGCACTGGCCCTCAGATGGCGCAAGGTAGCCGGTTAATAAGCGCAGCAGGGTAGATTTCCCCGCACCGTTTGGCCCGATAATCGCCACCATTTCACCGCTGGCAATATGTAGCGAAACATTATTAATCAGTTTTTGTCCCTGAACATGGTAAGAAAGCTGATTTGCTTCTAATAGCGCCGTATTAACCATCGCCATATCAACCAATGCGTTGCTCCCGCTGACGTAAAATCAGCCACAGAAAATAAGGGCCACCCAGTAGGCTGGTTATCAACCCGACCGGCATTTCAGCCGGTGCGACCAAAGTACGGGCCAGTGTATCGGCGGTGAGTAACAGGCAAGCCCCACCCAGTGCGGCTCCGGGAAGTAACCAGCGGTGATCTGCCCCGATGCGCATGCGGATAAGATGCGGCACCACCAACCCGATAAAGCCAATAACCCCACTGACGGCAACGGCGGCACCGATCAAAATGGCACTGAGTAACAACAGGCGCAGTTTGGCTTGTCGCACATTGACACCGAGGTAGTGCGCTTCTTCATCCCCTAGCTGCAACAGGTTCAACTGACGCGCCTGCAATAAACCCAGCACACAGGCGGGCAGAATCAATGATGTGGCCACCATCAATGTCGACCACTGCGCCTGACCCAAACTGCCCATGCTCCAAAGGGAAAACTGGCGTAATTGTTGGTCATCACTGATATAAGTCAGCACCCCGACCGCTGCACCACACAGCGCATTGATCGCGATACCGGCCAGTAGCAAACGCGATAAGTTGCCATGCCCCCAGCGGCTGAGAGTGAAAATAATGGCAGAAATGGCCAGACTGCCAATAAACGCGCCGACCATATGACTGTAAAGTGCTAATAGTGGCGGCAGGCTGAAAGGCATAACAATAATTAGCCCGACACACAGGGCCGCGCCGCTGCTGATACCTAATAGGCCGGGGTCTGCCAGTGGATTGCGGAATAACCCTTGCATGATAGCGCCAGAAACCGCCAACGCGCAGCCGACCACCACCGCCAACAGTACACGGGGTAGGCGGATATTCAGCCAGATATGCCACATGGCATCATCTAGCGAGGCGTGCCACAGAGTGCGAAATGAGAGCGTTAATGCCCCCATATTGGCCGAGCCGAGCGCTAAAATAATTAGAATCATCAGCAAGATGCTTAACATCAGGCGCGGATGGATACGGCAATTCATTGCGCTTGTTCCATGCCTTTACGCAGTTGCGCCAGCACTTGTGGGGTTTCCAGTCCAAAGCCCAGTAATGCCATATCATCGACAACTAACAGGCGCTTATTTTTGCCCGCAGGTGTCAAGGCGATACCGGGCAGTTTCCAGATGTTTTCATTGCCGCCCAGCGCCCTTACGCCGTCACTGGTGACCAGCAATAAATCTGGAGCACTGGCGATAACGCCCTCTTGTGACAGCGGGCGATAGCGGCTGAAACCTTGCATAGCATTGTTACCACCGGCGGCTCGGATCATAGCATCCGCAGCAGTATTTTGGCCTGCTGCCATGGGCGTTAAGCCGCCATGGCTCATAATAAACAGTACCTTGACCGGTAGTGGCGTATTGCTCACGGCGGCCAAACGTTGCTGATAGTCTTTAATCAGTTTTTGCCCTTGTTCCGGCTGATGAAGCGCCGTGGCAACCGCGCTAATCTTTGCCGCGACACTTTCCGGCGTAATTTGGCCGGGGACGGTGACGACGTTAACACCACTCTCCGCGACCTGCTTCAGTGCCAGTGAGGGCTGCGCCAATTCGCTGACCAATAACATGGTCGGCTTCATCGCCAAAATTCCTTCGGCATTAAGCATGCGCATGTAACCGACATCAGGCAGCTTTTGCACTGCCTGAGGCTGTAGACTGGTACTGTCACGGGCCACTATCTCGCCACCCGCACCCAGTGCGTAGGCGATTTCTGTGACATCGCCGCCAATGGTGACGATACGTTCTGCAGCGAAAGATTTTAACGGCAGAAAACAGGCGCTCAGTGACAGAATGAAAGGGAGTGACAGTAGCCTTAGTCTCATGCGGCAATATCCTTATGATTTAGGCGAGAGATCTGCTCACGCCATTGGGTTTGTTCTGGTTGCCCTTCAGTACGCTGGCCGTAAAGCTGTGCAAGTTGGGTGCCATCTGCAGCAAATAGTTCCAAACTGGTGACAAAACCGTCTTTTGTTGGTTTGCGGGTAATCCAGCTTTCAGCAATGGTGTCTTCAATCAGATGCAGTGTGAAGCGCTTGTTGAAAACATTAATCCAATTTTGATGCGGAGTGACTTTCTCAATCATACCGGTGAAAATTTGTACACAACCACGATTACCCACGAAAATCATAATTTCGTTTTGTTCTTGTTGAGCAGTATTCAAAAGTTGTGTTAGTGAGCTGTTATCAACCCGATAAGCCAAGTCATCACCCACGGCGCGGAATGCTTGCTGGCGGGTCAGGTTATTGCGCTTGAGCAGTTGGAAAAACTGATGCACGTCAGTCATCGCGCGCCATTCGGCATCGACAGTCTCATCAGTGGCGGTGGGTTCAGTCACTTCAGGTGTGCTCAATGGCTCTAGCTGCAACTCTGGGTTTTCTGTGGTGATAAACTTCGCCAGTAGCGCTTCCCAAGCAGGAATGTCAGTCTGTTCAGTGACATACACTTTATGCAGAGCATCGCCTTGATGGTCAAAGAACTGAATACTGTGGCGCACACCATGACGAGTTTCTTCTGTCAGTGTGAATACACTAGCCCATTGATTGAGGAACAGACGCAAATCTAAATCACGCGGATTGAGGATCAAACCGGCGTGACCATTCAGATGTTGGTTTTCGTAACGGCCCATTTGTTCATGCACGGCATAGGTATTGCGGGTGATAGCTTTGACTTCACCTACCGCCTCCAATGCAGCCAGCAGCGTGCGAGCATCTGCTTTCAGCCGTTTGGCATCATGGCCGACACGGCTGTGGGTCAGTTCTGCTTCTGAAATATTCATTAGAGTGGCGAGATCGCGCGCATATTTGCCAAGATTATCGACTTTAGCCTGTAGATATTGCTCATATATTGAATTGCTCATAATG
The DNA here is from genome assembly GCF_003600645.1 of Yersinia rochesterensis. Lineage (NCBI taxonomy): Bacteria > Pseudomonadati > Pseudomonadota > Gammaproteobacteria > Enterobacterales > Yersiniaceae > Yersinia > Yersinia rochesterensis. Next base: position 356,580 of record NZ_CP032482.1, read on the forward strand.
ATTTCCTCATTCATTTTTTATATGCAGGTAATAGGTAGGAATGATAAACCGGTAATTCGCTAATTGAATTACCGGAAGTGTTATTTCAGACTAACTTTTTCAATCAATTACCACTGGTAGCTCACGAAGAACTTCGCGTTACGACCATCCTGCGGCACGCCTTGCGGTGCGTAATATTCTTTTTCAAATGCGTTACCCAGCACCACCGTGGTGGTCACGCCTTTAAATTGTTCCTGACCTTTATAGCTGACATAGAAATCATTAACGCCATAGCCGGGCTGGCGTTTGCCGGTGCTTAATGGCTGAGAGCGGTCAGCAAAGGTGGCAATCCAACCTACAGCAAAACCACTGTTAGCCACGGGAACATCTAGGGTGCTGGTGACCGTATCCGGGTTAATGGATTCGAGCCATTTATTGGTGTCCTGGTTTTTACCTCGGGTGCGGTTATAGGCCAGATCCCAGTTAAACAGGGCGGTTTTGTAGCTCATAGTGGCATCCCAGCCCCAGATTTTTGCTCTGTCGATATTGGCCGACGTGGTGGTCATGGCGGCCATATCCACCTTGGTATCGATGTAATCTTTCGCGTTGGTATCGAAGTAACTGGCCTTGAATTGCAGGTCATCTTCGGCCATCAACAGGTCACTAAAGCGCAGACCAAAACCGTATTCCTGGGTTTCGTTGGTTTCTGGTTTCAGATTAGGGTTCGGTACCCAGAAGTTAGTGATGTATCTTCCGCCGCCGATAGGAATGGAGAAATGTTTCGAATCGTTGTACATCTCACCCATGGTTGGGGCGCGGAAAGCCTGCGCATAGGAACCGAACAGCATCAGCCAATCAGTCGGTGTTACGGTGAGCGCGCCGCGTGATGACCATTTATCGGCATCGACATCGGCGTAGCCTTCACTGCTACCGCGATAGTTGTCATAGCGGGTACCGGCCAAAATGGATACTGGCAGGTCACGCAGGGTGATTTCATCTTGCAGCCAGCCGGAGCCAAAGCGAATATCGGCTTGTGGGAAGCTTTCAGTCGCGCCACCCGGCGTTTGTTCTTGTTTGTAAGCTTCAGTGCCGTAAGTCAGCAAGTGTGAGGCGAAGCTATCGGTGAACAGGCGGGTGCGGTTTTCCAGCTTGCCACCTTCGGTGGTTTGTTTGCGCCCCTCTTCTGGCGTGCCCTGTGGCCGCGCATTGATTTCCACTTCGGAGTAGTAAACCTGCGCCGTGGCATTCAGCCATTCTTGATCAAGGGGCTTAATGTTGTATTTAAGCTGAGCATCTTTTTGAATTGTCGAGCGATTTGTCATGACGTTAGAGCTGGACGCCGCGCTGGTTTGCGGGTTTTTTGGCTCTATTGCATTGTTGTTGTAATAGCGCAGATTGGTACTCAATGACTGAGTCTGGTCAATGCGCCAGGTGCCTTTTGCCAGCACATTACTGATGGTTTCATCATTCGGTGCATTAAAACCATCACTCTGACGAATGTTGCCGATATCGCGAGTACCAAAGGAGAGAATACCATCGACATCATCGGTGCGACCATAGGCACTGGCACCCAGCCCGAAGCTGTGATCGCCAGTGGCGGCAGAGCTGTAAACTCGATAACCGGTATTTTGGCCCGTCTGCAAGAGATCTGCGGCATCGACAGTTTCATAAGAGATTACCCCGCCCAGTGCGCCGCTGCCATACAGCAAGGCGGATGGGCCACGCACCACTTCAATACGTTTTACCAGCGCCGGATCGAGGAAAGTGGAGTTCAGGTGGCCGGTATCAGTCCCTTGGCGAATACCATCAACCAAGGTAAGGACGCCTTGTTTGCCGTAGCCACGTAGTGTGACGTCTTGCCCGTTAACACGCCCGCTCCCCGTGACGGTCAGCCCCGGAATATTGCGCAGCATGTCTGCGGCGGAGGTGGCGGTTTCACTGGTTGGCGTGTTGGCTTCAATCACCGTCACCATCATCGGCGCTTCAAAACTGCTGCGCTCGTTACCGGTCGCGGTAACGACCATGGGATCGGCGGCATGTCTTTTGCTGTTGGTTTGAGTGGATGTAGGATCAGCAGCTTGAGCAGCAAAAGGCAGTGTGCAAGCGATTGCCAAACTGAGTGGGGACCAACGGAAACGGTCAGAAGTGAAACGAGGCATGTCGGCAATTCTCCATATTCTCTATGCAAAATAATATGCAAAAACAAATAGATAGCTTGCTGGCTGCCTTGATTAGAAAATCTGGGTGGCTTGCATTAATATCTTCAGCTTTCGGCGTCACAACACCGAGGAGCTTAGGTCTGTCGGTATGTTATTTAGTCAGAATCAGTTTTCCAGCCTTGGTCTGACGTAGCTGATAACATTCACCCTGATGGATAATAAAAGCGACACTGTGTTCTCCCAGCAGTTGCTCGCTGGTGATAGACAGCGGCTTACTGCCCGCGGGATGTATGGTCGTAGGCTCGTCGTTCCTTATAGGGGTTTTGTTCAACTGTTTATCCATATAACCATCATGGCAATGATAACCAATATCAATATGATAAGCATTATCAATCATATTGAATGTTACACCAAGACATATTTATTGTTAATTCATTTTTACTTTGCGAGCTAATCGTGGCCTGGCAGCTAATCAAGGTTCATAGCAGGTTGATTGGATAAGCAATAGTGGAGTCACCAACGACTCCACCACTTATTGATTACTGAAGGTTTTTATCTTTCAGGAATTTGAGACCAGATCGGCGATTTCAACGTTATTCAAATCAGAGAAGGGGAAATAGTTGCTCATCGGCAAGCGGTTTGACGGTTTCCGCCACCCTATGCTGAATGGGGGCGATGACAGTTATAAAATGCTTCCCACCCCAAGCCAGTTGTCAGCGTTACAACACGTTATTAAAAGGGATATCAAATGCAATGTCATAACTGTATTGAAATACTTAAACAATTAAAGCTCACTGCAATGGCATCAAGCTTTGATGAAGTGGTTATTGATAGTAATGTTCAGTCGGTGATTGGGGTAACGTTTGTCTATCAATAGCAGGTGCTTTTCGTCACCGTCATGAGTGACACAATCCCTTTTTCTGACCAGACAGAGACCGGACGTAGTTTGGCGGTGATGAAGCCCATCAAAGAAGTAAGCATGTTAGAGATACTATCTATATGCCAGTTTAGGGTCTGCAGGTACCGGCACAGTGTCCGGAGGATTAAGTGTGCCGTCAGGGGGAAATGTTCAGACAGGTGGGGCAAGAGGTAAGGTAGTGGTATTTAGGGACCAGAACGACCAGATATCTACCGGAACTCCCAGAAAGCAAAAAACCAGCCCTTAGGCTGGTTTCTTTAAATATGGTGCCCGGACTCGGAATCGAAATAAACTACCTGATGTATTGTTATTAAACGATATTATTGTATTCGATAAATGTAGAGGCCCCCGTTAAGGCCCCCGGAATGTTTTGCATCAAAAAGGGAATGGGTTTGATGATTTTTTCTCCTGCGAGAATATTACCTGTTATTCGGGGTGGTTCCGGTTCACGGAACCACCCTGAGCATCAACTATAATGTAATCTGAGGATGTTTAATACCGCATGCATGGGCATACCTGACCAATGTGTCAAGGCTCGCTTTAACGATATTAGACTCCATGCGAGAAACAGTGGGCGGCGTTACCCCCATTCGTTCTGCAACCTGTGCACGGGTTAATCCTGCATGGCGACGCCATTCTGCCAGCATGATCTGTAAACGCTCTTTACGCTCTTCGGCTTCATAAGCGGCTTGTACTTCTGGGTCAGACATTAAATCAGCCCTGACGGTATCCCAGGCAATGCCTTTAACTTTTGTCATGTAGCATCTCCTCTAATCGCTCAAACGCGAGGGTTATCTCCCCTGACGGTAATTTCTGCGTTTTCTTGATGAACACGCGCAGTAGATAGATATTTTTTCCTTTCTGATAAACATACAATCCCCTGGCAATATCGGTTCCCATCGTTCTGAGTTCAAACAAACCGTCTCTGACAGGTTTGCTGTCGGGCTCTCGTAATGCCGTGGCATTCATTTTAAGCTTATCAATCAGGCGGATCATTTTAGCCCTGATGACTGGCGGTAAACCTGCTATTTCATCAGGCACTTCATCATGTAAAATTACATTAAACACAGAATACTCCTCTATAGAGAAATATTGCCTTTTAAGCTAAGTTAAGTCAAATGCTAATTAACGAGTGATCGACTCGATTAGCCTGATCTTCAACATACCCGGTAAGGTCTGGGCTATCGCTTCAGTTTTCTACAGAGGTTTTATGATCCGTCAGACGTACTTGCCAGCCATACAAAGAAAGTAAGACGGAGGTCGCATTACCTGGCTGTACGTTCCGGCAGCACGCCTGGGTAATGTTTAGCCACGATAGCATTCATCTTGTCAATCAACTCAGGCTTTCTAAATGTCAGGTGCGCGGAGCCCTTCATGAAGTATTTTATCGAAAAGTAATCGTCTTCATAAACTTTCGCTATATGCGGATTGGCACGAATATGCTCATACAACCGGTTTGTCACATCGCCCCGGTTATCCGGGATCGCTTTACCGTCCAGCAAGTGCAACATGCGTTCCAAATCCGCCAACTGGTCTCGCCGGGAACCGTGGTTCAGGGTAAAGCCCCATTGGTTGCAACTGACCAGATTGTTCATGATTATTTTTTTGCCAAATTGGCATGGACTGTTGGTTTTATAGTGCCAGGATAATCCTTTGAATAAATTGATGACCCCGCGTTCAAATACGTCGTCCTTCTGCTGGTGGAGTTGCTCAAAGGTACTGAGTATGTTGGCTTCGCTGATGGCAGGAATATTATCCCCCTCAAGGTTCCTGTACCACTGGTCACGGGCTTGGGCATCCATCAGGCTCAGCATCCCCGATTTCAACATCAGATCTCGCCATATACTGCGATCGAGATTGCGGGTAATCGCTTTCATGCCCGTTTCTGTTTTCTCCATGAGCCAGCTGCCGCAGCGGAAATCTTGTCGCATGGCCCAGTCCTTTGCTATTCCACCGCCAATGCTGTTGGTGATTGCTGAAATATCCTCAAGTTGGTGGATAAGGGCTTCAATGTGCACCAGCGCGGTGTTACGCACGGTGATGATACGTTCAATGCTGGTGGAGCAAATCACATCGGTGTGGCCGGTTAGAACCTGCGGCTCGTCGATAACTGCGCTGAGTGAAGTAGACATATAGTAAGGTCTCCATAAAAGCAAAACGCCAACTATTGTTGTTGGCGTCGAGGAAGAGGGATGTTTCAGGTGCCAGTATCTGCCGTTCAAGCCAGTTTCTGATACACCGCGATATAGACATAACCGTGACTGCCCAGCGTATCCGCTTCACAGACAAATCCCCCGTGCCGGACTGTAAGGCACTGCTGACGGCGAGGGTCAAGCTGACCGGACAGCAGCTGCGATTCCAGTTTGGTTATCAGCGCGGGAAACGCTGCATCAAGAGCCTGAGTGGCTTCAAGGGAAAAGGTGCCGACAATGTGAGCTCTGTCACTCAGAAAGTGCAGGTGTGTTCCCTCCTGAACCAGTCGGGCCCCCAACCGCGGCGTAATATCACGTTTCAGGCCCCATGTTGGGGAAGTAGTCATGTGGTTATTCATATTAACGGTCTCTATGGAATAGGATTGAGGGACTCGGTTGGGTACAGCAACGTTGGCGGAAAATGCGCACGCCACAGACCTGCGGCCTGGCGAGCACGGGCGATATCGCCCTTACTCAGCATCGGGTCTTGTGCCAGTGCGCTGAACCCGTTACGACCAATTCGCACTAAGGCATATTTCTCAACCAGTGTGTTGATGGTGTCGCCCACTGAAATCCCTTGTTCTATCTGCTGTGCAATCGCCTGTTCATCGTGATAGGGCGTATTGTTGAGGCTCAGGCCGTAGTGGTGCTCCAGCAGGAAAGCGAGCAGTTGTTGATAAATAACAGGTACGGGCAATGCGCCCGGTGGGGTGGCACGTGGTTTCATGGGGATGTTCTCATGATGGATGGCGTTGAATTACGTCAGGAGACGAACTGTGTTACCACTTAGTTTGATGTACGTTTTGTCTCACCAGTCGAACGTGGCGAAACCGGGCAACACATCACCCAGAGCATCAATATGCAGGTAGGTTAGCCCATGACGTTTCATCAATGTGGTGACCAGACAGCGGCAGGCTTTGGAGAGGCCCAACTGTCTGAGTCGCAATACCGGGTGGTTCCAGGCATTAAGTCGAATCAGATAGCCTGTGCCGGTAAAATGGATCCATTCGCCATCGCCGAATGCCACCTGACAATGGGATATCCGGTACAGCAGCGTATTGTCACCCTCGGTGATATGTGCGGTACTGCATTGCAGACCGCGAAGGGTCAGGATGTAGGTTTGTTGTATTGTCGTTAACATGGCAGCCACCCCAACTCGGCTAACGAAACCGGCTCGCTCTCACCGATAATCAGGTGGTCCAGTACGCGAATGTCGACCATGTTCAGCGCATTAACCAGCCGGGCAGTCAGTGTGCGGTCAGCCTGGCTCGGAGTGGGGTCTCCGGCCGGATGATTGTGGGCGATGACAACGGCAGCACAGCGGTGGTGCAGTGCCCGAATAACGACTTCGCGGGGGTAAACTGTGGTGGCATTAAAGGTGCCGACAGAAACGGTTTCACTGGCCATCAAGCGGTGGCGGTTGTCCAAAAAGAGCACCATAAAACACTCCCGCCCCTGAGGGCGAAGATGGAGTTGCAGCCAGGCTTTCACTGCCTCGGGTGAGGTCAAGGTGTAGGGCCGGTGTCGGAGTTGGGTTTCCAGTATCGCCAGAGCCTGGCTGATAATCTGTTGCTGGGCAAAAGGCAAAGTGGGGAGTGAAGCACGCATAGGTTGATGTGGCATGGGGGAACTCCTGCTCGTCAGTCAATCAAGTCAAAAATGGCCTGGCTTTCAGGGTGTTGTAAGGCATATTCGCGCAATCGGTAAAAGTGGTCTGTCATGGCCTCACTCTCGGTGTGGCAGGCATGGTGGCTGTAGGTCATCAGACAGGCGGTGATACCCGCCGCTTCACGGCTGACAGTGGCACCATTACCATTGAGCGCGTTAAACAACACATAGTCTTGCTCCGTGCCTGGGACCATAAATGCCCCGCCGTTGGGCAAGGTGTAGAAGTCCCAAAAGTCGCCGAGGTAGTCGTCACACAACCGGTCCAGCCAACGAAAAACCTGCGGTTCAATCAACGCCCATTTGGGTACCTGACCAAAGTGTTTTGGCCAGAAATGGATGCGTTGCGCATCAGAAACTAGGGTGGCTGTGAGTGTGTTTGTATCTGTATTGATTTGCGTATTCATGAGAAAAATCCTTGTGTCATCATCGGTTAAAGCAAAACAGGCCCCATCGGAAAACCGTGGAACCTGCTGATGGGGGGTGATAAAAGTGAGTAAGTACTTACTGGGGAGTACGTTTAGATACGATTAATGATCAGTCGAGTGATGACCGAGATGCGGTAAAAATCAGTTGCAGTTGGGTGCAGGACTGTGCGTAACCATCAGCGTCAAAGTAGGCAGGCCAGTCATTGTCCTCGGACATCAACCGGCACAGGCTGGTTTCACTGGGGCGGTAATACAGATTGCTACACCAGGCACAGATATCATCGTCTGATATTGACCGGCAGCGGGGTTTGTTGTCCAATTCCACGGGATAACAGTCAACCAGACGGGCCCCGGCAGGCAGGCAAAACATCAACTCATGACCTGCTTTAATCGCTCAGCCATCACCCACAATGCGCGGTTCAGCTTGATATCGCCATCAATCCCATTAACTGCGCGGGTTTGTGCCCGTTTGCCTTTGGCGCTGCGACCCGATAATCCCCCTTTGCTCAGATTTTCTTGCAGCCTTTGAAACGTTGTCCACAAGTCATCTTTTTTATCTTCCCAACGTCGAGGCATCAGGATTTGGGACTCCGTGACGGGATGGTGCTCCTCACCGTAACGGTAGGTCAGTGCAGCATGGGCCAGTGCATGCTGCGCTGCCGTGGGCAGAGTCAGGGCCTGCATGCCTTCACGTTGTTCTGCTACCCGGTCAAAAATCCCCAGCACTTCATACGCGCCTTCAATCACTTTATCCACTATATCGCCTTTGTGTGGCACACGAATATCGCCAAAAGACTCACCACAGATTAAACCGTTCGCACAGACGGCACGAAACATGCCGGGGATTAATTGGTGGCTACTGCTGCCATCGTGGCTGTTTAACATAATAATTTCAGGCACTTGTTGACCGGCTATCTGAGTGACGCGCCGCAAGCGCAGCATGTGTTTAGTGTAATCACGTTTCTCGGGGTCCCGTACCCGGGTCTGGCAGGCAAAGAACGGCACAAACCCTTCTTCGCGCAATTTATCCAATAAGGTAATAGTGGGAATATACGTGTATCGGGCACTGCGGGAGACATGCTTGTCTTCGCCAAAGACGCTGGGGACATAGTAGGCCAGTTCATCATGGGTCAGAGGGCGGTCGCGGCGAACAGAGTTCACCCGGCCAAAGCGGGAGGCTAAACGGGTCATTATTAATTCCTTATTGGGAGATTAAAAACAAACAGGCCATGCGCCCCGAAGGAGGCATGGCCTGGTGTGTAGTGGCGGTATTGCGTGAGGGCAGAGGTCTGGCAAATACGAGCCTAAACCAGATTACGATGACTTGTTTCCGACAACCGAAATCGGCAGTGGCTGGTAATATTGTGGGTCGAATACAGACAGTGGCAGGTCAGATTTATAGCCGCTGCGCTCTTCAGTCGCCTTCATGATTTCAACAGCACTGACGTTTTCGACACATTCATGTTCCAAAAATGCTTCCTGAGAGCGGGTCGCATCACTGTCACCAAAGGGGGCGACCTCCATTGTGCCCGTAGCCAGAGTGTTGCCTGCGTTATCTTTCAACCGCAGTGAAACAGCGAGTTGGCCGAATCCCACACCGCTGCCGCCATTATCCAGGCGGAACTGATATACACAGATATTACCGGGAGTCCAAATTGTATCGGTGTTGCGGATGCTGATATAACGTTGTTCATCAGCATAAGCGGATGACAGATGGCACAGCATTAAACCGGCGATGACAGGTAAAGCTTTAGTAAATCGGCTCATTGGTGGCGCTCCTGATTTTGAGGCAAATAAACTTTGCCCATTTCCTTGCCGTCGTGAGAGTAGACGACATATTTCTCACCGGTATAGCGGTCTGTTTCCTCGCGAAAGCTCAAGGTGATGTTGTCTGCGAGACACAGAGATGCCATCAGCGGCTGAACCGTCTTTTCTCGCATATCGGCAAGATAGTAATAATTCCCCTTCTTACATCCTTCCGGCGATTTGCGGGTTTTAATCACCGTGTATTGCGGCGTTCCAAAAGCGTCTTTCTTCACCCACTGATTATCAATGTCCGCTTGTGTTGATATTACATCAGTAAAGCGGGGTGCCGTCAGGTCTTTAAACCCGGCAATGGCTTTCACTTCGGCATTGTCTTTGTTATCACAGCCGGAGAGCAGCGCAGACAGTCCCAGAATCAATGCTACTGTAACCTTCTGATAATCCTTACTCATTTTTCTATTCCTTTCTTCTCAAGGGATTGCCTCAACAGTTGCCCGTACGACGACACAGCTCAGCCAGGCTCTGCTGTGCCACCCATTGCTGCAGTTCCCGATCGTTTTCCGAGCGTTTAGCCGCTAAGGCAGACTGCTGTTGTTTATTGACACAATTCTCCGAGATTGCCATGACTACCTTCGGACTAAATTGCTGCCAGGCAAGCTCTCTGGCTTTTGCTGAGTCCTCAGCCTGTATAGCTGCTCGCTCAGCTTGATCCCTGAGTTGGTATTGACTATCAATAATGGCGAAATAGCATCCTTCTCCTTTATCTTCTCCCTGGTAAACCGTTTCAATATCGTTGTAAGTTTCACCGGCAGGATTCAGTTTTAGTTGACGAATGGTGTGAGTTTTCTTGTCGGCCAGGAAAATGGCACCACCACCCCGAACGCGTAGCAGGAATTGTTTCGTCCAGGGGTAGTTATCGATAACACTGGCCTGATAGAGCATATTGTGCAGCGTGTTGTCATCCATGCCATCGGCAGATTTCCAGCCGTCGGCCTGCATGTATTGCCAGGCTTTGACAGAGCCGACGATATTTCCAGCGGCAGAGGGGAAAGTCGTGCCAAGGCACAGACTGGCGACCAACACAGTAGTGGTAAACAATTTCATCGTGATGATTCCTTCTGAGGTATAAGCCCGCCGTCAGTGGCGGCAGGCAGTGAGTAAAAAAGGCGAAAGTGGGGTAAAGCCTGAAGAAAATCCGGGCGGGAGAGAAGGTTGCGTACGGCGATATCCGGAGCAAAGCTGTCGTTGTGGAGCGTGACGGCCCGAATATCCGCCAGCGGAAACACGGCAATACGGGCCTGATACTCGCCCGTCAGATACCATTCACCCTCACGCAGGACCAGACGGTAGGGCGCGAGGCCAGTGCAGCGACACCCCTTTCCCAATAGGGTTACCTTCCGATGCTCCGACACCGCGATCACCAGTCGGGTGAACACGCCCGAGTCAGGTGATGACACTTGCGCCGCACCCTGCCAGATAAGACAAGGAGACTCCCCCGGACCGCTCAACAGTGACGTGACCAGATAGTTATCCATATCAGGGAACAGTGCCTCGACACCCGACTGGCGGGCAAACGTCATCACCGCCAGCTCCCGTTGGCGACTGCCGGACAACAAACGACACTGACCTTTGCGATACTCCAGGTCCAGGTATATCAGCCGTTCGCGAAAGTCCCGCCGCAGGGTACGAACCGACACGCCAAACTCAGTTGCCAGCGTTCGTATATCCAGCGTTTCACCCGCCACCAGGCGGCTGATAATCAACGATAATCGAACAGCAAGCCGGTCATGACGACGTTCAGCTTGAGTCATGAGACAGGTTCTCCAGTGAGATAATGAGTTGAAAATAAAGCGGTTATTTTAACGAGGGAGTGGGACAGGGAATGGACACCGAAAGACGTATTTTTTACTGTGGCCAATATCAGCCGTGGCGGGGCCTGAGGAGGAAATAGACCCCATTCGGTAAGTGATAAAACGTCAAAATGGACAGGGTATGTCCCGGCGATAATGGCAGATGCGTCTGTTCAGAAGAAAATCCAGTCCCACACCGCACGTGCAACAGAGACCACGGTATCGCGGATTGTACGAATGACCGCTTTGAGTGGTGCAGGAATGAATGACGCCGATCCTGCTGAATCAAAGGCCTCTCCCACCGCATCACCAAAGCGCTCACGCGCCTGCTTTTTTACCGGTTCACTGCATAACCTCCCGTGCAACTGAGTTGCCAGTGGGCTGGCGGCACGGTCAGGCAGGCAGCGCATCATCGTATCGACCATGGAGGGCAGATTCCATGCTGTCCTGGCGGAGACCGTGCACACCGGATGGTGCGGTGAAAACAACTGACGAATAGAATCCAGTCTGGCCTCAATATTCGCCGACTGGTTCGGTGATGGTGTATTGCTGATGGCGTTCCATTCATGGCAGGGTTCGATTTTATCAGCCTGGTTAACGACAAACAGCACCCGTTGTGGGTATCCCACCATCACTCGACGGTAGAAACGTTCATCTACGGAGAACGCCCGATCATCGGCTTTGATGACCCACAGAATGAGATCCAGCTCAGGGAGGATATTGCGATACAGAGATTCATATTCGCTATCCCGTTGCTCACTCTCACCCACGCCGGGCAGATCCACCAGTATCAGGCTATGGTCACCGTTGCTCAGTTGGAATCGCAGTACGTCACGGGTGCAGGCGTTGACATCACTGACGGGCGTGACCTCGCTCTGGAACAAAGCGTTACACAGCGACGACTTACCCGATCCGGTTTTACCCATAATGCCGATGACTGGCTCGTAGTGAGTGAGCTTTTGAATATGGTCAAGAATATGTTTGCCAATGGCATGGGGGAGTGACGCCAACGGCTTTTCGATGGCCTGCAGACCTTCTGATTTTTTCATGAAACAACCTCAGACAGAAAAACAAAACCCCCGAACCAGGAAGGTTTCGGGGGTGATTCACTGAGATAATATCTGTCTGAAATTATTTTAAATGTTATAACTTATTTGCGTTTTTATTTTTGTATGCAGCCTTAATTGCATGTTCAATTACTTTATCGTTCGATATACATTCGTCCAAGGCTAATGCCCTTAACATCTGATGAATATCTTCAGAAATGTAGACATTAAGTGGCTTTAGTTTTTTAGTTACTTTGTTTTTCAATCTATTTTTTTGTGTCGCCCATGCACTTTTGAACTTAATTTTAAATAAGCTCAGAGTATCAGGTGACCCTGAGTTTTTCTTTTTCCATTCGAAGTATAGGGCGTAGCACCATGCTAGAGTTTCGTCACTAGTATCACCACAAACGCGCATACCTAAAGACGGAATATGCTTCTCTAGATAACATTTCAACCAGCCAGAAATATCATTTTCTTGAGAGGAAAAGTCACTGAAAAGATTTTCATGCTCAATTAATCTAGCCCACTCTATTGCTTTATATTTTATAAACTCCGTAGGCGTTCCACTAAGTGGCCAGCTTTGAATTACTTTCCTGATATTCTGTATCCTGACAAGGTGATCAGGCTGTAAAGAGTCTGGAGATAAAATACTAAGAATCCCGATTCCCAACGTCATTCCTTGTGTTTTAGAATATAATTCACATGCCAACCACAGGCTCGCACGAACATCACTTTTAAACCATCCAAGATCAACTTCCGAAGGGAAGGAAAATGATTGATAGCTTTCCACTTCAGCGAAGAAGTTGTCTAACTGCTGCTCCTCATGACCAAGAGACTGGCAGTATTTTCTGACACGTTCGAGATAGACGCGATAATTCTTATCACCTGCATGTGATGGGCAATTAATATTGTATCGCTGTAGCGCATCTTCCAGGGTTTTTATCATTTCTCCATCATTACGTATTACCCGAACCATTTTCAATCTCCCATAACAAGTTAATCACTTAGTAATTTGATGATATTTTACGTTGTATATCAATTGGTTTTACAGATGATTCATCTTAATTTCAAGTGAATAAATTTAACAATAATTTGACTTAATAATACGTAATCACTGGTCAGAATGGTATCTGACTGGTGATGTTATTACAAAACTTTAGCGACAGGAGCGTCTATCACGGATGGGCTAGTCCAAGGATAAAACAGTCATATCCACAAATTTGGAGTAGTTCAAAAGTTAGTGAGAGAAAAACTACGGTACTGTTACTTTTTTGATGGCATATCCGGTCTATGATCTGGTCGCCAATTCGTACCCTCCGTCGAGCATGATTTTCTATCATGCTCGATTATCACCTCAGAAGAGGAGTTATGCTGTAAACAGTCATGATAAGGAATTAAGGTTAATTAATTTTATTAAAATAAGTACATATACCTATCGCATCCCGTATGCGTAAAAGATGATAAGCATGTACTGGATAAACCTATCGACTTATCCAAGTGAAAATTACAGGACTACCTTTTCCTTTGAACCAATAACCAAGGAATAGTAATGGGAAACCCTATAACGCCAACCCGAAGTATGGAATGAACAGTCTATTACTGGCAGATATCAACCTACATATAGAGGCTATATTTCAGCGTTTCGTTAAATTGCCACCTATTCGGAATAGACTTTGCGTATAAGATAATTCAGCCAGTTTTGGTCATGCCTGCAGACACTCCATGTATAGCGAAGTCCAGATATTGATTAAAGAGATCGCGTATTCTCTTCCCGTAGCGGGTTATTACTGGGTGATGGAATACACAAAGAAAAAAGGACTTCATGTCCATTTCGTTTGCTATCTGAATGGGCAGTTTCAGAAATGCCATTATCCGATATCCCAAGCGATGGGCAATATTTGGAAGCAAGTCACAGATAATGATGGGTATCATCACCTTTGCGTTCCAAAAGATATTTATGAAGTCAACATTGGCAAAGTGATCCAGCATTTCGATACGGAAGGGATCGATGACTTGCGTTACGTTATTAGCTATCTGGCTAAATGTGAGCAAAAGGAGAATGGCATCCTGGGGGGTAAAAGCATGATAGCGGAAAAAAGCGAAAGAGGCAGGCCACGCATACGCTGAGTAATCTTCAATTACTTTTTACAGATTCACCGGTTGGTATGTTGGAGCGGGCATGAATAATCATCAACCACGACTCCGGCTTACCTTTACCTCCCGGAGAATCACGATATGAACATTAAACCGTCCCTGCTTGAAGACCCGTTAGTCAACATGACGTTCATCACCCGCCTGCTTCAAATGACAGATAAGTGGATTTACAAGCTTATTAAAGACGGTGCATTTCCAAAACCTATCAAACTGGGCCGTAGCTCTCGCTGGCAGAAAAGCGAAGTCGAAGCCTGGCTTCAGGAGCGCATAGACGAGTCCCACCAGTAAGCCTCACGCCACCCAGTGACCCCATTCCAGGCCATATTTTCACTGTCCGCTCAATGCGGAGAGTTGCGGCTACCTGAAATCTGACATTCAAGGACCCAACATGCAAAACACGTCTCCGATACTCAACCATTATCAGACCTGGCTTGATGACTTCACCCGCATCAATCTTTGGCACGGTTTGTGTCAGCAGGCGCTCACGCAATGGCACCGGCTGGCGATGACATCCTGCCTCACCCCAGAAGGCACCGTTATCGTCATTCCGCAGTGCCTACTTCAGATAACGCACTCACCTGGCATAGACGCGTGTGCCATTGTCACTAAAATAACCAAGCAGACCGATTGGCCCCTACTTTCCGGTGTGCTACTCAGCGAATGTTATCGTTTGGAGAAAGGGACGCTGGCGGAGCAGTTACAGATGTTATTCCGGTCGCATTCCCCGGCTATTCGGCAGGCCCTGACACTGCTGTGCTGGTGTGAACTGGTTACAGGGCCGGATATGAGCGAGTGGTATACGTTGCACTTACGGCTTCCTGACGCACTGAATCAATGGCTGGCAGTGAAACAGAAAGCCTACCGGGGCCTGACGACGATGATTGAAGGTTATAACCGTGCTGCGCAACCACGTTGAGCACCGATTTTTACAGCGGAACATCCGTGAGGGGCTGACTCGTTAGGGGGGGCCGTAGGCGCTTGCTGGTATACACGCCTGGGTTTCCCCTCAATCACGTAGCAGGAGCCCGTAGAGGCGCAATAAAGCCTATTTTATACAGTGAGTTATCGTGCATCAGCGCATTCGTTCCTTTTCGTCCCACACCGTACAACCCATTAACCCTATTCCCTGACAGCCAGAAGCCGCCGATAGCATCGGACAGTGACTGGTTGCGTACCCTTTGGCCCCCAAGGATTATTGAATGAAAGACTATAAACCCCGTTACGAAGAGCTCCACAAATATTACCAGACCTGGCTGATGGGTTTTACAAAACTGGCCGTTTGCCTGGGTATGTGTCATCAGAATATTTATTACACCCATGCCCTGACAGTAGGATGTCTGCGATTTCCAGGGAAAGACCCGGTTATTGCGATTGTCCCGCAATGCCTGCACCGGATCATTTACGGTAAAACATCGGCAGCATCCTTATCCCTTGAGGACGACCTGAGCGTTAGTTTATTAACGCAGAAACACTTGTTGGCCCACCACCCCATGCTGGAAGGTGTTCTGCTTTCTGAATGTGTCCGCTTAAAACAACGTTCACTGGCGAATAAACTCACCAGCCTGTTTCAGCAATTCAGAGGAACTGAGCTTCGTCTCAAGCTTGTCTGGCTGTGCTGGTACGATTTGATGCTGGGAAATAGTCTTGCTGACTGGATTGAAAATCTAAAGTTTAAATCAAGCGAGGAGGTCGATAACTGGGTTAATGACCGGCAGACTGAGAACCACAGGCTCACCAACATGATGGATGAGTACGTCTGCTTTGCGTATCGCACGGTACTCGAACCGCTGATTTGAACCACTCGACATGCTGACGGGGTAGACCGCCATTCCAGAGTAAAGATATATTGTATGGAACAGCTAACTTCGGAGTTATTTTATCTAATAAATCAGTGTGTTAAGCGGTGTCGTATAAGGTTCAGTGAACGTGCATGAGTGTCGGATAGGTATTATATATATATGCCTATTATCAGTATGGGTATCCATATGCCTGTTGAGCATGTCCCTAACAACCTATCAATATCCATATTATATAAATACTTAAACAAACACCTGAATGGGCATAAGGCTGTAATCACCAGAGTCGTATGCTGAACAACAACACCTGTAGTCAGTATCCCTGTCAGCGTTAATCCCTCAATCTCCCAATCATTATGCCTGTCTGTGTTTCAGGAAGGCAGCACTAAGCCTGCTGTTTCCCGACAGGTGGAGGAAATCATTATGTTTTTGTTCGATGACATCACCCACCCAATGGTGGTGGACCAAAGCCAGAAACCTTTCAACGAGGCATATCTGCAGCGTATCGAAGGGGTACTCTGTAACGCACTGCAGGACCATCCACAAACCACGGTTATCAGGGTGGATTTGCACTTACCGGAAGACGGGGATGTGGGCGACAGCATTGCCAGTGATGCTGACTTAAGCCAAGGGCTGATGTCCCGTTTTATCGAATCGCTGAAAGCTCAGATAGTCGCTTACCGGCAAAGAAAAACCCGGGAAGGGATACGGACCCACCGCTGCTCCGTACGCTACGTCTGGGTGATGGAGCAACCAGAACTGGGTGGCAAGAAGCATTATCACATGGCCCTCTTCGTCAACACCGACACGTTCAATGCTCTGGGAAGCTACGGCGCACAGGGGAAAGGTCTGGCCTCTCTTGTTCAGAACGCCTGGCTAAGTGCAATGAAGAAGCGTGACTGGCCTGAATATCTGACGCTGGTGCACTTTGTTTATAATCCTCTGGCTTTCCTGGAACTCAATAAGTCGGATTTCAGAAATAACCTTGATGCTCTGACTTTCCGTCTGAGTTACATGGCGAAGCAGCGAACCAAACGCTACAGCAGCGCAGAACGCTCGTTCGGCTGCAGTCAGTCCTAAGATGTTACCATAACGACCGGCTCTGTGAGACGGGCCGGTACTCAGTCCGGTCTCTGGATTTAATTACGTAGCATCCTCTTCTTTTGACTGACGCTATTCTCAACTCAGGCACATGTCCGCTCTGTGCCAGAAGCGGATGTTGCTAAAAACAGTCTTTCATGTATTTCATGACCAGTCCGCAGAGTATGCATTTCGTTGATAGCCCTTAACCCTGAATATTAATATCAATCCGTAATGGATGCGACAAAACAGAGTCTGAGCGGGTATCAGGCGAAAAGATTAATAATTATGACCTCCCATGTATAATGCCATCTGAGTCGTCATATCTTGGTCCCTGTCAATATTGACCTTGTCATTAGAAAAATCCAGTACAAAGAAATGATCAGTTTGCGGTGGTACAACCTTAGAGTAAAAGCAGAAGTACTCATTGTTCATTTCATATTGTAAATTTACAGAAATTTTTTTAATTTTTTTGTTTTTCACTAAATCCATAAACATTTTATTTAAATCTGACCTTTTGCTTTCCTTGTCATCATCTTGAAGCTTAGGGTCAAAGTAGCGTATGAAGCAGTTTTCAATAATCCTACCTTCATTATCAACTTCAATCTCATCCAATTGAGAATTTGAAATATTAAACATCATATTGTAGTTATTATTCAGAGATATAACTCTTGGATTAAACAAACTAAAATAAACAAAAAAATCATTATCGTCATTTGAAACACTATACAGCATCTTCGATAAGCCACGGTGAATGAAATCAACAGGACGCCTATGCGGATGACGTGTATATCCTACGTAATGCACTTCAGTATGGATGCCTAAATCAATGTAATTTTCTTTGACGAAGTCATGGACTGAAATCACAAGTGAATTGCCATCTTCATGTTCAATGTAGAGAAACTTTTCAGTTATTCTAACATTTGGCGTTATTTTTATTTCCCCATCCTGAGTAAGCTTGCGAAAGAAATATTTCACCCGAAACTTTCGCTCCTCTTTGCCAATCAACAGAGTGAATACTATATTTTTTGTGAAAGGGTTATACCTAGGCTTCCTCTTGGTTGAAAACCTCACTTTCTTTCTTGAACCTAAGAAATAAATAAATCTCTTTTCACAGTTTTCCCTCACATGTTTCTCGATGGCGCTGAGATAGTTTTTTATTATCTTATTTGTTCTGATATCATCGGGAGGATTAATCATCATATCATACCAGATGCAATCGGTGTTTATGAGATCTATCCACCATGACTTATCGGATTGTGAGTAGGCCACGTTAGAGTTTATAAAATCAAAGTTTCCGCGAGTCATAAAACGCCTTATCACGTAAAAAAATCACCTAACCATAGATTGAGTAGCAGACGGTTCGCAAACCATTGCTTCCGTTTGTGCCCTGATATTTTCATAATTCATTAGTTGGCATCCCTACATCTTTAGTCTCACATGTAGGCCACTAAGCCATCAGGCCCCTGCCGACAGCACCAAAGGCTGAAAGGAGCATACCGGAGTTGCCGGTTAGCGCAGTCGGGCTAAAAACCTGGTCCACAGGATGTCCGCAGATCGCTCAAACCAGACTGTCAGTGTCCCTTGGTAATCACACAAATGCACTTTTCCTTGGAAAAACTAACCAATCCTGCTAGAAACTCAGACCACAAGTTTTAGCTCCCTTTTTCCGTTTTCAACAATACTCCCGCTATCGGCTTTGTTTACGAAATCAGCCCATCACTGCATCATAGGACGGCGTTGCTCAAGATAGCGCGCAAGAATAGCATTAGCGGCAACCCACTTTGTAACTGTCACCATCAACCGTGGATTACTGGCGGTTGGAAACACCCAAACTCTACATTCTGACCTCATCGACGCGCTGGCCGAGCCAGATTAACGGCCTTGAAACCGCGCATAACTCTCCTACACCAGCATGTTTTTGTTGATATTTACATTTTCAATTGATCGGTACTAACGATCGATAGTATATTATTGATCGTTATATTCTATCAATTAAAGGGTGTGGCGATAACGTGATGGGTAACAAGGACAGTCGATTCTTTAAGCGTTTATGCCTGTCGTTGTGACAATAGCTCTGTAGTCAGAGCCTGGACCCTGAGGCGTTATCACTCCCCATGACTCTACTCACAAGGAAATGTCATGATATTCAATAAAACGTTGCTGTCGGGTTTACTGGTACTGGTGTCTGCCTCTGCGGTTGCTGCCCCTGAAAACGGGTTCTACCTTTCGGGTAAGGTGGGGGTGGGGATAATGAATTTGGGTGACCAGTCCCTGAGCTATGCATCAGACGGGACCTCGGATGATTTTAGCCGTCAACGTGACAGTAATTTTGCAGGCTCTCTGGCGGCGGGTTACGATTTTCACTCGCAGTTCAATGCGCCGGTGCGTTTGGAGTTGGAATATACCAGTTACGGAAAAGCTAATTCCAATAACAGCATGACCTACAATCAAGCGCCCTGGGGCTATCCCGATTTTGAAGGCAAAACAGAGAACAGCCTGGAGGTTCAACTCCAGACCGTGCTGATGAATGCGTACTGGGATATGCGTAACAGCACCCCCTTCACACCGTGGATTTCTGCCGGGGTAGGCTTCAGCCGCCTGTCGCTGGACCACCACACTGTCGATACCGATACCCAAATCAGTACGGGTATCGTTGATGGTTCGGTAAAAAGTGGTAACCATTCTGGCAGTGCAACTAACTTTGCCTGGGCGGTGGGGGTGGGGGTTAACTGGGCCATCATGGATAACGTGAGTATAGACCTGAGTTACCGTTACCTCGATGCCGGAGATGTTGAAGCAAATTACACGACCCCGAAGGGAAGTGGTAAAACAGCGAAGGTTTCGGTGACGTCGAATGATGTGATGCTGGGCGTACGGTACGCCTTCTAAGTAATCATACTCTGCTGTGCCCTGGATTGGCACAGTGAGTTCAGGCACTGCGTCAGCGCCTCACCAGGGTCATTATCGACGCAGTCCACCTGAACAACAGCCAGATAAATCGGTTTTTTCTCTTAACGTTACCTGATTGATTATCACCGCTGCACCGACGAGGTGACCCGGTCAACGACCCAATAAAAGCTCACGTCTCATGGTATCGCTGGATGAGCATTATTGTGTGTTCAGGATCATCAGGGTTAATATCGGTTTTTATATCGCTCCTGACTGCGGTAACGATTACGAACTTCTCGCCGCCGCTCTTCTGGTGTCCCCTGTGATTTCAGTAAACACGGTTCACGTCGCCGAGCAATCTGTTCCGATTCAGCATCATCAAGGCAATGGCCTATGACAGTAAGCCACTGTGTCGCAGCCCTGCGCCAGAATCCGGCCAGTTCTAAATCGGTCGCTTTTTGTATTAGCGTTTCAATACTCACTGCACTCTTTAATTCAGCCAACTGGCATCACTCCACGCTGTATTGCGCATCATTTTCCCGAAACCCTAAAATTTGACAGTAAAAAACCCGATATTGGTTTTTTCTGCAAGATAACGCAGCCATGGCGCATAAAAACATATCACTTACCTTGTCTGTGGCGGATGACGACTACACTGAGTTGATCAGATTAAGTGATCAATATCGATTTATTGATCTGCATAATCGATTTCACAGACTCATTTTATGACCGTATTCTTACGGGTGCTGACACTGGGAAAGGTGAGTCCTGCGCAGACAGGACTATACTCAAACAGGATATTCTGTTTGTACTCATTACATGTTGGTGAATGTATTTCTCAGTGTGAATGGGGTCTCATCCGTATCTATTTGCCACTCATCTCTCTTTGTGGATTGAATTGACTGCAATACACAATGACGTTGCCTATCGATAAGTCATTTTTAGGTTATTAGGGGTTAACTGATTCACAGCGATAATAGATAATTCTCTTGTTATCCTACCTGGTTCTAAAATACCCCCAATACACATCACATTTCTGAAAAAAATATCTGTAGGCATATTCCTACAATAAGCTCCATAGATTCTCAGTTTAATTTTCATGATGTTTATTAATGCCTTTAATCGTAGGGAGTTATCTTGCTTTTTCAAGAAAAGTCTTATACATCAGTGTTATGTTTCCTTTTTTTAAAAGAGAAAATAGTTACTTTTTGTTACATTTAACTTATTGGTGTTATTATGCTAACGTTTCTACACTGCGCGCACTGGTATTTAATCGATATGCTAATGCGTGTGAAAAATACCTGCCAGATACTGTTTCATGCCATCCGATGAATGGATAGGGATATCTACTAACGTGTTTTTTTACTTTAATGCGCACCGAGTTAATTAGTGTGCGGTGAATGTTGTGCCGGGTAATAGTGGATTATTTCTATTTATTTTTTCAGCGGTGGATTTCTTAAGTTTCCTTCCCCAAATAAGGAAAGTCGATGTCCTCTTCAAGCTTTCAAAATGAGATACCAAAAGCACGCATTAATATTAAATTAGATCTGCACACCGGCGGCGCTCAAAAGAAAATGGAGCTGCCTTTGAAGTTGTTGGTGATGGGTGATTACAGCAACGGTCAGGAACAGCGCCCGCTGTCCGAGCGTGAAAAACTTAACATCAATAAAAACAATTTCAACAGTGTGTTGGCCGAGTTCCAACCGAGTCTGAAACTCGCGGTACCTGACACCCTGGCAGGCGATAACACTGATACCGCAGTTGCCCTGACTTTCCGCGAGATGAAAGATTTCGAACCGGAAAGTGTTGCCCGTCAAATCCCGCAACTGCGTGCCTTGCTGGCAATGCGCAACCTGCTGCGTGACCTCAAATCCAATCTGCTGGACAACGCCACTTTCCGCCGTGAGCTGGAAAATATCCTCAAAGACGAAGCCCTGAGCGATGAGCTACGTGCTGAATTAGCGGCCCTGGCCCCCAAAGACTGTTAATCGCCGAATTGGCTGCTTGTCATTAGAAAGAAGAAAAGGAACATGCTGATGTCTGTACAGGAAAACAGTGCGCAGGGTACTGCGACGACCGTATTAGAAAGCTATACCGAAAAAAATGGCCCCGTAGCCCAAGGGGTTTATGCCGCTTTATTTGAAAAAATCAACCTGAGTCCGGTCTCCTCATTGACCGGTCTGGATGCTTTCCAGAACAACGATACCATGGCGGATGCCACCACTGATGAGCGTGTTACTGCCGCCGTCAGTGTCTTTTTAGACTTGCTGAAGCAATCGTCGAAAAAAGTGGAAAAACTGGATAAAACCCTGCTGGATGGTCACATTGCTGCGCTGGATGATCAAATCAGTCGTCAGTTGGATGCGGTGATGCATCACCCTGATTTCCAACGAGTAGAGTCCACCTGGCGTGGCGTGAAATCCCTTATCGATCAAACCGATTTCCGTCAAAATGTGCGCATCGAACTGCTGGATATCAGTAAAGATCATCTGGTGCAGGATTTTGAAGATGCGCCTGAAATCGTGCAAAGCGGGTTATACGCTCAGACCTATATTCAGGAATACGACACTCCGGGCGGCGAGCCGATTGCCGCGGCTATCTCCAACTACGAGTTCGACCGCGGCCCGCAGGATATCGCGTTATTGCGCAATATCTCCAAAGTGGCGGCGGCGGCCCATATGCCGTTTATCGGTTCAGTTGGCCCTGAGTTCTTTGGTAAAGAAAGCATGGAAGAAGTGGCTGCCATCAAAGACATCGCCAACTACTTTGACCGCGCTGAATACATCAAGTGGAAAGCTTTCCGCGACTCGGATGATTCCCGCTATATCGGCTTGACCATGCCGCGCGTGTTGGGGCGTTTGCCTTATGGCCCAGACACCGTTCCTGTGCGCAGCTTCAACTACGTTGAGCAGGTGAAAGGGCCGGATCACGATCGCTACTTGTGGACCAACGCTTCGTTTGCTTTTGCTGCCAACATGGTGAAAAGCTTCATTAAAAATGGCTGGTGTGTGCAGATCCGTGGCCCGCAGGCCGGTGGCGCGGTGACCAACCTGCCTATTCACCTGTACGATTTGGGTACCGGTAATCAGGTTAAAATTCCGTCAGAAGTGATGATCCCAGAAACGCGCGAGTTTGAATTTGCCAATCTGGGCTTTATCCCGCTGTCGTACTACAAAAACCGCGATTACTCGTGCTTCTTCTCGGCCAACTCGGCGCAGAAACCGGCACTGTATGACACCACTGATGCCACTGCCAACAGCCGCATCAATGCCCGTCTGCCGTATATCTTCCTGCTGTCACGTATTGCGCATTATCTGAAGCTGATTCAGCGCGAAAACATCGGCACCACCAAAGATCGCCGTCTGTTGGAGCTGGAGCTGAATAACTGGATCCGCACGTTGGTGACGGAAATGACTGATCCGGGTGATGATTTGCAAGCGTCCCATCCCCTGCGTGATGCGAAAGTCACTGTGGAAGATATCGAAGATAACCCGGGTTTCTTCCGCGTCAAACTGTATGCCGTGCCGCATTTTCAGGTGGAAGGCATGGACGTGAATCTGTCATTGGTTTCCCAAATGCCGAAGGCTAAGGCATAAACGGAGACACGATGAAAATTTATCGTCCGTTATGGAACGACGGGGCCTTTTTGGCTCCACAACAATTCCAGCAACAGGCCCGCTGGGATGCCTACGTGGCAGACAGCGTGGCCCATATGACACTGGCATCCCCATGGGGTGTCATTGATGCGGCATTTGACCGTGGGTCGTTGGCGCTTTCCCGCCTGAATGCGCTGCGGCTGGTGGTGCGTTTTCCTGATGGTACGCTGATTGATTCTGAACGGGCGGATAACTTGCCGCCTGCTTGCGATTTGTCGGCGATGTCAGACCGTGACGCTGTCGATGTGGTGCTGGCATTGCCGGTGCTTTCGGCCAACGGTGGCAATCTGGATGATGGTCAGGACAGTGCGCGACCGCGCCGCTGGCAGCAAGAATGGGTCACGGTACAGGAGCTTGCTGGTCATGAGCGTACCGAACTGGCCATCATGCGCCATGCGGTCACACTGCGTTTTGCGCATCAGGAAAACAGTGCTTATCTGACCTGTCCGGTGGTGCGCTTGATACGTAGTGCTCAGGGGCAGTGGATGCAGGATGAGAGTTTTATCCCGCCGATGCTGTCACTGGCGGCCAGTCCGGTGGTGCTGACTGAACTGGGAGATTTAATCCACCGTTTGCAGGCGCGTCGGCGTCGTCTGATGGCTATGCGGCGTGAAAGTAACGAACGGATGGCGGATTTTGCGGTGGCCGATGTATCGCTGTTCTGGTTACTGAATGCGTTAAACAGTGCCGAACCGGTACTGATGGAACTGTATCAGATACCTTCCCGCCACCCCGAACTGTTCTATCGCGAACTGGTTCGTCTCGCCGGTAGCCTGCTGACATTTTCCCTTGAGCATAAAGCCGAAGATATTCCGCTGTATCAGCATGACGCGCCGGAGCAGGTTTTCCCGCCGCTGTTCACCTTGCTTGATGCCTTGCTCGAAGCCAGCTTGCCGTCCCGTATGGTGGCGATTGAACTGACTCACGAGGGCCAATTCTGGACCGGTTCATTGCATGATGCCCGCCTGCGCGAAGGGGCTGATTTCTATCTCTCTGTTCGTTCTTCGATCCCCAACCATCTGTTGCAAACCCAGTTCCCGTTGTTGTGTAAGGCTGGCAGCGTTGAGGATGTGTCAGATGTGGTCAACGTGGCATTGAACGGCGTGGCGATGAAACCTTTATCCCACGTGCCGGCCGCTATCCCGCTGCGCCTGGAGAATCAGTATTTTGCCCTCGACCTCACGGGGCCAGCCGCGCAGGCCATGCTGGATGCGGGTAACTGTGCTTTCTACACCCCCGGTTCGCTGGGTGATATCAAACTCGAACTGTTTGCGGTGCTGCGCTCATGAGCAAAATAACTACCTCTGTGGTTGATGCGGCCTTTTATCCCTGCTGGCTGATGGTCAGTCAGTTGCGTAATGGGCAGGAAGTGGAAGATGGCGAAGCCTTGTATCGCCGTGCCTGTGAGTGGATTGATGGCGCACGCGAGACGTTGTCGCGTGCCGGTTTCAGCGACATCAGCTGTGACCATATGCTGTACACCCAGTGTGCGTTACTGGATGAAAGCGTGCTGAACCGCCAGAAACAGGACAGCGGCTATAGCAAATGGCTGAAAGACCCACTTCAGGCGCGCTACTTCAATACTCTGAACGCAGGTGAAGAGTTGTGGGAGCGGATCCGCACGGTGTTGCAGGAGCCAGCTCCGGATACGGCGGTACTGACCTGTTTTTACCGTGCATTGACCCTCGGGTTTGCCGGTCGCTATCGTGAACAGGGCGACGAGCGCAGAGAAGATGTGGTGCGTAAGCTGAGTCTGCTGGTGCCTCCGTTCACTTCTTCGCAGGAAACTCCGCTGGTCTCGCGCTCATTGCGTCTACGCTCCGGGCGCAAAACCTATTGGTTCTCGTGGGTGGCGGGCGTCGCAATACTGGCCGCACTGTGGTTCACACTGTCCAGCCAACTGACGCACATGGTGTCTCAACTGACCGGGATGCATTAGCGGATGCGCGGATTAACACCGTTACTCCTGTTGCTATTGGGTGTGTGTCTGGCACTGTGGCTTATCCTGGGGTTCTGGCCGTTGGGAACCGGCAGCCGTGTGGCATTGAGCATGCTGGTTGTCATCCTCAGCGGTGCGGTCGGTTATTTTCAATGGCGCAAGCACAACCGCAATAAAGTGGCGTACCAATCCATTGCAGACTCAACGCTGCCACCGGAAGGTTTTCAGGGTGCGGTGGTACTGGTTTGTGGTGACAGCGATGCTCTGTTTTCTACTTCTGCATCTTTTCGTGAAACCCGTCAGGGCTGGTATCTGGCGGTGAAAATGCCAGAACAACTGCCGATCCTCGCGCAACATCTGGCGGCGGAACGCCCGGCGCTGATTGCCCAGATATCGGTGTTACTGGCCATTGTGCCGGAGCAGCATCAGGACCGGGATGATTTTTCACAATCTGTGCGGGCGTGGCAACGGGCCATCGTGCAGTGCAAAGGATGGCTTGCGGGGATCCCACCGGTTTGGCTAAGCATCTGGCTGTCACCGCCAATGGCCTCAGCAGCGCAAACGGAACCTTGGTTTACGGTCACGCCGGGGCAAAAGGGTATTCAGGTTCAGGAAGCAGGGGCAGGGGTCATGCCGCTGGTTGAATGGAGCCAGCATCAAGACCGCAACGTTCAGGAAAGGTTGAGCGCGGTATTCTGGATGGAGAGTCTTCTGTCCTGGCTTGATGAACATGTTCTGAGCATCCTGACACAGCGGCAAGGGGATATCCCTGCGCTGACCCCGTGCGCCTGGGGCTGCTGTTTTACACCGGTCGCGGCGGATCAGGAGAATCTGTGGCAGACCCACATTCGCGGGATAACCACGCTGACCCCGGTGGCGACCCCAGAGCCAGAGTGTCTGCCGTTGCCAGACGTGCTGCTGCCTTATCTGCCACGTCGTCGCGGCGTCTCGCGCCTGATGCAGTGCTGGCAGATGGCCGGTGTATTGTGCGGGGTATTTTTACTGTTTGCCCTGCTGGCCTCGTATATCAATAACCAACGTTTGGTCCAAAGTGTGGGCGATCATCTGTCGCAGTATAACCACCTCACTGGCACTCCCCCAGCCCCTAAGACTCTGGCTCAGCAACAACTGCGCGCGGATGCCCATTTGTTGGATGACTGGTTACGCCGCGGTGCTCCCATGCGTTTGTCGCTGGGGTTGTATCAGGGACTGCGGCTTAGGGTTCCGCTTGATATTGCTATCAATAGCTGGACGCCACCGCCACCACCGGCACCGGTGATTAATCGAATTGTTCAGGGGCCCAAAACCCTGCGCCTCGACAGCCTGTCACTGTTTGATGTGGGCAAATCAGAACTCAAATCCGGCTCCACCAAAGTGCTTATCAACGCACTGGTCGGGATTAAGGCCAAACCGGGCTGGCTGATTGTGGTGGCGGGTCATACCGATATCACCGGTGATGAAAAATCCAACCAAATTCTGTCACTTAAGCGGGCTGAGTCGGTACGCAATTGGATGCGCGATACCGGGGATATCCCGGAAAGCTGCTTTGCGGTACAGGGTTATGGTCAGAGTCGTCCGCTGAAATCTAATGATACGGAAGCGGGTCGTGCGGCCAACCGCCGTGTCGAAATCAGTCTGGTACCGCAGGCTGATGCCTGTCAGGTGCCGGATGTAAAAACAGCGTCACAGGATGAAAGTGACGTATCAACTCAAGAAATGGAGAAGTAAATCATGGCAATTCCAGTATATCTGTGGCTGAAAGACGATGGCGGTGCGGACATTAAGGGTTCTGTTGATGTGCAAAGCCGTGAAGGCAGCATTGAGATCGTGGCACAGGATCATAACCTATACATCCCAACCGATAACAATACCGGCAAGCTGACTGGCACCCGTATCCACACCCCATTCGTTTTCACCAAAGAAATCGATGCGTCTACCCCTTATCTGTACAAAGCGGTGACTACCGGTCAAACACTGAAAACCGCCGAGTTCAAATGGTACCGCATTGATGACGCTGGCCAGGAAGTTGAATATTTCAACACCAAACTGGAAAACGTCAAAGTGGTCAAAGTTGCGCCGAAAATGCACGACGTCAAAGATCCGGCTAAAGAGAAGCACAACCATCTGGAATTGGTTGAGCTGCGCTACGAAAAAGTCACCTGGACCTTCAAAGACGGCAACATTATTCATTCTGATTCATGGAACGAACGCGCTACGGCGTAATGACCCGAAGCAGACGGTTCGCCGTCTGCTTTTTTGTTTTTGCTGAGCCACTGCTTGTTGCGGTGATTGAGCAAAAATTAACAACACTTTGATGACCTTATGGGCCTCGGTTTCCTTATTTAGGATATGGCTATGGGCGGTAGCGTGCCTGACAGGGTAAATGACACACAAGGAAGAATTTATGACAACGCATTCAGCACACTTATTACGTCGGTTAAATCCTTATTGTGCGCAGGCACTCGCCGGTGCCGCCACCTTATGCCAGACCCGCGCTCATGCTGAGATTACCGTTGAACATTGGCTGTTGAAATTACTGGAACAGGGCGAAGGCGATATTACCGTTATTGCCCGGCGTTATGAGTGGGATATGGACAGCTTGTGGCAGGGGTTGCTGGCGCATCTGGAGACATTACCCCGCACCGTGCAGGGCAAACCTCAGTTGTCAGCGCCGTTACAGCAACTGATCAAAAGTGCCTGGCTGGATGCCTCTTTGCAGGAGAATGCTGATGTAGTGCGCTCCGCTCATCTGCTGGCAGCGCTGATTTCCACTCCATCATTATTGGCCGCCGAGGCCGCTTGGCCGTTGCTCAGCCTGAGTACCATCCAGTTACACCGCCTGCTGCCCTTGCTGGATAATCAATCGGACGAACGTCCTGAGGTGCAGCAGGCAGCAGCACTGGCAGACAGCCCGGTCAATCTGACCGATGAGGCCCCGACGGTTACCTCTGCCAGTGGTCAGCCCCAACTCAATGACGCCCTGCAAGCGGCGCTGGATAAATTCACCCTCGACGTTACCGCCAAAGCCCGTGCCAACCAGATTGACCCGATTTTTGGCCGCGACAGCGAGATCCGCCAGATGGTCGACATCCTGTCGCGCCGCCGTAAAAACAACCCGATTCTGGTCGGTGAACCGGGTGTGGGTAAAACCGCGCTGGTTGAAGGGCTGGCGCTGCGAATTGCCGAAGGTAACGTACCGGATAGCTTGAAAACCGTCAGCCTGCGCACCCTGGACTTGGGCCTGTTGCAAGCCGGGGCTGGGGTCAAAGGTGAGTTCGAGCAGCGGCTGAAAAATGTTATCGAGGCGGTACAACAATCGCCAACACCGGTGTTGCTGTTTATCGACGAAGCCCACACCATCATCGGTGCCGGTAATCAGGCCGGTGGCGCAGATGCGGCCAACCTGCTGAAACCGGCACTGGCGCGTGGCGAGTTGCGCACCATCGCTGCCACCACCTGGTCAGAATACAAACAGTATTTTGAGCGTGATGCCGCATTAGAACGCCGCTTCCAGATGGTCAAGGTAGATGAGCCGGACGATGCCAAAGCCAGCCTGATGCTGCGCGGCTTAAAGGGCCGCTACGCCCAACACCACGGCGTGCATATTCTGGATTCTGCTATTACTGCGGCGGTGACTCTGTCGCGACGCTTTCTGACTGGCCGTCAACTGCCAGACAAAGCGGTTGACCTGCTCGATACTGCCGGTGCCCGCGTGCGCATGAGTATCGACACGCTACCGGTCGCGCTGATGGAAGTTAACGCCGAACTGGCTGCATTGGCGATGGAGCAACAGGCCATCGAACAGGACTTGCTCCTGCTGCCAAGTATCGGTTCAACGCGCTTATCTGAGATAGAGCAACGCCGCGCAGAACTGGTGGTTGGGCAGCAAACGCTTGAACAGCAATATGCAGCAGAGCAACGGCTGACCACCCTGATTATCGACGCGCGTCAGGATATCGCCAACGCGGCACATCTGGCCAGGTTGCAGGAAGAGTTAAGTCAGATTCAGGGTAATGCGCCGCTGCTGTCGCTGGATGTTGATGTGCGCACGGTGGCGACGGTTATCGCTGACTGGACCGGCGTGCCGTTGAGCAGCCTGCTGAAAGACGAACAGACCGATTTATTGCAACTGGAAAACCACCTCGCGACCCGGGTGGTCGGTCAGGATGCGGCACTGGTTGAGATGGCACAACGCCTGCGCGCCGCCAAAACCGGCCTGACGTCCGAAAATGGCCCGCTGGGGGTATTCCTGTTGGTTGGCCCCAGTGGGGTGGGCAAAACCGAGACTGCGCTGGCACTGGCCGACACCCTGTTCGGTGGTGAGAAATCGCTGATCACCATCAACATGTCCGAATATCAGGAAGCGCACACCGTCTCCCAACTCAAAGGCTCGCCGCCGGGTTATGTCGGTTACGGTCAGGGTGGCATTCTGACCGAAGCGGTGCGCAAGCGCCCGTACAGCGTGGTGTTGCTGGATGAAGTGGAAAAAGCGCACGCCGATGTTATTAACCTGTTCTACCAAGTGTTTGACCGTGGCTTTATGCGCGACGGCGAAGGGCGCGAAATTGATTTTCGTAACACCGTGATCCTAATGACTGCCAATTTAGGCAGTGACCCTCTGATGCAGTTACTGGATGAACAACCGGAAGCGACCCATAGCGATCTGCATGAGCTGCTGCGCCCGATCCTGCGTGAACATTTCCAACCTGCGCTATTGGCCCGCTTCCAAACACTAATTTACCGCCCGCTGGACGCCACCGCATTGCGCACCATCGTTGAAATGAAACTGGCACAGGTCGCCAAACGCCTGAACAAACATTACGGCCTGCACTGCACCCTTGACGAAAGCCTGTACGACACGCTGGTCGCCGCCTGCCTATTGCCGGACACCGGTGCGCGTAACATCGACAGCCTACTGAATCAGCAGATTTTACCGGTGCTGAGCCAGCAACTGTTAAGCCGCATGAGCGAGCAACAACGCACTACGTCGTTGAGGTTGGGCTGGGATGAAGCCGAAGGGATCACGCTGGAGTTTGGTAATGACTGAGGAAAATAAGGACACATTAAAAGAAGGGGGTATCCGGTTGCTGACCTCGGGAGAGACGGAGCTGGCGAAGTCAGTTTTCGGATCAACTATCCAGTACCAGACTGTCTGGATCCATCATGGTAGTTATCTGCCTTTTAATCTGCAAGATGAACATACAGCAATGACGCCGAATGGTGAGATTTATTTCCGTAATGAGTACCGGGATGATTTCTCGCAGACAACAGATAATTTACAACATTTGTTCATTCATGAAATGAGCCATGTATGGCAGCGTGCCAAAGGAATGAATGTCATTGCGAGAGGGCTGGTTAGTTGGCTGGTCAGTTACAGATATAAACTCGATGGGCGGCTGTTAAGCGAATATCCCATGGAGCAACAAGCGCAAATTATTGCGGATAACTTTACATTGCAGGCGAGTGATTATAGTGCCTGGAGGCGATTGAGAAGAAATAATATTATTACTCTTGATGGCGATATTTCTGAAGTCGTAATAAGAAAATCATACCGAAATGTACTGCGAGGGTTTCCTTGGTGATAAGAAACAAACTGCGTTTTCTATTTTTCACGATGTTGTCTTTATTTTGCTTATTGATGTTAACAGGATGTCCATGGGGACAAATGAAGTATTATCCCTCAGAGACGGCCAGCACCTACATGAATGGTGATTCGGTATGCTTCTTTATTCCTAATGCACAAGATTATCAGCCTGTTTTTATATCTATTAATCTCAGGAATCCCCCCCCTAAAGAAGGGACATTCACAGATGAACCTAATCTAACAATTATAGATGGGAAACTTTGTATCCCACCTTCGTTTTATCATCTTCCTGATACCTCCACTGGACCTTTTATTGTTCAACTCGTTATTGAGTCCAAAGATAAGGGTAACCATCCAAGACATTTTGTATTGGGATTTGAAATGCTTAATAGAAGGGCTTATGACGTGCCGCTAACTAAACGCGAATATGATGAGCCATCCATTGCTAGCAAAATTTAACGATAAAGATAGGTTTTGCCTGTTTTGTACTTGAAATAAGCAGGTTATTACCACGGAGTAAAACCCATGAATCTTACTAACACGCTACAGAACACATTATCAAAACTCACCGGAACTACTCTGAATCGCTACCGCCTTGATATTCCTTCCTGCCTGTCACCATTGGACGTCGAAGATTTCAGCGGCAATGAGGGACTCAGCAATACATATCAATACAATATACTGTTCACCAGCACAGACAAAAATATTGATGCGGACCAATTACTGCGCAAACCAGCAACGCTGACGATGGGGACTGGCTTGTTGCAGAGTTTGATGGAACAGAAGGTGGTACACGGTGTTATCACAGATTTTCGCCGGATATCGGGTTCAGCCGACCAGGTTAATTATCAGATCACGCTAGAACCTTTCATCGCATTGTTGGATAACCAGTACCGCACGCACCGTTTCTTTGTTAATAAATCGGTACCTGAAGTTGTCGGGCAGATACTTCAGGAACATGGTTTCAAGGACTGGGAATATGAGTTTGTCCTGAAACAGACCTACCCAAAACGTGAGCAAATAAACCAGTATCAAGAGACAGACCTTAAATTTATTGAGCGGTTGCTCTCAGAGATGGGGATATTTTATTTCTTCACTTTGCAGCCAGACACCCAGACTGAAGTGGTGCATTTTGCTGATAAGCAGAGTGCCTATGAGTTTGGTAAATCCCTGCCGCTGAATAGCCCGTCAGGCATGAGTGACAGCGGTGTAGAGTCAGTCTGGGGGCTGAATGTACATCACAATGTCGTTGAGGCCAGCGTTACTGCGAAAGATTACAACTACCGTGAAGCGCAGAAAGTGTTGCAGTCCACCCGAGCAGACATGACGCGCGGCGACGGTGAAGGGGTCACTTATGGTGAAGTGTATCACTACAAACCGCGTCATCTGGATACCGGCGATAAAATCGACCCTACAGCGGAAACCGGTAACTTCCTTGCCCGCCTTGACCATGAACGTTTTTTATCAGCGCAAACGCTGATAACCGGCCTCAGCACTGATTCAACATTACATCCTGCTCAGGTATTGACGGTAACCGACACATCAATCCCGTCCACGCTACCTGAGCTGTTGACACAACCGATGGTAGTAGTACGCACTGGGTTTAGCGCCAGCCGTAAAGATGCACTGAAAGTGACTATCGCTGCGGTTCCGTACAGTGAAACTCTGTGCTGGCGCCCGGCATTGCTGCCCCGTCCAAAAGTCAGCGGCACCATGATGGCGCGGGTGACCAGCGCGAAGACCAATGATATCTATGCCTGGCAGGATACCTCCGGTTTGTATCGCGTGAAATTTGATGCAGATCAGGATGATAAAGCACAGGGGCAGGAGAGTATGCCGCTGCGACTCGCCAAACCTTATGGTGGCGATGTGTACGGCATTCATTTCCCGCTGATACAGGGCACCGAAGTGGCCATCGCGTTTCACGACGGTGACCCAGACCGCCCGTATATCGCCCATGCCCTGCACGATTCGCGTCATACCGACCATGTGACCGAAAAAAACAACACCCGCAACGTGATCCGTACCCCTGCTTTCAACAAGCTACGCATGGAAGACAAACGCGGCGAAGAGCACATTAAACTCAGCACCGAGTACGGCGGCAAGACCCAGTTGAACCTTGGGCACAATGTAGATGCGCAACGAGTTCTTCGCGGTGAAGGTGCAGAGTTGCGAACGGATGACTGGGTTAGCATCCGCGGTGGGAAAGGGGTGTTCATTACTGCGGATACACAGTCATCAGCCAGCGGGATGATGCTGGATATGTCTGCGGCGTTGGGTCAACTACAACAAGCGCAAAGTCTGGCGGAATCTCTAAGCAGTGCGGCAGAAACAGCGAAGGCAGAGCTTGCCGACCTGCAAACGCAGAAAGCTTTATTGAGCGAAGCACTAAATGAGCTGAAGAAATCTGTATTACTGCTGTCTGCCCCTGAAGGGATAGCGCAGGTAACACCGAAAACACTGCAACTGTCAGCCGGAGAAAATATCACGGCGACGAGTGGAGGTAATACAGATTTCAGTATCATGAAAAAACTGACAGTGGCAGCAGGAGAGCGGATAAGCCTGTATGCCCAGAAGTTGGGTATAAAACTGTTTGCCAGTAAAGGGAAAGTAGAGATTCAGGCGCAGGGCGATGAAATGACACTGGATGCACTGAAGGATGTGCGCATCAGCAGCAGTGAAGGAAAAATCGTGATCAGTGCAAAGCAGGATATCCTGTTGGTAGGGAGTGGTGGTGCCTATATTCGGATAGGCAATGGTGTGGTGGAAAGTGGGGCCCCAGATAAAATCATTGAGCGGGCTGCAGTGTGGCAGAAATTTGGTGGGCAAAGTGCCAGCCAGATGATACAGGAGTGGGAAACGACAGATCTTACGATAACACCACAAGTACTTTGGCCGTTTGATGATTCACCTGTATCAACCCAGGCACTGAATATTCTCAGCGGAGATGGCAGTAAACAGGCGCTGGTAACCTCTTCATCAGGAAGTGCGGAAAAACAGCAACGCATCAATATTGATTCTTTGAAAGCATATTTACAGGATGAGGAGTGAATTATGGCTGAGACATCGGAAAAAATCATTGCGCCCCCTGCTTATGATGAGAATGGTCGGCTTTACTATCCTTTGATACCTGCTGCCAGTATAAAAAACCAGATAGCTGTTTGCTATAAGGTCCCAGACCGAGCTATACCGGTGATTTTTCTGCCTGGAGTAATGGGGAGTAATTTAAAAACTAACTCACAAGGTGAGTCAGATAAATTATGGCGCTTAGACGATACATTCTCACCAGCAGGCTGGCTGTTTACAGGTGCCAAAACGAGAAAAAAAGAGCTCGATCCAACCAAAGTCATTGTCGACCCTGCTGGTATAGTAGCTAACGATCTGGCTGATAAAGGATTTACTTCGCGCCGTATGCGAGGGTGGGGAGAGGTTGCTAATATCAGTTACGGCCAATTTCTGCCTTGGTTGCAAAACGCTTTGCACGATTTTGATCAGTTTAAACAAGGTGAAAGGACGAAACTGATTGGCGTGAGCCTCAAGACTGAAAACGGTGGAGAACCACTGACCAAAGAGCAAGTGGCTCTGAGCTACAAGTACTTATTTCCAGTCCACGTTGTGGGTTATAACTGGCTGGACAATATTGCCACCTCAGGAGAAATGTTGCTGAAGAAAATTGATGACATTGTGCTTGGCTACGCTAGCAAAGGAATTAAATGTGAAAAAGTGATCGTGGTAACCCATTCCATGGGGGGGCTGGTGGCGCGTCATTGTTCTGAGCTGAAAAATGGGCGTAATAAAATTCTGGGGATAGTTCATGGCGTCATGCCTGCGATGGGGGCGGCATCGGCCTATCGACGAATGAAAGCAGGTATGGAGTACTCTGATATAAAAGGGCGACTTACAGCAGAGGTGGCTGGAGGGAACTCAGCAGAAATGACTGCGGTGTTGTCACAGTCACCTGGCCCATTACAATTATTACCCGGTGTGGAATATGGCCTGAACTGGTTAAAGATTAAAGA
This sequence comes from Yersinia rochesterensis, assembly GCF_003600645.1. Taxonomy (NCBI): domain Bacteria; kingdom Pseudomonadati; phylum Pseudomonadota; class Gammaproteobacteria; order Enterobacterales; family Yersiniaceae; genus Yersinia; species Yersinia rochesterensis. The sequence continues at coordinate 391,702 of NZ_CP032482.1, forward strand.
TGGGGAACACACATATAGCCTGCCAAAAGCTGATCCCTTTACGGAAATTTATACTATTCGCGGAAAATGGTGGAGCCTTTGCGAGGATTATTTGATTGATCCGAGTAATATTAAGCTTAATAGTGCCAAAATGGATAAAGATTGGGTTAATTACAAAAGAATGATAAATGATAAAGTTCAGCCTATTATAGAAAAACTCAGCGGACAATATCATCGTAATACTCATGCATTTTATGGCAATAGGACTCCTACACATGGCGACCTCATCTGGCAAGGAGATACTCCCGCAATAGATAACTGGCTACAGAAAGATCGGGCACGCTATCCAATCGATGGTCGGGCCAGTCGTCCTCCAGGTGATGAGATTCTCACAATACGTACTGTTGCCACCCCTCTAGGGGGGAAAGGCTGGCATACTGGCATCTACCAGCAATATACTATTGTCCCTCCAACGGTATCTGAACTGGGGGATGGTACTGTACCTTTACGTTCATCGCAGGTCCCGACGCGTTATTTACGCTCGCGTATGAGTCTGCCTGTTGAACATGAACCCGCGTATAAACACACAGTAGCGCAACAATATACTTTATGGGCAATAATTCAAATTGCGCAGAAGGTAACAGAAACCAGCCTGAGATATATTTGATGAATAAGAGTAAACTCGTGTTGGTATTAATATCTGTAGTAATAGTTTATAGTTTATGGCAATGGCTGAAGCCATATCCGTCGAAATTAGCATTAACAGAACAGGAATATATCGTGGTAGAAAATTTACTGACTAACCGTACCCCACGTTGTATCGGGCGATATATTATCGATCTACCGGAGAGTTTTGTCTTGCCCGATGCCTCTCTGGTGCAGATTAATAAGCAAAACGTAGAAACCAAACGCATGTATTTACCGGCATTTGAACAGCGTATTCGTTTGCGTGAGCAGGAATTGCGTAATACAAGAACCGTCAGTGCTGAGGATGCACCTTTTTTAAGACAGATATATTCTTTACCTGATGGAATGAAAGGCGTGATTTTTGATCATAACAGTAGTGATATATCGCCAGATGTTTTTCGTCATTTAGAGGCTCATTTTTATAATAATGGTGTGGCCTTTAAGACAATTATTGAAGCAGTTAATCCAGATTCAGAACGTTATGAAAAAAAACGTAAAAGTGACCCTGATCTTTATCGCAATGACGTTACTCAAAAACTGACGGAATTAAAAAATTTGTTAAGTCACCTGAAGGGAAGAAAGGAAAATGAAATTCCCAATACTACCGGACTATGCATACCAGATGGGTTTATTTCCGGTAATGCGTTCGGTGATGAAGACGTAGCGCTGTCTTATCAGTCCGCAGTAAATCCGCGTCTGCATATCAATTTTAGTACCAATAACTTTATTCAGGAAGACCACTCCCTGCTTGAGCGCAGTGCGGAAATTGAAAGCGGTTTGTTGTTGAGCAAAATCCGCACGCTAATGAAGGGTAACCGTAAAATAAATACCCTGACGGTAGAAGAATGGCTGTCATCAGGAACGGGGGAAGATGCTGCCAGTGGACATGTTTTCCGTTTATTAGTGAATGAAAAAACAGGCAGTAATACAACCCCCTTTCTGTCTGTCGGACTAAGTCATGGACCGTTACCCGATGAAGCTCTGTCCGAAAATGAAGTGATTACCTTCTGGGAACAACTGACCGCGACATTGCGTATGCAATCGAATATGATGTAACACTGTCGCTCTCCAAAACCAAAATATTCTACTAGACGAAAACCTGATATTTATCAGATGAATAATTATAAAAATTAAATCATTGCATTTTGGCAACAAATAAACCCCATCTGGGGATATTTAATTTTTTTTCTGATTTATGTTTATCATTAGTTTTCGCGGGTGAAGTTATACTGAATATTAAAAGTAGAGAGTGCTAATTTTGGTACCATTAAGTACTTAATCTCAGTACATGGGAAATCTTGTACATGATAATTTTTCTTTTTATTTATAGTGCACGTCTGATTTAGTTTGTTGCAGTGGCTATCGTCTTATATTTATTTTTTAAGTAGCTTAGAAAACGAAATATTAAAGATGTAATTATACTAACATCCAACGTTATATTATTTATTTCTCTTGTAGTTAACGCGTTTGCTCTATTTCATAAGTGATATGTTAACATGTTTTATCATGTAAATATTGGAGAAAGGAATGCCAGGAATAGTTTGCTTAGGTGATACTACTACGCATGGGGGAAAGGTGATCACAGCGTCATCTACCATGTTTATTAATGGAGTGCAGGTTGCATTAGTCGGTGATTTAGTTTCTTGTCCCATACAAGGGCATGGAAATAATAAAATTATTGAAGGTTCACCCACTGAAATGGAAGAGGGGGTTTCTGTTGTTGTGAGTAACTGTCTGTGTGCCTGTGGTTGTCGAGTTATTAGTTCTCATCCCGAAAACAGCATTGAGTCATAATTATGGGTTGGCCTATTCCTGAAATCCCTGAGCAATCTGTATTACCTCCTCCTCGTTATAGTCTGTGGATAATTGTTTTAATCATTATGTTGATAATAGGGGCTGGAGCTGCTTTATTTATTGGCCGTTTCTCGACATATATCCCGATACTCCTTTATGGTGTATTACCTGCTCTGCTACTATGGTTTTGTATTTTTGGGGTAATACTTAACCGTTATGAGCAGTCAGGTGCATCTGCATTTGCCTGGCATGAAGAATCACAAAAAACGAAGGCGCAATGGCAACAATGGAGTCGAAAGCAGCTCGCCGTAGTGGGTAATGTTTTATTGACCCCAGAGATTGACGGTATTGGCTCGATTTTGGGGGAGCAAGCTAAAATCCCTATGTATCCTCAAAAAGCCCGCCCGTTAGCCGGAGACAAAAAAACTTTACCATCACGATTAAATGAGATTGATGATAAGCTCGAAAGTCAGTCTTCAGGCTATCGTCACTATTTACACACTGTCTATGTATTACATTCTTCAGTACTCCATCGTGAAACAATTCAATCTGCTGTTTTCGGTCAGTGGGATCTTTTACCTGAATTTATCTCTTTTATTGAAGAGATCGATGAATTAAATATTGAGTCTGAAGTTGAGGGCGTGATTTTAATTTTGTGCTTACAAAACTGGCCTAATAACATACAGCAAAAATCAAGTGAACTTATTTCAGCGCAACTGATTAGTTCACCAGAATTTATTAACACACATGGTTATCCCGTTCTGGCAGGATTAGGAAGACTAATGCCATTAGCACTTGGAAAACTGTCTGATGATCTAAACATGCTTTTTGATTACAACCAATTAGACTTTAATAAATTAGAACATGTTTGGTTATCAGGTGATACAGAGAATACCGCGGTGAATATCGCTTTATATGCAGATGCTCATGACTGGATATTACCTAAAAAGAAACCCGTTCATTATATTGACCTGACTTTCGGCCCACCAGGAGAAATGATTTTGGGCCTATCTTTGAGCATGATGGTAGAGGCCGCAAGCAAGACTTCACAAAACCAACTGATCATTTATCAAAAGCCACAATCGTCAGGTTCGATGTGTCTCATTACCAAGGAGCTATTTTCATGAACCAAGAGAAAGGATCTCGACCGCCACGCTATGGTTTTTGGGGATATTTTCTTCTGATTATAGGTTTGGCTGGGGTTAGTGCCCTACTCTTGATAGTTTTCCAGCGTCAACTGGTCGACAGAGGTGTATTGGCCTCTACTGCCTGGCTTATATGGGGGGGGATTTTTTCGGTTCTTCTGATGGGGCTTATTGGGATGGCATTTTGGTGGCGGTGGAAACAAAATATAAGGCAGATTGCTTTTAAACCAAAGCTACCGACGAAACAAGCAACGGATAAAACCCCCGCCAGCAACAAGTTAACATCTGATATTAAAACGTGTCTCCAGTCTCTCTACGGCCGCTTCTGGCCCCGCAAAGTACGCATTCTGTTACTCACCGGCAGTGCGGCGGATGTGGAGCAACTCACCCCCGGCCTGACGTCGCAATACTGGCAGGAAGACAGTGGCACCGTGCTGTTGTGGGGAGGCGATCTGGGGGCGCAGGCCGATAGCGCGTGGCTGAGTGCCTTGCGTAAATTACGTGGACGTCCGCTGGATGGCGTCGTCTGGGTGACTTCAGCCTTAGCCCAACGCACGACACTGGGTCAGAAAGAATCAAAAACAACCCTCACCACCGATATGATGGACAGCGTGGCGCAGGCGTTCGCGGCACGTTTTGAGCTGCTCGGCTGGCGGTTGCCGCTGTATGTCTGGTCACTGCATGCCGATGGCGGCGCCGATCGCATCACACAATCCGTGGGTTGTTTGCTGCCTGCGGGTTGTCAACCGGACGAACTGAGTACGCAACTTGCCGGGTTGTTGCCGTCGCTGATTGAGCAGGGTACGCAACAGATTAGCAGCAACACCCAGCACCCATTTTTATTGCAACTGGCGGATCAGTTAGCGCGTCAGCCGGACTCTGTCGCGGGCCCCCTTGCTACGCTGCTGAATCCCTATCGCCCTTCACCGTTGGCGGGGGTGATATTCAGCCCGGCGTCGATCAATGCAAAGCGCAGCGTGAAACACCACTGGGGCAAGGATAACCGCTGGGATGTGTTGATTGATTCACTGCCGTCATTGCCCGCAGGCTTAGCCGCGAAAAAGCTCGGGTTCGTCTGGCGTAAAACGCTGGCGATGGCGGTGGCGGGCGTCATGGTGTTGTGGGGCGCGGGCATGGTGATGTCATTCCTGGTTAACCGCGACACCATTAATGTCAGTGAATCTCAGGTGAAACTGGCGGCTAACGTGCAGCAGCCCCTGCCTGCGCGTCTGCAAGCGCTGCTGGATCTGCAACACACGTTAGACCGATTGCAGTATCGCCAGCAACAGCGCGCCCCCTGGTACAGCCGGTTTGGTTTGAGCCAGAACGATGCTTTGCTGGCCGCACTCTGGCCACACTATCAGGCCAGCGCCACCCCTCTGCTGCGCGATGCCGCTGCTCGTCACCTTGAAGAACAACTTAGCACCATGGCGCAGCTTCCACCGGATTCTCCGCTGCGCGACACACTGGTAAAACCCGCCTATGACCAGTTAAAACTCTATCTGATGTTGGCGCGGCCGGAGAAAATGGATGCAGCATGGTTTAGCACCACGCTGCTGCGCGACTGGCCGCAGCGCAGCGGTGTGCCGGACAATCTCTGGCAGGGCAGTGGCCCAGCGCTGCTGGATTTTTATGCCCGTAATCTTCCCCTGCACCCGGCCTGGCGTCTGACACCGGATGAGAATCTGGTTAGTCAGGTGCGGACCCGGTTGATCAGTCAGATGGGGGCGCGTAACAGTGAGTCTTCGCTCTACCAAAAGATGCTAGTTCAGGTAGCGCATCAGTATGCTGATCTGCGCCTGTCTGATATGACCGGCGATACCGATGCTGAACGCATCTTTACCACCGATGCCGTGGTGCCGGGCATGTTCACCCGTAAAGCCTGGGAGGACGCGGTAAAACCGGCGATTGAAAAAGTGGTCAGTGAGCGCCGGGAAGAGATGGACTGGGTGCTGAGCGACAGCCAACATGCCGTGCTGCAACAGGATTCCCCTGAAGCCCTGCAGGCGCGGTTGAAAGAGCGCTATTTCGCCGACTTCTCCACCAGTTGGCTCGATTTTCTCAACAGCCTGCACTGGCAGCAGGCGCAGACGCTGTCGGACTCCATCGACCAGCTCACCCTGATGGCAGACGTGCGTCAGTCTCCTTTGGTGGCGCTGATGAACACCCTGAGCGTACAGGGGAAAACCGGACAAACTGGGGAAGCGCTGTCTGACTCGCTGGTGAAATCGGCCAAAAATCTGTTAAACCGCGATGAGCAGCCCGCTATTGATCAGCAAGCGGGTGCCCAGGGGCCGTTGGATGCCACGTTCGGGCCAGTACTGGCGCTGATGGACGGCAAGGCGGGCGGGCAGGGCAATACCAATCTCAGTCTGCAAACCTTCCTGACCCGTGTCACTCAAGTACGGCTTAAACTCCAACAGGTGGTGAATGCTGCTGATCCTCAGGCCATGACCCAGACTCTGGCGCAGACGGTATTTCAGGGCAAGGCGGTCGATCTGACCGAAACCCGCGATTACGGCAGTCTGGTGGCCGCCAGCCTTGGTCAGGAGTGGAGTGGCTTTGGTCAGACGGTGTTTGTCCAGCCGATGGAACAGGCGTGGCAGCAGGTATTAACCCCTGCCGCTCAGAGCCTGAATGCCCAGTGGCAGGCATCTATCGTCGATGACTGGAACAGCACCTTTGGCGGGCGTTATCCGTTAAAAGATACCAGCAGTGAAGTGTCACTCCCGCTGCTGGCGCGTTACCTCAACAGCGACAGTGGCCGTATCGCCCGTTTTCTGCAAACCCGGCTGAATGGCGTGCTGCACAAAGAGGGCAGCCATTGGGTGCCGGACAGCATCAATGCACAAGGACTGACGTTTAACCCGGCGTTCCTGAAAGCGGTGGATCAACTGAGTTACCTGTCTGACGTGGTGTTTGCCAACGGAGAAGCAGGCATTCGTTTTGAACTGCGCCCCGGTACCGCCAAAGACGTGATGCAGACTGATCTGGTGATCGACAGCCAGAAACTCAGCTATTACAACCAGTTGCCAGTCTGGAAACGTTTCACCTGGCCCCATGATACTGAAGCACCGGGGGCTAGCCTGAGCTGGATAAGTACCCAGGCCGGTACCCGACAGTTTGCCGATCTCCCTGGGGCTTGGGGATGGATCCGATTACTGGATAAGGCTCAGGTCACCCCGTATCAGGGGGTAAACAGCAGTTTTAATCTGACTTGGAAAGCCCCTGACGGCAGGCCGCTGAACTACACCTTACGGACTGAAGCCGGAGAAGGTCCGTTGGCCTTACTGAAACTGCGGAATTTTGTCTTACCGACGCAAATATTTAGCGTAGATGCCACTGGCGGCGCTCAGAAAGCGGATAGCGCAACCGGAGAAGAATACTGATGGCCACCTTGCACAGCTTACTCAACGCCAGCCATGCTGAACAGCAGGCGCTTGCACAACCGGTACAGCAGCAGATTGCGCTGTGGGGAAAATGGCTGGTTCCCATAGCCGCAGATTCAGCGGTAGGTGAGGATCCCGGTTATGACGATGACTTCCAGCAAATGCGTGAAGAGGTCAACAAACTGTCCGGCGCGGACACCGGTTTGGTGTGCGCACTGGCGGAGAGACTGCTGACCGAAGCGTGCAAGGATGTGCGCGTCGCGACCTACTATATCTGGGCGCGACTGCATATCGATGGCGAAAGCGGGCTGGCGGACGGTCTGGCCCTGCTGGCCGGGTTGGTCCAACATTTTGGTGATGCGCTGCATCCACAGCGCGGCAACAGCCGCAAACTGGCACTGGAATGGCTGGCGGGGAGCCGGGTGCTGGACAGCCTGTCACTGTACCCGGAAGTCGCAAAAGCTGACTTTGAGCGCATCGTGGGCGCGCTGGCGCTAATCGAAGAAAGTGTTGGTGGCTGGGATGAGCCGAGCCGCCCTCAGTTCGGCGGCCTGTATGCGGCATTGGAACATCGACTGATGCAGTCCGGTGGCCCAGACGCCGTCATTCCGCAAAACAGCAGTCCCTCCCGTCACGCCGCATCGGATGCACCTGCATTGAAAGCGGTCAGCTCCGGGCGTGACTTGCTCGATCAGGCAAAACTGCTGGCGAGTTTTTTGCGCGACCAGCCGAACGGCTGGCTGTCGGGCCACCGTCTGATGAAAAGCATCCGTCTGGACACGTTGCATGAATTGCCACCGTTGGCCGCCGACCGATGTACCCGTCTGGCCCCACCCAAGCCGGAGAACCGCGCTCTGCTGAAACGTCTCTATCTGCAACAAAGCTGGCTGGAATTGTTGGAGCAAGCCGACATCCTGTTTGCACAGGGCGTCAATCACCTGTGGTTGGATCTCCAGTGGTATACCCATCAGGCATTGACCAAAACCGGTGGGCTGCATGAGCGCTGGGCTGACATCATTCAGCAGGATTTAAATGGCCTGCTGACCCGCCTGCCGGGGCTTGAAGGTCTGGCGTTTAATGACGGCACCCCGTTTGCCGACGCAGTGACGCAGAACTGGATAACCCAGCAGGTGATGGCAGCAGAAAGTTGGGGCTGTGAACCCGCAGCCTCCGCCAGTACGGCGGGTGATGACGATATTTTGCAACTGGAGCCGGAAGCGCTGGCGCAGGCCGACAGCGAAGGTGTGGAAGCGGCATTGAACTGGCTACAGAACCGCCCGGGTACCCGCACGCCACGCCATCAGTGGCTGATCCGCTTGCTGATGGCGCGGGTCGCTGAGCAGTACGGAAAAAACGACATGGCATTGCATTTGCTGGGTGAATTAGAGGGGAACGGGACTCATATGACACTCAGCCAATGGGAGCCGGAACTGCTGTTTGAAGTGAAAGCCCGCCGCCTGAAATTGCTGCGCATGAAAGCCAGCCGAACCGAGTCGGACAAATCACGGCTGCATAGCGAGATGGAAAACCTGCTCGCCGGATTAGTGGCCCTTGACCCAGCACGGGCTGCGGTGCTGTGTGGTTAATCGATAACCCTATCCTGATAAAAAGAAAACCATGAAAGACCTTACCCTGCGTTATTACGATGCTGAAATGCGCTATCTGCGCGATGCGGCGAAAGAGTTTGCCCAAACTCACCCTGACCGGGCAGCGATGTTAGATCTGGATAAACCCGGTACGCCTGACCCTTACGTCGAACGTCTATTTGAAGGCTTTGCCTTCTCTATGGGGCGATTGCGCGAAAAAATTGATGACGACCTGCCGGAGTTTACCGAAGGGCTGGTGAGCATGTTGTGGCCGCACTATCTGCGCACCATTCCTTCGCTCTCCATTGTCTCGCTGACCCCCGATGTCCCGGCGATGAAAATGGCTGAAATCGTGCCCGCAGGCATGGAAATCTATTCCCGCCCCATTGGGCCGAAGAATACCGTCTGCCAGTACCGCACCACCCGCGAGATGGTACTCAACCCGCTCGCCGTCTCAACCGTGGTGATGGCGACTGAGCCGGACGGCCGTTCGGTGCTGCGCCTGCGACTGGCCTGCAGCCCACAAGCTGACTGGTCACAGGTGGACTTACGGCGCCTATGCTTTTATCTGGCGGGAGACGCCCCGGTCAGCAGTGCGTTACATCTGGCACTGACTCGGCGTCAGGCCGCGCTCTATTTGCGGCTACCCAATCAGGCTGAGCGAATAAAACTGGATGGCTGGTTTTCTCCCGGCGGCTTTGCAGACCAAGATTTGCTGTGGCCCAAAGGCGACAGCGCCTTCAGCGGCTATCAGCTATTGCTGGAATATTTCACCTTCCGCGAGAAGTTTATGTTCGTGCATCTGAACGGGCTGGAAACCGTGACGCTGCCAGCGGGCATTACCTGGTTTGATATCGAGGTGGTGTTTGATTGTCAGTGGCAAAACGACCTGCCGGTCAGGGATGACGCGCTGCACCTGCATTGTGTGCCAGTGGTTAACCTGTTCTCGCTGGAAGCGGATCCGCTGACCATCAATGGACTGGAAAGTGAGTATATGCTGCGCCCGCGCCGTTTGCAGGATGGGCACACTGAAATTTACTCTGTGGACACCGTGACCGGTTCGCAGCGAACATCCGATGCCACTTATGTTCCTTTTACCAGCTTTCGCCATCGCGGCGGGATGCAGCGACGTCATGCGCCAGAGCGTTACTTCCATACCCGCGTAAAACGGGGTGTGACCGGGCTGCACGATACCTGGTTGATCCTCGGCGGCCAGCAATGGGAAGCGGACCGATTGTTTACCCGCGAGGCGGTGTCACTGAAAATTACCGGTACCAATGGTCAGCTCCCGCGCAAAGCGTTACAGAGCACGTTGTTGGACCGTTGCGAAGCAGTGTTACAGACGCCGCTGAAAGTACGCAATCTCTGCAAGCCTACGTTACCCTCTTATCCCCCGGCGGAAGACCACTTCCAGTGGCGGGTACTGAGCCATCTGGGCTCAAGTTACCTCAACCTGATGAGCAGCGCACAGGTGCTACGCGGGACGCTGGAGCTGTACAACTGGCAAGGGGATGAACTGAATAATCGCCGTCTTGATGCCATTCAACAGGTGCAGCACCACCAGACGCAGCGTTTTGAAAAGGGCTTTCTGCTGCGGGGTATCGATATTGAAGTGACGCTGGATGGCAACGGTTTCACCGGTGAAGGCGACATTCACCTGTTCGGCGAGATGCTCAACCGCTTCTTTGCCCTTTACGCTGACATCCATCTGTTTAATCAGCTCACCCTTATCGTTCAGCCTGCAGGGAAATGTATCCGATGGAAAGAGAATCACAATCAGCGTCTGCCCGGCTAATCGAACAACTGTGGGATAAACTGCCGTATACCCAGTTTTATCGTTTCTGCCAGTTACTGGAGCAAAGCCAGCCGGATGCGCCCCCACTGGGCAGCCACTGGCAGGTCAGGCACGATCCGGTGCGATTTCGCCCCCATCCGGGCATGGGGTTTCCGGCCAGTGAATTTAAACGGGTGGAAATACCCGAGCATGCACACCTGCCGCCGACCATCCGCACCACTTTTATGGGGTTGTATGGTGTGGAGTCACCGCTGCCCACCGCCTATATCGACGATATTACCCAGCGCCGCGAAGGGCATGAGGCGGTCAGCGACTTTCTCGATATCTTCAATCACCGGCTGACCACGCAGTATTATCGCATTTGGCGCAAGTACTCCTATCCGGCCAGTTTTTCTCCCGGCGGCACCGATAAAACCTCTCAATATCTGTTGAGCCTCTGTGGCCTGGGTATTGAGGGATGCGCACAGAATATCGCCACGCCGGTATCCCGCTTTTTGGCGCTAACCAGCATGATGCGGCTGCCCACGCGCACCAGCGAAGGCATTATGGCGCTGGTTCAGTTGCTGGCACCGGAAACCGAGGCCCGCGTGATAGCCCATGACCGCTGCCGTATCCCCTTGCGTAATCCATTGGCCATGAGTGCGCGCTACCCCATCAGCATGAGCAACAGCCCAGTGATGGGCAGTCACGCGGTGGATGTTAACAGCCAGGTATTACTGCAACTGAAGACCGATAACCCCGATGAAGCCCGCGAGTGGCTGCCCGGCGGGCAGTTACACACCGATTTGCTGGCGTTATTGCAGGTGTATCTGGGGTCACGGCTGCATGTGCGTTTACAACTGTCGGTGTTACGCGCGCTGCTGCCTGATGCCCAACTCTCCTGCCAGCCGAAAAGCACCGGTATTCTGTTAGGCCGAACCGCGATGATGCGCACACAGCGCGCCGCGTCAACCCGACAAAATAATACTGAAATGATCACAATTAATCTGGGCCGCTATCAGCGTGTTCAGGAAAATCTTCACCGAAGGGACACCGATGAATATGGCGATTACCGCTGGTAAAACACCTTTTGCATTACTGATGCTGGTCCTGATATCCACCCTGAGCGGATGTGGACTGACCCAGAAAGTGAGTGACGGCACCGTCGCCGTGACAAAATCCATTTTTTATAAGCAGGTGAAAACACTACATCTGGATATACAGGCGCGGGATGCGGTAAACAACAACGCGGCCGGGGCCCCGCTGGCCACGGTGGTGCGTATCTATCAGCTACAGGATCGCAAAACATTTGATGGCACCGATTATCCCTCTTTATTTGCCGAAGACAGCCAAGCTATCAAAGCCGATCTGGTTGCCGAAAAAGATATCCGTATTCGCCCCGGAGCTGCGGTGACCATCGACGTGCCGTTGGATGAAAAAGCGCAATATGTGGCGGTGGCGGGCATGTTTCTGGCACCCGATATCACCAACAACACTTGGCGGGTAGTGCTGAGTCGTGACGACCTCGACCCCGATAAGGCTCGCCAGATTGAACTGAATAATCATGGGATGACGCTGTTACCCCTAAAGGGTAAGTAATATGGCTCAGCCTTCTCTCTATGAAATGCTGTTCGGCAACGTAGCGGGTGAGCTTGACCTTCATCAGGTGAGCGAAACCAATCAGGTCGTCCTGTCGGTGCTCGACAATATGCAGCGCATTCTCAACTGCCGCGCCGGTACGCTCAGTCATCTGCCGGATTACGGCCTGCCGGACATGAGCAAAATCCTGCAAGGGATGCCCGGCACCGCCCATTCACTGCTGACCACGATCTCTGACACCTTGCTGAAATATGAGCCACGGTTGAAAAGTCTCAAGGTGGTGGTGCTACCGCAATCCACCCCGGGGCATTTGGAATATGGCATTGATGCCGAGCTAAAAGAGTTCGGGCTGGTGCACTTTGGCACCGCGTTTATGCCGGAAGGGCGAGTGTTGATACGCCATCTTAAACAACAACACTATCTCAATCCGGGTGAGTCATATTGAGCGCTTGTGAATTTAGTATTTTTTAGTGCGTGTAAACATATTATTTTTTAATGGGACAGGTGGGAAGTCATTCTTTCGCCTGCGTTGTAATAAAAAAGGTGTTTTTAAATGTTGAAAAAGAGTTTTTTATTGTCCTCTGTTTTATTTATTTCGTTAAATGCTCACGCGGGTTTCTTTGGCGGTGATGACTTTAAATGTGGACGAGAAGATGCTGTGAAGGCATTGCAGGATTATATTAAGAGTGGAGCAGGGGGACAGTTGCAAAGTAATTATATTACAGATGCTGCACGTTTCTACGGCAAAGACCTTCAGGTATTTCAGGATAAACTCAACGGCATCAGTATTAACGCATCCAATGTATCAACCGCAGGTAATACGGGCAGTGAACTGAACTGTAAGGCAACAATTGTCGTTAATTTACCGGCCGAAACACTTGAAGTCGTGAAAGATAATCCGGTTTATCTGTCCCTGCTGGTGAGCAATGGCGGAACGCTTAATCAAGGCAGCATTGTATGGAATGACTATGCCTATAGTGTCAAACTAGCAGATAATAAAAAGGATATTTCTGTCAGTCGTGTCGAAAATATTATGAAAGCGTTATATCAAACGACGGTTCTCGCCGTAACGAAAGATGACATTATTAGTAGTAATTATAGTGCTAAATTGGATAAAGCTAAAAGGGACTATATGGGCCAGGACGCTTATCTGAATGATGTCTGGAAAAGATTGCCGGACGCGATCAGGTCATCCATGAAAAAAGAGCAGGTTGCTTGGGTGAATGAAAAAGCGCTTAAATGTGGAAAACTTTCTGATGCGGATTCAGCGGCAACACCTTTCCAGAATAGAATTAAAATCTACCAGTGTCAGACAAAAATGACTCAAGAGCGTATCGCCTTTCTCGGTGGGGACAGGGATTACGATTAATGACTGATTATTAATGGTCAATGTGCGCCCGAAAATTCGGGCGTACATCTCAGTTTCTTGCTCGATATTAATATGGGGTTAGTCCGGTGTTATATAGAGATAATCTAATAAAAAGAATATTAGGTGGTTTTAGCACGCAACTCGATCCGAGGGCGTCGTTTTAATGTTTTATCAGGGAAGACAAACTATGACACCTAATACCGAGCGGACGGTTAAAACCGGCGGTGACCCCCGCCATTTTGCTGAATTCAGTGCGTTACGTGACGAAATCGGCAAATTACATCATCCAGCTCGCCCGGATGTTGACTGGGGGCGGGTTGAGCAGCTTTGTTTAGCGCTGTTTCGTCAAAATGGGGTTGAGTTACAGACCACGGTAGATTTTACCTTGGCGCGGACGCACATCGCAGGACTGGCTGGATTGTGTGAGGGGCTGGAACTGTTGGCGGGATTAATCTCTCATCAATGGAGCGCCTTGTGGCCACCGCAAACCCATGCCCGGGTGGCGTTATTGGCCTGGTTGAGTGACCGGTTGCAGCAAGTTTGGCGCACCATGACATTATGCTACGGTGACCTGGCTCAGGTGTACCGGGCAGAGCGTGCGTTGGAACAGTTGTGCACGCAGTTGCAAACGCTAGAGCTCAAACATCTGAGTAAATTGGATGGGGTGCGCCTGATGTTGCATAACGCAGCACTACGTCTGGAGAGTGCTGAGACCGCCGCTGATACGCCAGACCGATTAAGTATTCCGGTACGGCATGCCGGTGTCTCTGAACCACAACGACAGCCACAACCGACATTCTCGTCGGCTGCGGTCAGCGAACCACTGGTTTATCTTGTCAACGAACCGGCCCCGGCGCGTGTTGAGGTGGAGTTGTCGCCGCCTTCGCCGCCCCCACCACGTTGGAAAGCGGGGCAGGGGTTTGTCGCCGGGCTATCGCTGATGGCTGTTTTGATGGTGGGGAGTTTCTTTATCTGGCAGTCGCTGTCATCTAATCCATTGCGCGAGGCATTGCTAACCAGTGTCGCGCCATTACCTGCGCCACTGGTAGCCAAATCAATCGATGAACTGAGAAAACAGACCTCAGACGCCGGGTTGGGGCGTTTGGCTGAGCCCGTATTGCAAGCCAGTGGCATACAGTTGGAACAACTAACACAGTTACCACCGTTATGGGCACAAATGTGGGGGGATGGGTTGTTAGCTCAGGCGCAACAACTGTGGCCAGCCAACCAACAGGTTAAACGACTGAGTGCCTTGTGGCAGCAACAGCGAGAAGCCGGTGCTGCGCCATTGGTGGAGTTGAAACACTATGCATTGGCACAAGAGCGTTTGCGGCAACTGGCAGATCGACTGAATGGATTGGATGAAAAGAAGGGGCGTTATATGACGGTATCGGAGCTTAAATCGGTAGTTTTTGCGATTCAGCAACCACTGACACAGGCATTACCTCTGGAAGAGTTATTGCGTCAGTATCAGGAACAATCACAGTCTGGGCAGACCCCGCCATCGGCACTGCGCCAACAGATAGACAGCCGGTTTAGTCAACTGCTGAATCGGTATGCGTTGCTGGCCTCATCCTCTAACACTCAGTAAACCTTCATTTATTACGGAAGATAATCAGGTGAATGGAAATAAGAACCCCTCTGGTCAACTCTCTTTGCCGGACTGGTATCCGGTTGCTTTTTCGCATCTGGATGCGGTGGAGTACGCCAGTGTGGCTCAATTGTGGCAAAGCGAACCGGTATTGCGTGAATTGGCAACAGCGTTGGATAAGCGTAATCCGGGACTCATCACCTTGACACAATGTCCACATTGTCACAGTACGGATATCTGTCCTGGAACCCGCCCGGAGGAATATCGTTGCCGGGCGTGCCTGCGGTGCAGTTCTCCGTATACCCATACGCCGTTTTTCGATTTACACCATGTTAGGCATTCGCGACTTTATGCGGTATTGGTGACCCTCTGGGGGACCTGGCGGGAGGAAGATGCTGCCTGGTTGAGTGACTGTAAATCCAAACAGATATGGAAACAGTACTGCCAACGGCTCCAGCCGATTCTGGCGTTGCTTGGTCATCGCCCGGTGACCCCACAACCGCGTTACTTACGGGGATTTACCCCGGGGCAGCAAGGGATACATTGCCCTGCCTGCAACAGCACGCAATTGGCCTATAGTGAAACGATGCCGGTCGGTAATCCTGAAGTGCACTGCCAGGTTTGCCAGGCTGATTTTGTAATGTATCCCGACATACCGAAGGGCGTTGATCCGTTTGCCGCTAACACGCCACAGAGTGATATCCCAGTCCCCCAGTGGTTTAGCCGATTGTTCGCTCATGCGACCCAGGCGCAATATCAACATTTACGGGAGGTCTGGCAACGGGAGCCGGTGCTGAGAGAAGCCGTGGAGCGGCTGGATGCGCAAAATCCTGAACAGGGTGCGGTATATGCCTGCCCTTACTGCCAGAATAAGCACATTCGTCCCCGTAAAACAGTCTCGTCTATTGAAGGGTATTATTGCCCGGCCTGCGATAATCCCTTTACAGCCACCACCGGCACACTGTTTTCCCGGATGCGTCCAGAGCATTTTTGGCGTTTGTATGCGGTCCTGGTGATGTTATGGACGCAGTGGCGACCGACACAAGTTTTTGCGCTGTGTGGGCTACGTTCTGTGAGTGCTTTTCTGATTTACCATAAAAGGCTTGGCCCGTTGCTGGAGGAATTTACGGATACTGCTGTTACCCCGACTCCGCGAAACCTGCTGGGTTTTACTCCGGGACAGCAAGGTGTGCATTGCGTCAATTGCCTGTCAACACACCTGATAACGGAAGGCATAACGGTCATGCCCCTGGATAACCCCAATATCTGTTGTCTGGATTGTGGGCATAAATTCATGTTGCGGGTCTGGTGGCAACAGGCCGTGTGTGAGGAGCCTCCGACAACCGCATAATCACTATTGTTGTTTTATACCGAAGCGGCTCCAGCCAGCATGATGTGAACCCAGACCAGACGAAGCGATTGATAAAATAGCTTTATCATCAGCGAGCATGGTTTCTGAAACTGTATATGACTCATGGGGTGATCACTAATTTGACCCATTGTGTGCAATTAATACGTTTAAAAAGGAATGAGTATGCGAAATTCATTACGTTTATCTTTGTTTATCACCGCAGTGTTGCCCTTTGTGAGCTACGCCGAACTTTCTCAAGGTCAATCTATGGCATTTTCTGCTGGTGTTGTTAGCCTCGGCAGTTCCGCGCTGGTGAGCGGATTAATTCTCTCACCCGTTCTGTTGCCGACAGGATTGATCATGACCTCTGTTGAGCGAAATAAAAAATCCCCTACGGCAATGCTGACGGCGAAAACTGCGGATGACCAGCAAGTAAAGTTATTGGTACCAGAAAAAGTGGTTGATGAGGCTAAACTGGCGTCTGGTGATAAATTGGATCTGGAAAAAGCACCAGAAGGAACGGGTGTTTTATTGAAAAAAGAAGGAAAAGTAATTTCTCATATGCTGTATGAAAGCGATGCCGGTCTTTCCCAAAATCAGCCGTTAGTCCCCTCAAAATGAGACGTTTAATCGTGAATACGTTGGGGATACTGGCTTTTAGTCTTAGTCTTAGTCTTATTTCTCCGGTGATGGCACAAAGCACCGATTGCGATTATAAAACTCCGGCAGCACAGAACGTCGCCAGCACCATGGCCAGTGCCCAAATGTTGAAGGATACCCTCAACCAGCGGGACGATAAGGTCGTGGTTTTGGTGCGTCAGGGACAGGATATGGCGCGCCATAACTTACGTTATTCGCATGCTGCATGGGCGGTTCGACGGCCGAGTGGACATTGGCAGATATATCATAATCTTAATGAATGCGGCACTGCCCATTCATCCTTATATGTTCAAGGACTGTATGAGTTCTTATCTGATGGCTTAGTCAGAAAAGAGATTGCGATACTCCGTCTGTCGTCTCCGCTACAAGAACGGCTGATAACAGTGTTGGCGGACCCTCAGCGCATCAATTTGCTTCATAGCCAACGTTACAATCTTGCGGCCTACCCATTTAGCGGGCCATATCAGAATTCTAATGGTTGGCTACTGGAAGTGTTCGCGCTGGCGAATCAACCTAATGTTTGGTCACGTAATGATGCCCGCAGCTGGCTTAAACAGCAGGATTATCAACCGTCTGAATTAGATACCACTTTTATTGAAAGAACATCCGCTCGTTTATTTACCCGCCATATCTCTCTCGATGACCAACCTGTCTCACTGATTGATAACGGTAAAATTCAAATTAACAGTGGTGACAGCGTTATCCGCTTTGTTGCCCGTTATAGTCAGCCGATTAAAAATTGTAGTCATAAAGATTGGGGAGAAACCGTGTGTGTGTTTCCTTAAGTAGGCCCCTAAAATTGAGTCATTCCGTTTGCGGATAATAGCGAATGAAATGTGATTGGATGATAAATTAACCGCTGAGTAGGAACATCGTGGTGAGTTATTATAAAATTGATGTTAACAAGAGTAATTATGTTGGTGAAAAGTAATTCATTATTTGATTCACCACTTTGGGAATCAATTAAAGCCCATATTGGTGTTTTTTTTATGGTTTTTGGTCTGGGGGTTGTTTTTATACTATGTGCTTTTTTTATCGAATGGAGCCAGATAACAAAACATCCGGATGAAGCATGGCATGCCAGTGGAACGTTAATTATTTCTTTCCTTTTTCTTTTGAGTGGTATTGTATTAATTATCTTTTCATTCGTCAGTACAATTAGCAGTATTTCTTATTATAGTGATAGAGCACTGATCAGTCAGTCAGGATTAAATATAGACGCGAGTATTGATAATATTGAACCGTTCGAAAAAGATGATTATTGTATTGATTTTAACTTCATTTTTAAAGGTGTTCAATATCAAGTGTCAGATATTATTCCCATCGCTGTCCCATTAGATGAATTCAAAGCTATGATAACAATTCCAGTCCGTTTTCTGCCTGGTAAAGAGAAAAAGGCTTATATCCGTAAAAGAGCGCTAACTCATCGTTTACGACAGGCAAAATCAGTGATTAACGAGAACATTAATAATCAATCAAGTTTGTTGATCGATGACGAGAAGAGATATTAATGTCTGATTCACTTGAATACGCCATTTAGATAGGATATTTGTCATGCCAACCATCATTACTCACGCTGCTATTCCCCTCTGTATTGGGTTGGGTCTGGGTAAGAAAACTATTCCTCCGGTGTTGCTGTTGACGGGCATCGTTTTCTCAATAATCCCAGATTTGGATGTTCTTTCTTTTAAGTTGGGTATTGCTTATGCCAATGCGTTTGGCCATCGAGGATTTACCCATTCTTTACTGTTTGCTTTTTCATTACCTGCATTGGCATTGTTATTCCGTTGCTACTTCAATGCCAGCTTTAGCCGCATCGGATGGTTTCTGACATTATCATTACTCTCTCACAGCGTACTGGACTCTTTGACTACGGGCGGAATGGGGGTTGGATGGCTTTGGCCCTGGTCTCAGGAACGATTTTTCGCCCCCGTACAAGTTATTAAAGTGGCACCCTTTCAGCTTGGGCAGTACTTCAAACCCAACGGAATTGCGGTGATTAAGTCTGAGCTTTGGTGGGTTTGGGGGCCAGGAGTCATATTTATGCTAAGTTTGATGATGGGACGCATGATAAAAGCAAAGAGTCTTGATGACGTTAAATAGTCAATATATTGCAAAATACATTTTTTATAAATACCAAGTGTGACAGAAAAAAGATGAATGACTTTAATGAATAGTGGAATGCTTACAACTGGTCTGATGATGGTGTTTATGTTTATTGCCAGAAAAGAACATGTTCTGGACATGTTTATAAAAAATAAAAAGATGATTTTTATCAACCTAAACAAACTGAGCAATATTTTTTTGCTGTAAATCTAGTTATAGATTATTGTGTCATCTTCTCTCAGTCAAAAGAAGTAGGCATTCTTTTGACTGAGTCAATTTTCAAGAAAATTTCAGATAACTATAAAAACTTAGAGTGATTTAGCGGAAATCACAATAATCAATAAGGTACACGCCATGACGAATATTCAGGATTTTATTTCTGTATCGCCTAAAAAGTCTGATGCCTTTATCAGTAAAAAAAAGAAATATTGGATATAACTCTAGCTCGTTGATGAAGAAAATAGCCTCGTAGCAAACGTGGTCTGGCAAGCTGATAACGACACAACACGCAGTGGCGCCGTCACGACATATAAGGGGATAACTCATTTTTTATGTCTAAGTTTAACGACTTCAGATATCTCTTTACAATATCCTCTGACAACATGAATGCATAGTGACAGATAAATCAATTTAGGACCCTAATATATATGCATGAAAAATGCAAAATTTGGTTGGTTGTCGCCGTAGTAACTGGTGTGATTGGATTTTATAGCGGTTTTTTTAGCTTAATGATTATCGGCAGTGGTGTGAGTGGTAGCGGTTGCGGTAGTCAGTGCTCTTCTTCCTCAGAAGTTGCAGCAGCTATAGGCTTGTTCTTCTTGGGGGGGGCGGTATTTTCAGCCGTTTACTCATTGCACCTCTCCTGGGCGAAGAGAGAGCAGGTGCCACGACTCTGGATCAATATTATGGTGACGACTGTGAACCTTCTGGTTGTGTTGATTGCCAGTTCGTCGTTCATCCTGCTCATAAACATGTTTATGTGAAGTCATTATTACCATGAGTAAAAATCACAACCATTCTGAAACCGCAGCAATGAAGCGGTTAGATTGTGCCTTAGTCAAAAAAGGACAGTAAATTAGCTGCTTTCAGATCTGCTCTGCAGAGGCTATCTATGCGAACGGATAAATACCTTTGGTGTGAATTTCTCGATATTAAAAGTCAGTTGGAATGTACAACAAAGTGATTGTCGCATTATGGATGGAATTACCTCCAACAAGGATAATGTTCATGTTACGGAAAAATATAGTGGGATTGATTGGAATATTTTGTGGTGCCACCGCGTTTCTTAGCGCCCTGGTTCATTTTTGGGCAGGGCCATTCTCTGTATTGCCAATTGAAGTCACTATTGCCAATAAAGCTGCTGCGATTAAAACGGCAACCCTGGCTGCGTTACAGGGAAAAACGGTAGTCAATTCTCACGCTGAAAAAGAATATAGTAGGGGTGAGTTTGGAGATCGGAAATTATTGTACTATAAGAGCTTCCCCGGCATGTCAACGCCGGTTTTATGGTTTCTGTCTGCTCGTCAGTAAAATAAAGGGGAGAGACTGCGGTACTATAAACGGCCATGATGAATCGTTATCGATTCGGGCCCTGATGAAAGACGCGCGTGAGGTTCTTGTTCGTTAAGCGGATACGTATATCCTGTACAATAGCCAGATAGGCCTCACGGGGTATAACCCTTTTTCATCAACGAGTTGCAGGTCAGATGGTTATACTGCTTTGTGCTTTAGCTGGCTGAGTACAGCCTGAAATCATCACCGTAATGCAACGATGCCCAGCACAGCCTCGCGTTTTTGGCGGCGATGGCTACAACAGCCCGCCAGTACCCCCTGCGCTCAACCAACGTACAAACCCAACGGCTGAATGAGTCAGTCCTTTTCTCTGCACCAATCAAAACCGAACGGGCCCCCTGAACCAGAAGCGTTCGCAGATATGAATCGCCCGCTTTCGTTATTCTGCCAAGCTTTGATTTTCCGCCACTGCTGTACTGGGGGTCTGAAGCCCAACCGTACGAAAACGTACGCTAAGTGTATTTTTTGAACAGCTGTGTGGGCAGGCCTTCTTTGGAACGTAAAAAGGATCTCATGTATGTAGATCCTTTTTACATCACTGGACGCCGAGTCCCGACTACACTTCGATAGTGATTAACATCAAGGCTAATAGAAAATATACGTAAATGAATCAGGGTATTGCGCCAAACTTCTTCAGCATATCTTCGTTTTTCAGCTCAAGAAGATAATTCTCACCTAAAAATTTTTTGTTGCCACTATATCTAATTTTCCACTGATTCAATATTATCCAAACGAATGCGGCCCTTTCAGTCATGAGTATATTATTTTCATTATCTGCCATGCCATAATCACGCCTTATCCACTCTTTTACATTGCAATCAAGACTACTATTTATTTCTATATCAACAGGAACAATTTTATTCCATAGATCATCATAATCTAAGCCATACTCTCTTCCAACCTTGATTCCGTTATCTTTTACACTAACTATTCTAGAAAAATTAAAATTTTTGTATTTTATATTACCACTTGCCTCTGGATGATTAGCCCTAAATATCCAACTTATCCCATCAAATAATATAACTAACGGAACAATAAACCGTTCAGAAAGATCCCTTCCTGCGGCAGAATTGTACACACACGAAACCATTAGTCCTTGAGAAATAGCTCTAGTTATTGCGGAAACCTTTTTGTTACATATAGGGTTCGTATCGACAGTTATCTCTTCAAATTGAATAAATCCGCTTTTTTTTATAATTCTATTTTTATCAAATCCATTAGCAAGCATAAATAGGGCATCTTCTGCTTTTATATCTGCAAGTGGAGTGAAATTTTCGATACACAAAAAGAATTTCTTCTCTGATGAATCGTAGCGAAGATTATCACCTCTTATTTTTTTATATTCAGCTATAATCCTGCTCGCAGTTATTTCAGAAACGCCAAATTCTTCTATTAGATCAGATCTTGATAAAACGCCTGTATAGTAAATTTTAAAATCAATAAATGACAATCTAATTGCAAGCTCTTGGTTTCTTTCTAAAATAATTGGAAAATCCATACAAAATCCCCGTAATAAAACCATAACCTATTATAGCATGGGACGGCACATACGCATCATATTTATCAAAAATGCATATCAAAATGATCTTCGATAGTTGACATGTAGAACCATACTCGATACAGTGATAGTGCGTGAAAAGAATGGTCTTTTCAGCATTTATCTAAAAGAGGTTCACATGGCTACAAACCCTCCAAAAGACAACAGTCGGGTCGGTATGGTTCGTCAGCGCTCTCAGGCGTTCAATCCTACAACCGAAACTTGGGTTAAGCGTGACACTGAAACAGGGCGTTTCATGGACGTAAAATCTGACGGGACTCCATTCAAAGGAGTTCGCAAGGAAAAATAAAGGGGTATTGGCAAGTACCAATACCCCTTTATCTATGTGTTGCACTTAACTTTTGCCGGGAAAGTGCAATAGCCATCAGCAAAGAGACTGTTGGATAGACTCTCAGTTTTCAGAGGAAAGGTCAACAGTCTCAACCAGTAGAGGTTACTGTATGCGATTTACACATCACGATCTAAGAATGCTAAAAGCTGGACAGATGGTTTCAGTCTCGTTGTCTGGGAATGCAGCAAACGTGAAGCTTATGGATTCTTATAACTTTAATAACTATAAGAATGGTAAGCGCCACTCTTATTATGGTGGCCATATGACGTCATCACAAACACAACTTAAGGTTCCATCTACAGGACATTGGCACCTCGCCGTAGATTTGGGTGGGTATCAAGGAACCGTCAGGTCTAATGTACAAGTTTATTAGAATAGGAAGAGGCTCTTTGGAGCCTCTTTATCATTGAATATGAAATCCCTTGTTTTGTTTGGAAGCAAAGCTCGTCACGATAGTGACGCAAGTTCTGACATAGACCTTCTTGGGGTTTATGATGGAGAAAAAATAATCTCCATAAATCATGACTCAGTCCATCTTTTTTTATACCCAGAGAAAACCATTTTAGATAAAATGATGTCAGGCGATCTATTTGCCCTGCACTTAAAAGAAGAATCCATACCGCTAGATGGTGAAAATTTAATGACTGAAATTTTTTCAGCATTCAAATACAAAGAAAGTTATGATTATGAAATAAGCAAAGCTGTATTTTTAGCATCAGAAATAGCAATGTCATACCATGGG
Source organism: Yersinia rochesterensis (assembly GCF_003600645.1). Classification (NCBI taxonomy): domain Bacteria; kingdom Pseudomonadati; phylum Pseudomonadota; class Gammaproteobacteria; order Enterobacterales; family Yersiniaceae; genus Yersinia; species Yersinia rochesterensis. The sequence goes on from NZ_CP032482.1 coordinate 414,935, forward strand.
ATAAAGAATAAGAAAAGTGCTAACAAAAAGATATCTTGGTGTATTAGAACTGCAATAATAGCCACTTCAGCTGAGAGAAGAGAACCTATATTCTCCAAGAGAAAAATTGCCAATTACCTAGAAATACCAGGTTTGTCTGCGCAAGACATAGAAGCATTAATAAATATTAAAAATTTTTCTAAAAAAATACCAGAAAAGTACATCGAAAAAGTATTGTTATTTACTGTTTATTTTGGATATATAAAAAAGGACTTTAATAAATTAATCTGTGATCCATTCATTAAAAAATCAATGAAAGATGTTATATTCGGCGAAAAATCAAGCAGATATTAATTTCTCTAACCATCTAATTATTAAATAATAAAGAGATAAATACAGTGTCAATATAAACTATACCCTAACCTGACGTCAGGTCAGATAATGAAAAACTGTCAGAATAAAGTCACTCCGCCTATTTATTGACACAAGTAATTAAAGGTCATAGATTCTTTCCTGACACATTCAGTACTGGAGGAGTATGAAAGGTCAACGCATTGGCTATATCAGGGTAAGTAGCTTTGACCAGAACCCTGAGCGTCAACTGGATCAGACTCAGGTGGATAAGGGATTCCATATTTGTACTGGAAGGTCTGTTGGAGTAGCAAACCGGACTCAACCCGACAGAGATAATGACAGATACGGCGGGTTCCAGTGACCTGATTTTCGGTCTTTTCTGGTTGCTGGGCTATCAGTTCTCTCCTCGTCTGGCTGATGCCGGGGCCTCTGTGTTCTGGCGAGTGGATAAAGATGCAGATTATGGCGTGTTGAATGACATCGCCCGCAATGCTGCCAATGCCAGGAAGATAGAGCAACACTGGGATGACATGATGCGCATGGCCGGTTCTCTGACGCTTGGGACAATCCGGGCGTCAGTTTTGATCCGTTCGTTGCTGAGCAGTGATCGCCCTTCAGGGTTAACACAGGCAATTATTGAAGCCGGAAAGACACTGTATCTGCTGAATTATATTGATGATGAAGATTACCGACGTCGCATTCTGACCCAGCTTAACCGGGGAGAAAGCAGACATGCTGTCGCGAGAGCCATTTGTCACGGGCAGAAAGGCGAGATCAGAAAACGCTACCAGGACGGGCAGGAGGAGCAACTGGGCGCTCTGGGGCTGGTAACCAATGCCGCCGTACTCTGGAATACCATTTATATGCAGGCGGCACTGGCACATTTACGTGATGAGGGTGAAGCCATAAATGAAGACGATGAATCCCGGCTGTCACCACTGCGCCATGCACATATTAATATGCTGGGTCACTACACATTCACGCTGGCAGAACAGGTAACAAAAGGACAGCTAAGGCCACTTAAGCAAGCGGAAGAAAGCGATGAATGGCCTTTATAATTATCTTTTGTCATGGCAGCAGCGAAAGCACCAATTTGGTTAAAAAATATACTTAGCGTACGTTTTCGTACGGTTGGGCTTCAGACCCCTAAAAAGCCCGTTATCCATCAAATGCACATGAGAATAAGCCAGTGAGCCAGAGGCCACCAAGCACCCTGGCAAACGGAAGCGCCCTTAGCGACGGGGAAAGTCGCTAAGGGTTCGATTGTGTAGTTGTGGGTAACATAGAGGGCATCCTTGCCTTAATTGCATAAAAAAAGGCTTTTGATATTAAGTATATTTCATTTACAACCGTTACTTTATCAACAACCATGATAAGAAACCCATTTTGGGGGTATCGTATGATTGTACGTTAATTATATATGGGAGTTTTCAGATGAATGAATTTTCGCACGATATACTATTTATAACACAAAGCCCTAATCTAGAAACCATCACATTTTAAAATGGTTAAAAAGCTTCCCGATGGCCAGCGACTTTAACCGCTTAACTTCAGGCACCTCCATGCCGCCGAACTTTTTGGGCCAAGTGTAAAACTTAATCCTATAATGAGTGTTAATTAAGAATTATTCACTTGTTATGTCGAAATATCACCAAAGAACGGGTACTCTCAGTAAGGGTAACAACGGACAATGTTTACTGAATCCACAATCAGGAGGGTGTATGTTAGTTGGCAATATGGTAGTTTTGAAGAGTCATCCTAAAAAAGAGATGACGGTTATTGAGGTCAACGACAACAGTGTGTTGTGTGGATGGCATGAAAATAAAGGGTTCCACAAGAAAAACTTTAACAGAGAGGAGTTAATCATAAAATCTCCTCCCAATCTTATCAGCAGTATTTTTTAAATTATGAAGATACCTTCTGTGCGTTAAAGTGGCTGAGTGTGAATCCAAATATAGCAATCATGCTCGCAATAATGCCATAAACCTTAAATGTCTGAGGCAGTCCGAACTGGCTGATAACTGGTTCGGCGAAAGTGGGAGCGAGAAACTGTCCTAGATAAATAGAGGTTATCAGTATAGATATCAACATGGGACGTGTGCGTTCATCTGATAATGAAATTACAATGATATTGAAGTTGGGTATGTTTAGGCCCAAACCGACGCCAATAAAAAACAACCCGATAAAAATCATTAAAGAAGAGTGACTACTTCCCAATATAAACAAGCCGAGTCCCAAAGACATAAACCCACAGTTTACGGGCATGAAGTCCGTGGTAAATATCCGTGACTGCCTAAAATACAATGATGAAAAAAACCACATTGCGCAAACAAACGACAGACAAAATCCTACTGATGGAATGTTGTCAGAATTCAGATTTTTAATAAAGTAAGGAAGAAGTGACGGGATTGTGAAATAGAGTGACATATTCAAAAATGCAAGTGCACAAAAGACTAAAGGTAAAGTTGCACCACGCAGTACTCCCGTCATTTTATTAGTTGTATCCGGCTGTTTGATCGGACCTTTCACACTCTTACTATGTAGAAAAATAATCACACCTGGTATCAGAAGTAACGAAATAAGATAGATCAAGAAAGGATATTTCCAATCCAGTGTTGCAAGGAAACCGCTAAATAATGAAACAAGAATATTAGCTCCCCCCATAAAGGCAGACTGACTATAGAATGTTTTGCGGATGTCCTTAGATGTTCTTACTTCTGAAAGAAAAAAAGTCACACTATACATCAGTATGGCAACCGAAATTCCAAGTAAGAATCTTGAACAAATAAGTTTGATGGCATCGTCAGTAAAAAAGCCCGAACTACCAAAAACAGCGTATCCCAGTAACCCCGTGATCATGAGTTTTTTTTTATCAGGGGCAACCCGAAGTGAAGCCAGAAGCAGACCGGCCAGTGCTGTGGCGAGTGCGGGTAACGTTAATGTCATTCGATACAGGAAGTCAGGTTCAACACTGAGTAGTGTATTATGAAAGTTAAATTCCGGAAGAGAAGGCGCTACAATTGTGGTACCTGCAATTGTCAAAACGCTAACAGAATAAAGAAGGAAATACTTAAAGCCGATGCTGTTCATGTCATGACCTGTAATAAGCAGCTAGCCCGAAGGCCAGCTTTTAAAATTATCACTGAATAAAAGCGCAGATATATTTTGCAATCCGGTCCGCTTCAGTGAACTGAATGGCGTGGGTACCTTCAAGCCAGATGATATCGGTATTGTCCTCACCATATCGGCTTTTTAAATAATCAGCGACGGAATGATTATCAACAAGGCGATCCTGATTAGCGAGTATGCACATGACCGGAATTTTACACGATGAGGAGATCAGGTTAGTGCGTGAGAGGTCGGCTAGTTCTTGCCAGACATCTATGGTGTTCAGGGTGACATTATTTAACAGCAACTTATCTGATATCAGGGCCGCCTGAAGGGCTGGGTCATTCGTAAAATCTTCAACGGCCAGCGGTACCGGGAAGTAATCAATATCACGAGGTGACTCATATTTGATATTGCTTAATGCTATTTTGACGCTACGGGTAGTCCTTACCAAAATATCCGCATAACGCTCTGTAAAACGAAAACCAGGGGTAATCATAATCAGATTTGAAATTTTACCACTGAGTTCTGGTTGAGCCGCAACAAGAGCTGCGATTTGCCCACCAAAACACCACCCAGCAAGGTGAATGATGAGACCAGCTTCAGAAAAGTTCAGCAGCAAGGAAGATAAATCTCCGAGTTCTTGCTGAACCGATTCGAGGTGTCCCCTTTTCTGTGTATTCAGTCCAGAACCTCTGCGATCAACAGCAATGAACCGATATGACGAATGCTGAGAAAAGCTTTTTCCCAGAGGATATTGCCAACCAGAATGGCTGACACCTCCATGTAACATGACAATAATTTCTTTTGCATCTTCATTGCCCCAAGAACGGTAATGCAAAGTGTAACCATCCGGAGCAGTGAATGTGTGGATCTCAGAATGTCCAAATTCAGTAAAATTATTTATCAAAAGTTCCTCCAGTCACAAGTGCATCAATTTCAATCAGTAGATCGGGTCTGGCCAAACCTTTGACAACAAGCATAGTCATACATGGCTGGTGTCCTTCAAGCCATGCATTCAGGATGCGGTTGCGCTCTTCAGCATGCAGTATTTCTCCACCCCAAAAAAACGTCATTTTAACGATATTCCGAATGCTTAAGTTTTGCTCTTCTATATTCTTCCTAATGTTGTCCAGCGCAAGGCCGAACTGCAACGATTGTTCCTCAGGTACCGAGCCATCTGAACACATTCCTATTTGTCCAGAAATAACCAGCAATGGCTCATCACTATCCAGTAGTGCTTGATGTGAATAAGCTGCCATAGGCGGATGGATCCCAGCAGGATTAATTAGTTTCATATTCTTTTCCTGTTTCACACCTACGAATATCGTGTGTATTAAGGCAATGTATAGCATCACATTCAAAGTGATGCCCCGACGCTATAGCACGAATCGCGTTAACATACATACGTGCCAAACGCTCCAAATCAGCGGGTGAAATCACGCTGCTTTTTGCATTAAGGGTGATAACTATTTCATCAAGGGCAAGGTCAAAACCGACATTAACGAGCAACCCAAAATGGGCATGTTCAAACCAGAGGGTTCGTAATAAGGGACTAGTGTCGTTTCCTTCAAAGCGAGAGGTTGCGATCGCCTGATAGTTTGAAAAGCGCGTAAAATTGAAACATGAAGACAGATAGCTTTTGTGCTGAGAAAACGCATTTATTTCGGATAGGGAAAAGCGTTTATAAGGCAGTGATTTATTCTCAAAGTCCCTAAGATGATGAGCTACTTCAATCACTGTCAGATCAGACAGGTTACACCTGATGGGAAGAAAGTTTAAAAACATGCCCAGAGTTTCATCTGAGTGAAGACTGTCTGTTCTGCCACCACTGAAGGTGCAAGAAACCAAATCTGGAGTATCAAAAAGCGTTCTAATGACTGTAAAATGCACAGCCTGGAGAAGATGCTTTAGAGAAATCCCCCCCTCCCGCGCGACGGCACTGAGGGCTAAAGATACTTCAGAATTGAAAGTGACCTTTGACTCCGACCATTTGTGACTACTTGCAATGTTTGGGCGTGACAGTTCAAGAATAGGCTCTTCAAAAAGAACAGATTTCCAGAATTCGCGGGCCTCTTCCGAGCGTGACTCCTCTTTACTCAGAAGGCAGAACTCCTTAAATGCAGGAACAACGTGGTTAGGCGCCTCACCAAGCTGTCTCCCCTCCAATAGGTTTTGATAGTCGGTTACAAACAGTCTGATAAGGTTAGAGAGGCTGTAACCATCAAGAATGCTATGGTGGAAACTGACGGTGAAGAAGAAATGATTTTTATTGATTTTATGGCTGTAGAATCGCACTAGATCCTGTTCGCTAAAATCAAACAGATTTCCTTTTTCGGCTTCAAACCACCGGAGATATTCATTATGGGCATCCAGTTTACCTGACGGACTGAGATCAAAATACTGATAGTTCAGGAAACCAGTTTTATGGACTTTCTGTAGGGGAAGATGCCCCTCAGTTAATACAAACGATGTACGAAGCACAGGGTGAGCGGCTATCAGCCGCATCAATATTTTTTCAATATCTTCGTGGTTATGGTTCAGATTCAGCTCATATCCAAAAACATCATGGTAGGTTGAGAAGCCTGTTTCCTCACGATACTTTTCAACCATCATGTGCTGAGTATCTGTCAGCGGATAAAAATCTTGTGCGGTCTGATCATCTCTGAGTTCCTGAGGAATATCGAATTTAAGGGGACGCTTTTCACTTTCCACCTGCATTTCGATCGTACCCTGGGAAAGAATTGTCCAAAGTTTTGTCAAACTATCTGACTCAACGATATCTTTCAGTTTGACTCTATAACCCCCCTTTCTGAGTAACGCCGTTATACGCAGTGCAGAGATGGAATCCACCCCCTTGACATGATAGTTTTCATTAGGATCAACATGGTTGCCTGTGACCTCATAAAATATTGCGGCCACGTCTTCAGCAATAGTAATTCCCTCGTCATTTTTCTGTTGTTGAGTTAAGTTTTCAATGTAAGCCTTAGCAAATAATCTGTTTTTATCCGTATCATGGTAATTTAGCGTTACGGAATACTCTCTAGTGAACGGATTACGGGAGAAATGGATCATCACAGGAAAGTTTGTTTGCTCGTAATAACGCGCCTGTCTGATTGTATTTTTACCTTCATTGTAAACATGGAAATCGGTGAAGTTAAACACAACATCGAACAGGTTGTCGCGGTTAGCTGCCTTCAATATGTTTGCTAATGGATAGCGTCGATAATTCAGACTGGTTTTTTCGGTATTGAAAATTTCTGTCAGGAGGTCGGATACTTGGGCAGACGCTCCTTCTACGATAAACGGTAGAGTATTAAGATACAGCCCCAATGATTTTTCGGAGCCTTCATATTCCAGCCGACCATTGACGACATGGCCGAAGCAAATATTCTTTTTTCCACAGACTGCGCTCAAAGCCAGATAATGAAAATACAGTGCTACTGTTTTCAGTGGAACCGAATGTTCGCGGCTTAGTCTACGCATCGAACTAATGAAATCATCTGAAAGGATGAGTGTTTCTGATGTGCTAGTGTCGATATCGACATCTAACCCGAAGTTCTGGCAGGCCTCCTGGCGGGAGATATTCAACCAGTGTGCTTGGCAATCCTCTGAATTTAGAGCTTCCGTTTCGGCAGCTACAAATGTTGCATAGCCGTTACGGTAATCGCCTTCGACGATCTGTGGAATATCGTGGATACCGTTGACGATGTCATTAATCAGAATGGATACACTCCAACCATCCAAGACTGCATGGTGAAAATCCACGGACAGGGCTATTACTCGGTTATCAACTGTGTGTAGTGTAAAACAAACCAGCGGGCCAGATTCAAAATCAAAGGGGGCTTGTTTACGTTCATGTTCCCAGCGAACCAAATGGTGGTTGAGGTCTCCTACGACCGATGTCCGAAAAATACCCTTAATCGCCTCTGATAACTGTATTTGGATTGGGCAACTACAGGTGGTTAAATCAAATACACACTGCAGTTGCTGATTATGCCGAATCGCGTGTTCGATCCTTGTGGTCAGTTCACTGACGGACGCCTCATCAATCACATATGAGAAAATATCATGATAGATGGATGACTCTTCATTGAGTAAGGAGTGGTAAACCATACCTTTTTGCAAAACACTCATAGGCCAGGCATCAATTCCCCTACTATTGACGACTGCTTTATCCATTGGGTTGAGTAAAAAATATGGTTCGTACTTCTCTTCCTTTTCACTACTCAAATCTGATGTCATATGGACCATATCAGCGATACAGCCCGCATCGTAGATATCTCTGAGCGAAAGCGTTAATGCGCTCTTTTTGAGTTCAGAAATTAATTTCAATGCAAGAATTGAGTCGCCACCAACATTGAAGAAGTTGTCGCTGAGACTGAGAGCACTTGAAGCGATTAGACTGCTAATAATGTCATAAAACAGTTTTTCCTTGTCATTGTTAAACTGAGGTTCTTCACGACTACCGTGGAACACTACGGGGGTAGGTAATGCACGACGATCTAGTTTACCATTTGAGGAAAGAGGTAATTTTTCCAGGACTATGTAATGACTCGGGATCATAAATCCAGGTAGTTTTTGCGCCAAGTCGGCTTTAATAAGTGCTACTTCCTGATCTTCAGAAAATAGGTTTGAACGGGAGTTCAGTGACAGATAAGCCACGAGTCTTTTGACTCCGGTGGATTCGTCCAGAACAACGGCAGATTCCTTAACCTGTTCACACGTTAAGATAATCGCTTCAATTTCACCTAGTTCAATTCTAAAACCTCGTAGTTTAATCTGATGGTCCGCCCTGCCCAAATATTCAATATTACCGTCAAAATTGTAGCGGGCCCGGTCACCAGTTTTATACATCCGAGTGTGTTTTTCGCCATCACCGATAATATCAATGAATGCACTTTTGGTTAGTTCAGGCTTGTTATTATAACCTTCAGCCAGTTGCACACCTGCAATAAATAGTTCACCAGCAACCCCTATAGGCTGCATCATATGCGCTTTGTTTAAAACATATAGTTGCGTATTAGCCACAGGTTTACCGATGGGTACGACATTGCCATCGTAATTTCTTTCACACTCCCAGAATGATACATCGATAGCCGCTTCTGTTGGCCCATATAAATTATGAAGGCTGCAGGGTAGTTGCGCATAAAAGGATTTAATTATTTCAGAGGAAAGGGCTTCGCCACTACAGAAAACACTTACCAAGCTTGCACATTTCATGGCAAGTTCATCTTCCTCCAAAAACGCATTCAGCATTGAGGGCACGAAATGCAGTACAGTGACTTTTTTATCCGCTATCAGTTCTTTCAGATAGCTAGTATCCCGGTGTCCACCTGGTCTAGCGATGACAATGCGCGCACCTGACATTAGTGGCCAGAAAAACTCCCAGACAGATACATCAAAGCTAAACGGGGTTTTCTGCAGAACACGATCTTTTGACGTTAGCTTGTATTTATCTTGCATCCAGTACAGCCGGTTGAATAGTCCTTTGTGTGTGTTGATAACCCCTTTCGGCTGGCCCGTTGAACCTGATGTGTAAATCATATAAGCACTGCTGTCTGGAGTCAGGTTTATCGTGGGCCCGCAGGGATTAGATACCTGTATTTCGCTGACAGCATTCTCTAGCGTGACCGCTTCACCGCTAAAGTTTTCTAGTTTCTCAAAAAACTTCTCTTGCGTCAGGATTAGGTCAACACCAGAATCTTGGATCATATAGTCAATACGGTTCTGTGGGTATTCCGGATCAATAGGTACCCAGGCCTTTCCCGCTCTCATAATGGCTAACAACGCCATTGTCATTTCGAAGGATCTTTCCAAAACGACACCAATAAACTGAGCCTCAGTCTTACTCTGAAGCCACTGCGCAATTTCCGCAGTACGCTCATCTAAACGCCCGAATGTAAGGGTACTGTTACCGTATTCCAGTGCGACTGACGATTTTTTTTCTTTCATGACTGCGAGGATAATTTCTAATATGTTCGTATCTGGATAACTGGCTTGTGTAGCGTTCCAAGCCTTTATTTCCTCACGTTCGCAGGTCGGCAGAATCTCAGCGCTACTGACCTGCACATCTATATCACTGAGGAGTGACTCTGCTAGAGTTTCAAAATGTGCAAAAATACGACTGATGGTCGAAGGTTTAAAAACGGCACTGTTATATTCTATGTCTAAAATGAGTTGATCGGCACGTTCTCTGATATTGATTAATAAATCAAATTTAACATGCCGGCGACTTATGCGAATATCCTCTGCTGAAAATCCTTTTCCCAAGTCGAAAGGGATGTCTTTCCCAAGCCAAGTGAGCATCGTTTGGAACAATGGGTGCACACTTGGATCTGTTTTTATATTTAGTTCCTTCACTAACAACGGGAAAGGTACACGCTGATTCTTCAGTGCACCATTCAACTTATTAACGGTATGTGCCAACACATTTTTGAACGAGATATTTTCATCAAACTCAAGATGTAATGCTAAAGTATTAACGAAGCACCCTATCATAGACATTTCATCTGTATTATGTCTATTTAGTACTGGCATTCCTATATTAATAGTTTCCTGTTCTGTATAGCGGTAAAGTAATGATGCATATAAAGCCATCAAGACAGAATAAATTGAGACATTTTGTTCTAATGACAATTTCCTTATTTTGTCAGTAATAATATTTTTCAGGGTAAATTCAATGGATGAGCCTTCCTGATTGGTAGATGACTTATATGTGAAATCTGCGGGAAGCTTTATATTATCAGCAAGGCTTAGATGCTGAGATTTCCAGTAGCTCAGTGACTCATCTAAGTGTCCATTTATTATACTTTGATGTTCTATTAATGCTGCTTTTGTGAAGTCATATTTAGCCAGGTCGAGATGCCGTGTAGCGGGAATCCCGACGTACTTATATTCTTCAGATAATTCTTTAAAGAAAATCGAAAAAGACCAGCCATCGATAATGAGATGATGGGCAGTTAAATTAACAAATGTTTTTTCTTCATTCGGGCAATATATTATACTGAGACAGTATAATGGTCCATTATAGATGTCGAATAACTGGTGTGCGGCATCATCTAATACTGCGAGTGCCTGTTCCTGCGAACTTACCACAAGGTTAGTGATGTTCGCTACCTGCACCTGCTGGGTATCATCAATCCATAATCCTTCATCGTTATATATGTATTTCACTGAAAATACGCTGTGCCGCGCCAGAACCACTTCGGCAGCAGCAGTGAGTGTAGTTATTGATACTGGTCCCTTAATACATACGGTTTTATGCTCATTGTAACTAGTGTTGTTTTCTTGGGCTTTTAGGTCAGCTTTCCAAATACTTTCGACTGTCTGTGTGGCTTTAATCACTGTCATTCCTCTCTGAATGGTGTGTGTTTTTTAGGAAATACTGTCAGCAATATTTCTGACATTTCTGAATCTGAGTATCTCCTCCAGCGAAAAGTTAATCCCTTCCTGCTCCCTTATTTTCATTGCAATAATCATGGCCTCAACGGAGTTCCCTCCACAGGAATAAAAATCACTATCTAGCCCTATTTCTTTATTATTTAAAGTGTCCTGCCAAATATGTAATATGGATTTTTTTAATTTTGTATTTTTATTGCTTTCTGGTTTATCTCTCTGAGTTAATTTTATTTTCTTACCTTTTTCAAATAGCGTCTTGCGATCTGTTTTAGCGTGAGCGGTTAATGGTATTTCATCCACAATATAATAATCTGCTGGCCACATATAATGTGGCAACGTATTCTGTATCTGGTCAGTGAGCTGTTCAAAAAGCGCATCTTCTGTTTTATTACATTTCAGAAAGGCAATTAGGCGGTTAAGATCTCCGTTGCTCTCTTTACTGACGACTACCGAATCAACAGCGTGATGAGTATTTAATACAGCTTCTATTTCATTCAAATCAACACGGTATCCGTTAATTTTTATCTGTTCATCAAGCCGCCCACAAAAAAAGATGTCCCCAACAATATTCCGGTAAGCAAGATCACCTGTTCTGTAAACACGGGGGGAGTCGGGAAGCGTCTCGATAAAAACAAACCTTTTTCGCTCCTCAGATTCGCAACTGATGTAACCTTCAGCCAATGCGATACCGCTTATGCATAGTTCACCAATTTCATCCACCGCAGCTTCGTTTTCATTTTGTGATAAAATGTATGCCTGAACACCTGAAACGGGTCTACCAACTGGGATATCATTCAGCAGGTCAGCTTTCGTCACGGTATGTGTTAGCACCTGTATGGTAGTTTCTGTTGGCCCATAAAGATTGTGCAGTGCCGCTTTAGAGGCACTGAAAAATGCTTTAGCTAGTTCGTTTGTAAGAATTTCGCCCCCGACAAAGACATTTTTAAGCGACCTACATTGTTTGAAGGCTGGTTCATTGAGGACTTTCCTAAGCATAGCTGGCACAAACTGGACGGTATTAATGTTGAATCTGAGGATCATCTCTATGAGATAATTAGGAATTATATCTTTATCGGGATCTGCCAGGCAGAGCGTCCCCCCACAAATAAAGGGTATTAACATTTCCCACACTGAAGCATCAAACGTTAACGCTGTTTTGTTGAGGATTCGGGTTTCGGTGTCAAAGCCGTATGTTTTAGTCATCCAATTCAGAAGGCTGGCGACGGCTGAAGCCTTAATTTTTACGCCTTTAGGTTTTCCTGTCGTTCCTGATGTGTAGAGAATATATGCGAGCTGGGGGCCAGCTTCAGCTGCTTTTCCAGTTCTATGAGATATTTTTGCTTTCCTAATTTCTGTGATTGCTTTTTCATCTAGTGAATTTTTTTTCGAGATAATAAACTCGGCATTTACATCTTCTTTTATAAAACTCTTTCTAATCTCAGGATGGTCTGGATCAATAGGGATATATATCGCACCGAGTTTAATCAACGCTAATATATAGTAAATACATTCCGGCCCCCTCTTCAGCTCAACAATAACTTTCGACCCGTATGTCACATTTTTGGAGATTAATAACCGGAGAACTTCATTAACTTCACTTAATAACTCTTTGTAAGTTAGTTTAGAAAATTCCGTTTCGAGAGCAATCCTCTCTGGGTATTTTTGGAAACTATTCAGTATTAATGCACCAAGTTTATTATCCATATGCAATTCCATTAATTGTCAGAGATTGAGCTATTGTTAATGAATTTTTTTCATGGTTAACTAATTTTTCCAGAAATTAGCCTTCCTCTTTTAAAAAACATAAATTCAATGTCCTCGTAAAGAAGAATTCTCCTATATATTAGATTTCGTGACATAAATCATACTTATGAGTTATTTGTTTAATTATTTTTATCTATTAAATCAATATAATATATGGCTTTTCATTTAAAATATTCTAAAACAGAATTTAAAATCATTGAAATCATAATCATTGGTAATGTAATGTCTTTGGTATAAGATTTTCTTTTTCACTATGATTATGGAAGGCATGATGATTCAGGATAATATTTCTTTAAAAACACATATATTGTTAGCTTTTCTTTCAGCGTACATACTTATGACAACACATTATGCTTTCGCTGCACCTGATAAAGAAGGATATAGGATTATTAGTAAAATTCCTCATAATCAAGAGTCTTTTACGCAGGGACTAATTTTTGACCGTGGCCATATTGTCGAATCTACAGGCCTATATAAAAAGTCCAAAATTAACATCATTGACTCTAAAAATGGTGAGCTGATTAAGTCGGTTGATTTACCTGCTGACGTATGGGGGGAAGGGCTTACAAAATTAGATGGGAAATACTATACCTTAACATGGAGAGAGAAAAAGATATTGGTTATGGATCCTGACAATCTTAAAGTTATTAACTCGTTTGACTATGAGGGAGAAGGATGGGGTTTAACAACCGATGGCAAACTTCTTATTATGAGTGATGGTAGTGCAGATATTTATTTCCGCCGTTCTGATGACTTTTCGATCCAGAAAAAAATTCAGGTGACTTTTGACGGTAAAAAAATCGAGAAAATTAATGAGCTTGAATGGATAAACGGGCTTATCTATGCGAATGTCTGGTATACCGATTTCATTCTCGTTATAAATCCTGAGGATGGTAAAGTCATCAAATGGATTGACTTGGCTGGCATACAATTTAATCTTGACAATTTTGATAAAAATACCAATACACTCAATGGCATTGCTTATGACCCTATCTCTGACAAGGTTTATGTCACGGGAAAAAACTGGTCGAACATTTTTGAGGTCAAGTTTACAGGAAATGATTAGCTTGAGAATTATATTCTATCATTTAGATTAAATTGAATGATTAGCCACCTGAATAAGTTTGAGTTTCGTAGACACTTTTTTCCTCATAATGGGGTGCCCTTGGACAATTTTTCCCTATATTTTGAGCATAGCAACTGTCTTGCGCACCTAATCCTACGAAGCATGTCGATGGTACAGTGGATCCCATGCTTCATTCTTTTTAAGCATAGCGTTCTGGATCGTTACTAGCTTCTGGATACAGGCTGTTAATGCTACTTTTTTGGTTTTCCCAGCGGCGATCCGGCGAGTATCAAACTCTTTGATTACAGGGTTGTGTCTAGTTGCAACGAGGATAGACATCCCAAATGCGCATAGAAGGTGCGATCGCTCATGGGATGATGAGAAGAAGTCGATGGTCTTTCCCAACAAGCGCTTCTTGCTGACAATCACTCGGTCGTGATCACTGCCACGGTATTCAGCCACCCTATCCCCTCCGCGCGGAGAGTCGCCGGGCCACCATCCTCCTTTGCACAGCACGTCGGGAGCAGCATGAAGTTCGGCAAGTGTGTCGAATACATCGGGAACTGATAGCAATGAATGTCGGTACTTCGAACTCTTCTCGGCCTCAATGGAGAATACCAAGCGGCCATCCTCGATATACGCAAATGCGCCGTCATGGCCCGGGTTGTAAGAGAGTATTTTCATCTTGAATCTCCTTTGATAACTGGTCCGTCCAAAGCTTGGAGAACCCTAACCTGCTGCTTGCGTACCGATGGGCCGTACGCAAGCACGCGAATCGATTGAACGTTGGTCATAGTCGGAAGTCGGCGGGTGTTAAGACGCCCCGCAAGCTGAGAGGATCGAGAGGGCCAAGTGTTGAAATGCAGTTTCATGGACAAATGCGGAATTGGTGTTGGATCCCAAAGCACACGTCGATGGATCAGTTGGTCATCCACTAACCATCGGATCTCCCACGGGGTCCATTCGATGGCATACCGATGCACGTCCTTCGAAGCGTCGAAGCCCAGTTCGATGTAGCTTGGAGCACCTCGGTAGCCGTAGTCGAACTGTGCACCTTCGTCACCGGGGTTGTAGAAGACATTGACAATTAGGCGACTCGGCATATTGCCGGCAATCTCGATGTCAATCTCCTGATGCGGTGAGTTACGGTGAAGAAAGAACCCGGTGTAATGGTCTAATCATTCCGGACACTTTGTTAGAGATATAATGAGCAACACTAACGAGGTGAGAATGCGAAAAAAATCATTTACTCATGAGTTTAAACAGGAGTGCGTCAATCTGGTTCTTCAGCATAAGTACCCGGTGACCCAGGCTGCTGAAACAATGAATATTGGCCTTTCAACCTTACAACGCTGGCTAAGGCAGTATCGCGGAGAGATCCGCGGAAACACACCGATAGCCAGTGCTATAACACCGGAACAACGGCGAATACAAGAACTTGAAAAGCAGGTACGGCAGTTGCAGAGCGACAATGACCTGTTAAAAAAGGCTTCGGCCTTCTTCGCCATGGAAATGAACAACGACAAAAAGTCGCGGTGAAGCTGAAGAAGGTCGGTGCAAACATCCAACAGGTATGCCGCTGCCTGTCGCTTACGCGCAGTGTATTTTATGCCCGTAGTCGTCGGCTAATGATCAAGCCCGATGTTCTGATGTTGCACGCGGCGGCTAAGCATGTTCACGCGGAAATGGATGCCACATATGGCAGCCGGCGCATGTGAATCGAGTTATGGGAACAAGGTTTTAACGTGGGCAGATACCGCGTTCGGCAGATAATGAAAAACTTATTACTGATAGCTAAACGGCCTGGGCGTCATCGCTATCCATGCGGTGGAAAACCCGCTGTCGTGGCCGCTAATCTGTTGAACCGGCAGTTTAATCCAGAGACATTGAATACCTGGTGGTCAGGTGATATTACCTATCTGCGTACCGCTCAGGGCTGGTTATATCTGGCTATCGTGATGGACTTATGTTCAAGAGAAATAGTGAGTTGGGCCTTCTCAGACAAACCGGACAGCGACTTGACTGTCCGGGCCTTAAGGCTGGCCGTAAATAAACGACGACCCACAGGGTCAGTGGTGTTCCATAGCGATCAAGGGGCGCAATATACCAGCGCGCAGTTCCAATCCTGCCAGCAGGAGCTGGATGTTACAGGTAGCATGAGCCGAAAAGGTAACTGCCTGGATAATGCTGTTACGGAAAGGTTTTTCCGCAGCCTGAAAGCTGAGAGGGTTAACTATCGTCGTTATGAAACCCGAAGTCAGGGTATCGCTGATGTTATCGATTATATTGACAGTTTTTATAATCTGAAAAGGCGGCATTATCGGCTGGGAAATATATCGCCGGATGAATATGAACGCCGACTAGAGCAATGTGCCTAAATCCGTGTCCGGTTTTAGTTGACCGTTACAACCCCTCGCTAATCACTTCGAATACCGACCTTGTAAGATTTCCAGGCCCCGTCGTAGCCTGGACCTCAGGCAACTCTTTCGCTCTGCCCGCTTCTAGAGACACGGTGGCGTTCAACAACGCTCTTTCAACAATAGGATGACGGGGTGACGCGATCAGAGGAGTGGTATTGAAGTAGAAAATCCACCCAGGCTGATTGGCTCCAGGCTTTGTAAATATGGACGGATCCACCATTTGAGACGTTGCAACGTCGTAGCAAAACGGTTGAAGCTTCAACTGTCCATTGATGAAGAGTTGGTCAATAGGCGTTCCATGGTAGACATCATCGGCATCGATGTAGAATCCCCCTCCACGAACACGTACGAGTAACGAAAGTAGTCCGACATCATTGAAGGGTGGTAGCACCTGTTAAAAGCGTCCTCATAGCGAGTCCCTAAGCGGCTTCGAATGAAAGCACTCGCAGATTTCTTGTCGAACACTTCTAACTCAAACCCACTCCGTTCCAGTTGCTTCCAAGAATTCATGCAAGCTTTGACGTCTTCAGGCAGTCTCTGCAGATCATCCCAGAACTGCACAATGCGTTTTGGCGTGGGGGCGGACCACGTCGCCGAGCCGAGCGAAGATGTTTCACGCCGCTGTACCATGTCACGCACAAAGTCAGAGCGTGCACGATCCGCAGGTCCCAGCGGATCGGCCTCGGTAGCTTGATTCACTCCTGCTTCACTCATCTGCTATTTTCCTTTTTGTCTAGTGGTCAAATAATTTCGAATACCTGTTGAGCTGGTTTTTATGTCTGTAGCTGTTCATATGTAGGGAGGAACTGCTGAGGATTCAGTAACTAGCAAAATCGTCATAAAATTAAGGGTCAAGAATGACGACAATGATAGATGGGTGCAATGTATTCCTATTGTATACTGGGGAAATATTGTTAAATAAACATGGTAACCCTTGACCTGCCCCCGATATTAGATACAACCGTCAGTTGTAATGTCGGTCTGTTTACTTCCGAATTCTCCACCTTGCTGCAAACTCTGATGGCGTCTGATAATCCAGTGCTGAATATGGTCTGCATTCGTTATAGTCCTGCCGCCAGTCATTAATGATTTTCTTGGCGTGAATGGTGTCGCTGAACCAGTGCTCATTCAGACATTCATCATGAAAGCGCCCGTTAAAACTCTCGATAAACACATTCTGTGTCGGCGTGCCCGGCTGGATCAACTGAAACTGATGACACACAAGAAAGGGCGAATGGATGTGCCCAGACAAGACCCTGCCGGGTTATCTTCGGCAAAATATCATTACCGAAATCATGGCTACTTTTGCACAATATTTAACATTCACAGAGAAATTCTGTATTAAAGACGTATATCCCCATGCTGGTGAGACTGCGATCCGGGTGACCCGGTACCGTCGGTGGATCATTTGGCTTCTCCCAGAATGCGTTCACCTGCAGGTTTCGGCTACAGGTATTACTCCTTACGGGAATGGTATTCATCATATTAACAGCATTATGCAACCATCAACGGCTACAATAGTCCCTGTCGTCGGTGTCGCTATTTGTACGGAATCCGTAGTTCCTGGTTGTGCTACCGGTGCCAGTCACGAAACAGATATTGCATTGGTGGTGAAGTTTGTCATTGAGGTCGCCAAAGAGTTTGGCCGTGGGATCTGTAACTTCTATGATGCAGAAGAGTATGATCGATTAGTTGTCTTCTACGGCAGTATGAGCCATCTTCAATTGTTAAAATAACAGGGTGGTATTCCGTTTCATCCGGAGAGTAAAACGGCAGTGCAACTTATCGTTGGCTTCATAATGGCCTGGATCGTCCCTGAGCGGCTTTAGGTGCTGACGACAACATTATTCCAGGCCATTCATGGAACAGTACTCGACAGCTGTATACCCCCCTTGGGGCTGATGACAAAAAAACAAACCCACAACGCAAGGATGAGCACTGACATTGTGGGTTTTGGGGTACAGGTTATTTCGCAACAGATGAGACAGGCATGACTCCTCTGTGTTCCAGAGAGTCAATATAATCGGCATACCACTGCATCATTTCCCGCCGTTGCTCCAGATACAAAGCATGGTTATAGGTTCCCCGGATACTGTTTTTATCCGCATGTGCGAGCTGGAGTTCAATCCAGGCCGAGTTATAGCTCTGTTCATGCAAAATGGTACTCATGGTGTGACGAAAACCATGTCCTGTCGCTTTACCATCATAACCAATACGCTTTAGCACCATATTAATGCTGGCTTCGCTCATGGGCTTATTGACGTCGTTACGTCCAGGAAAAACCAGCCGATAGCTTCCAGTTACGTTCTGAAGTTCCCGCAGGATGGCAGTGACTTGCCGGGTCAGGGGAACGACATGTTTACGCCGCATTTTCATGCGACTTTCCGGTACTGTCCACAGAGCGTTGTCGAAATCAAACTCTTGCCATTCTGCTGCCCGCAATTCGACAGTGCGAACACCGGTCAATAAAAGCAGTCGAGTGGCGAGGCGGGTGAGGGGACTACCGTGATATTCAGCCAACTTCTGAAGGAACTCAGGAAGCTCTCTGGCGATTAGATGAGGGAAGTGCTCTGTTTTGGGGGGACTCAAGGCTCCGGCCAGTTCTGCCACAGGGTTCACCGTTGCCCGGCCAGTGGCAATGGCATAACGGAAAATCTGATTACAGAATTGCCGCACTTTACGCATTTTCTCCAGAGCACCGCGCTTTTCTATCAGGCGCAGCACCTGAAGCATCTCCAGCGGGAGGATCTCTGTGACAGGGCGTTTCCCTACATGTGGGAAGATATCCTTCTCAAGGGCCTCCAGGACGCTTTCTGCATAGCTTGCAGACCATGACGTACATTTGTAGGTATGCCATTCAGTAGCGAGGGTATGGAAGGTATTTTCTACTGTGAATTTTTTGGTTTGCTTCTCGCGCTGTTTTTGCTCGCTGGGGTCATGACCCTCGGCGAGGAGTTTTCGTGCTTCTTCACGTTTTAGTCTGGCCTCGGCCAATGAGATATCAGGGTAGACACCAATGGAGAGCTTTTTCTCTTTTCCTGATACACGGTATTTCATGCGCCAATATTTACGGCCGTTGGTGGTGACCAGCAGAAAAAGGCCGCGCTCATCAGTAAGTTTGTAATCTTTCTCTTTCGGCTTTGCAGTCTCGACTTGTCTGGCATTGAGTGGCATTTGGGGGCCCCTAAATCACATTGAACAAGATAAGCCCCCAGTTAAGCCCCCAAACATCACTTGATTGGTGTTGATGTAGGTTGACCTCAGTGGAACTTAAAATGGATTAATGTTGAGTATGATAGTGATTATAAAGGAGTTTACTTGAATTCAGAAGACGTGGGGAGAAGTGAAAGTGGTGCCCGGACTCGGAATCGAACCAAGGACACGGGGATTTTCAATCCCCTGCTCTACCGACTGAGCTATCCGGGCAACGGGGCGCATTAAACCGTATTGGGCGCTGATCGTCAACGAATTTATAGCTTAAAATCCCTAAAAGCGTGTTGATCGCTCTCTTTTCAGGCAAAAGTGCAAAGTTCTGCGCAAATTGGCCTGAAATCCTACCCTGGCACAGCTTAGCTTAATGCACCATTTTTTCGGCACTGGGCGACGGCCAATACATCTTCTGCCAGACATTTAGCGACGTCAACATCGGCCAGTTGGCGTTTTACCAGCAACTTGCTCAAGCAACCTTCCAAAATCAACTCCATTTGCTGGGCGACCATCTCGGCATCATCAGCCTCCATCTCTCTCAGCAATTCCAGAGTATAGTGCAGCGAGGCTTCTTTTTGTTGCTCTGCCAATTGGTGGATAGGGTGGATATCATCGGGATAAAAGCTACAGGCTGCAATAAACAAGCAGCCGGGATAGCGCTGATTTTGTACTTGTTCACTGAGCGCCTGATAGCGCGCCAGTAGCTTTTGTTTCGGCGATAATGTCTCATCCAACTGCAATTGACGCCGCCAGGTATCTATCTGCTGACCGTGGTAGCGCAGGCAGTCATATAGTAGTGCCTCGCGGTCGGGCCAAAAACGGGTTAGGTCACTGATTTCAACCGAGACCTCTTTTGCCAGCATCTCCAGAGTCGTATTTGCCAATCCTTGTAGCTCTAACAGATTGAGCGCACTGCTTAATACTTGTTCACGTTGCACGTTGCTCTCCTCCAACTTCGTCTCTGGCAAGTGTGGTTTACCTTGGCCTATTGCGCAAATAGTGCCAGCGGCAGAGAGTTCAAAACGGATTGACACTCTCCACCTGCCGACTCTGTACCTTATCACTACTGTGGCGAGATCTGGTGAACTCTTTAGTGGCTCATCGATAGCATCCTAAGTATTAGGTGATTTTACGCGGCCAGAGTCTGTGAAGCAGTCTGCATTGTATTGTGCATCTGCCTATAAGCATTCGCGAATAACTTATTATTCTTGTTCTTTTGCCCGATGGTTTATTGGAACGTAGTTTTTATAATGATTACCGTGAATTGTAGCGATACCGAATCGTACAGAAACAGGCACAAGATTAAGCCACAAAATGCGTGCTGTGTGCGCTGGCAACCTGAATTGCATAACGCCCTGCATCGAGCCTTCGTTTCAGGCCGGGCGTTCTATCATAAGGATCGAAAATGAGTCTCCCAAATTATCCTAATCAGTTCCGCCGCAACCTACAGCAAGGGCAAACCCTGATTGGCTGCTGGAGTGCGCTGGCAAATCATATCTCAGCGGAAGTTCTGGGTCTGGCGGGGTTTGATTGGTTGGTATTGGACGGTGAACACGCCCCGAATGATGTCACGACATTTATTCCGCAGCTTATGGCTCTGACAGGTAGCGGCAGCGCCCCCGTGGTACGCGCACCTTGCAATGAGCCAATTATTATCAAGCGCTTATTGGATATCGGTTTCTACAACTTCCTGATTCCTTTTGTTGAGAGTGAGGAGGAGGCGGTACGTGCGGTGGCTTCAACCCGCTATCCGCCCGCAGGGATACGCGGGGTTTCCGTCTCCCATCGTGGCAACCATTACGGCACTGTGCCGGACTACTTCGCTACCATCAATGACAACATTACCGTGCTGGTGCAAATCGAAAGTCAGCTAGGGGTCGACAATCTAGATGCTATCGCCGCAGTCGAGGGGGTGGATGGCATATTTGTCGGGCCGGGGGATCTCTCCGCTGCGCTGGGTTATTTGGGGCAGCCAAACCATCCCGAAGTACAAAAAGTGATTCGTCATATTTTTGACCGTGCCAAAGCGCAGGGTAAGCCGAGCGGTATTCTGGCCCCTGTTGATGCTGATGCCCGCCGCTATCTGGAGTGGGGCGCCACTTTTGTGGCGGTCGGCAGTGATTTGGGGGTATTCCGCAGTGCAACTCAGGCGCTGTGCGACAAATTTAAGAAATAGTAGTGAGTCTGTATCAAGCATTCAGCGCTGCCGTATTGACGGCCTTGCGACTTAAATTGAGGAGTGACAAATGAAAATCGGCTTTATTGGTTTAGGGATTATGGGAAAGCCAATGAGTAAAAATCTGTTGAAAGCAGGCTACTCATTAATGGTTCTTGATCGGAATTCTGCGGCACTGGATGAGCTGCTCAGTGCCGGTGCGACTGCGGCGGCCACCCCAAAAGCGCTAGCAGCAGAGTGCGACATTATTATCACCATGTTGCCTAACTCCCCCCATGTGAAAGAGGTGGTGTTAGGTGAGAATGGCGTGATTGAAGGGGCAAAACCGGGGGCTGTGCTGATTGATATGAGTTCGATTGCCCCTTTGGTTAGCCGTGAAATCAGCGAAGCACTGGAGGTAAAACAGGTCGCCATGTTAGATGCGCCGGTCAGTGGTGGCGAGCCAAAAGCTATTGATGGCACCTTGTCCGTAATGGTCGGCGGCGATAAAGCGGTGTTCGATAAGTGCTTCGACATCATGAAAGCTATGGGTGGCTCTGTGGTGCATACCGGAGATATCGGTGCTGGTAATGTGACCAAACTGGCTAATCAGGTGGTGGTGGCGCTGAATATTGCGGCGATGTCTGAAGCGCTGGTCTTGGCGACCAAAGCGGGCGTGAATCCTGATCTGGTGTTTCAGGCCATTCGTGGTGGGCTGGCGGGCAGTACCGTACTGGAAGCCAAAGCGCCAATGGTGATGGATCGTAACTTCAAACCGGGCTTCCGCATTGATTTACATATCAAAGACTTGGCTAATGCTCTCGACACGTCTCACGGCGTAGGGGCGCAATTGCCACTGACTGCGGCCGTCATGGAGATGATGCAGGCACTGAAAGCGGATGGGTTGGGTGATGCCGACCACAGCGCGTTGGCCTGTTATTACGAGAAATTGGCCAAGGTTGAAGTGACACGTTAGTTGTTGAAGTGACACGTTAATCAGTGATGTCGGCACTCTCAGGTGCCGACCATTGAGTAGCAAAGCTATACTGATAAGCATCCCGATATCCTGAACGGCTGATTGATAAAGTCTGAGCCTGCGTGATGTCGGATAGCTCATGAGATTGAATCATTTATGAAAATAGTCATCGCCCCGGACTCTTATAAAGAAAGTTTATCCGCGCTAGAGGTTGCGGTGCAGATTGAAGCGGGTTTTCGCACCCAGTTTCCTGACGCGCACTATATCAAGTTGCCGGTTGCTGATGGTGGCGAAGGCACAGTAGAAGCCATGGTCGCGGCGACTGCTGGCAGAATTATCAAGGTCGATGTGACCGGCCCGTTAGGGGATAACGTCGATGCTTTTTACGGTATCTCCGGTGATGAAAAGTGCGCATTTATTGAAATGGCCGCCGCCAGCGGGCTGGAGCTTGTCCCCATCGCACAGCGTAATCCACTGAAAACCACCTCCTATGGCACGGGTGAACTGATTTTGCACGCGCTGAATCAGGGGGTGAAACATATCATTATCGGTATCGGTGGCAGCGCAACCAATGATGGTGGCGCAGGTATGGCGCAGGCGCTGGGGGTTAAGCTGCTGAATAAGCAGGGCCAGCCGCTGGGGTTGGGGGGCGATAAACTGGCTGATCTGGATGTGATTGATATCACCGCCCTCGACCCCCGTATTCAGCAGTGCCAAATTGATGTCGCCTGTGATGTCACTAATCCGCTAACCGGCAGCGAAGGGGCCTCGGCAGTTTTCGGGCCGCAAAAAGGCGCGACACCAGACATGATCGCCCAACTGGATGAGGGGTTATTGCACTATGCTGGCGTGATAAAACGTTATCTGGATATTGACGTTGATCAGGTTGAAGGGGCGGGTGCGGCAGGGGGATTAGGTGCGGCACTGCTCGCATTTTGTGGGGCGACCTTAAGTCCTGGCATCAATATTGTGACGGATGCGCTCGGTCTGGACGCACTGGTGCGGGACGCCACTTTTGTGATTACTGGCGAAGGGCGCATCGACAGCCAAACCATTCACGGCAAGGTTCCTATTGGGGTCGCCAGAGTGGCTAAACGTTATAACAAACCGGTGATTGGGATTGCCGGTAGCCTGACAGACGATGTGGATGTGGTGTATGAGCAGGGTCTGGATGCGGTATTCAGTGTGATTTACAGTATTTGCACTTTAGAGCAGGCGCTGGATAATGCCGCCGATAATGTGTTCCGAACCGCACGGAATATCGCCGCGACACTGGCGATAGGTATGGCGGCGGGCAAAGCCTAATTTGCAGGTGATCAGGGCTGACGATGGATTGGCCCCGATCTCCTGTCTGACCGCCCCTATTTCCCACAACACCCCGCTTGTATTCGCCATTTTTGTGACCCTCGCCGCAACTCTTTCTCTTCATGATGTAAGTTGGGCATTTGTCCAATGTAATCCCTCGTCAGACCTCATATGCTGGTGCATCAGCCCAGATTGAGGCCCTTCCATGAGTGTATATAATCTTGACCCCCGACTAGCCCAAGAGATCGTCACCCGTACCATGAAGATCATTGATACCAATATCAATGTAATGGATGGCAAAGGGCGGATCATTGGCAGCGGCGATGAAGAGCGCCTCGGCGAGCTGCATGAAGGGGCGCTATTGTCGCTCTCTCATGGCCGGATCGTCGATATTGATGACGCGGTGGCTCGCCAGTTGCACGGCGTGAGGCCGGGGATCAACCTGCCGTTGCGCCTTGAGGGGGAGATCGTCGGGGTGATTGGTTTGACTGGCAATCCGGGCCAACTGCGCCAATATGGCGAACTGGTCTGCATGGCCGCAGAGATGATGATGGAGCAGGCGCGGCTAGTGCATCTGCTGGCGCAAGACAGCCGTTTACGTGAAGAGCTGGTACTCAACCTAATTCGTACTGAAGAGATATCACCCGCGCTGATTGAATGGGCGCAGCGGCTTGGGGTAGATATCAATGAGCCGCGGGTGGTGGCGGTGGTGGATGTGGACAGCGGCCAGTTGAGTGTCGACAGCGCCATGTCGGAGTTGCAGGAGCTGCAAACCCTGCTGACGACGCCGGAGCGCAACAACCTGATCGCGATTGTCTCCCTGACTGAAATGGTGGTGCTGAAACCGGCGCTGAACAGTCATGGCCGCTGGGATGCTATTGACCATCGGCGGCGGATGGAGTTGTTACTCTCCCGCATGACGGAGCGAGGCCGCCTGCGGGTGCGGCTCTCATTGGGGAACTTTTTTACTGGCCCCGGCAGCATCGCCCGCTCATACCGAACAGCCCGCACCACGATGGCGGTGGGCAAACAGCGGTTGCCGGAGCAACGTAGCTATTACTATCAGGATTTGGTGCTGCCGGTTCTGCTGGACAGTCTGCGCGGCGGCTGGCAAGCCAATGAGCTGGCGTTGCCGTTAGCCAAATTGCGGGCAATGGACAGCAATGGCCTGCTGCGCCGGACGTTAGCCTGTTGGTTTCGCCACAATGTACAGCCGACGGCGACGGCAAAAGCGCTTTTCATTCACCGTAACACCTTGGAATATCGACTGAATCGTATTTCGGAGCTGACAGGGCTGGATTTGGCGAACTTTGATGACCGTCTGTTGCTGTATGTGGCCTTGCAGTTGGGGGAACAGGAGTAGCGGGGTGAGCAAAAGTCGTGGGGTGAACAAACAAGGCCGAGTCAGTGACTCGGCCAAGAGCAGTGCAGAAAGTCGCGGTGCAGAGAGTGTTAGGTCACCGGCGCGGGGTTAAACACCGCCAAGGCATTGCGCAGCCCCCACTGATCTGACCACGTGCGCTTGCGATCACTGGCAATATCCAGAATCAATTCAAATAATTTCTGGCCGACCTCTTCAATGGTTGCATCACCAGTGGCAATGGTTCCGGCGTCGATATCCATCAAATCATGCCAGCGGTTAGCCAGATCAGTGCGCGTCGCCATTTTGATCACCGGCACTGCCGCTAGCCCATAGGGGGTGCCGCGCCCGGTGGTAAATACCTGCACGGTAATGCCAGAGGCCAATTGTTGGGTGCCGCAGACAAAATCACTGGCGGGTGTGGCGGCAAAGATCAGCCCCCGCTGAGTTGGGCGCTGACCGGGAGAGAGCACTTCCGCAATGGCGCTGCGGCCCGATTTGGCAATTGAACCCAGTGCTTTCTCAACCACATTTGCCAGCCCGCCCTTTTTATTCCCCGGAGAAGGGTTAGCGCTGCGGTCAGTTTTACCGGTTTCGAGATAGTCATCGTACCATTTCATCTCTTCGAGCAGCCGTCTGCCTACCTCTTCGTTGACGGCGCGCGGTGTTAACAAATGGATGGCATCGCGGACTTCGGTCACTTCCGAGAACATGACTGTCGCCCCGCAGCGCACCAGCAAGTCAGAGGCGTAGCCCACCGCAGGGTTAGCGGTCACACCAGAGAAAGCATCACTGCCGCCACATTGCATGCCCACCACCAGATCAGCGGCCGGGCAGGTCTCGCGCTGGCGCAGGTTCAGGCGTTGCAGGTGCTTTTCAGCCACTTGCAGGATCTCATCGACCATTGAGCGGAAGCCCACGTGTTTCTCATCCTGTAGGCGCACAATATTGCTCTCATCCAGTGAGATAACCTGCACATCCGGCGTCCCTTCCAGTAGGCGTTCAGGTTGCAGCTTTTCACAGCCGAGGCCCACCACCATGACTTCCCCGCCAAAATTGGGATTGAGTGCCAGGTTGTGAATGGTGCGAATGGGCACAACCGCTGCGGGGGCATTGATGGCAACCCCGCAGCCATAAAGGTGATTGAGCGCGACCACGCCGTCGACATTTGGGTATTTCGCCAGCAGCGTGCGCTCAATGATATTGACTACATAATCGACGACGCCCGCCACACAATGGACGCTGGTGGTAATGGCGAGCAGGTTTTTGGTGCCGACACTGCCGTCCGCGTTGCGGTAGCCCTCAAAGGTGTAACCCTCCAGTGGCGGCAATGGGGCGGGGACGGCGGTGGCAAGGGGCAAAGTTTCCAGCGCGGGGGCGGCAGGTAACTCGACCAGTGATTCATCTATCCAGCCACCACGGGCAATATCGCGGACTGCCAAGCCAATCACCTCGGCATAGCGGATAATCGGCCCGCCTTGAGGGATATCGACCAAGGCGACTTTATGGCCTTGTGGGACATGCTCAATCAGTTCGAGGCCACATTTAAACCGGGTGCCAGCACAAAGCCCATTGTTATTCACCACAATGGCAACGTTATCCGCGTCCTGTACTTTAATATAAAGCGGGTTATCTACAGGACGATTACAAGTGCTCATAATATTATCCTTATAATATTTATATCGATAATATAACTGTTATTCTTCTCAATACAGCCATTATTTATCTTGAATACTATTCGTCTTAAATTCTATTTTTATGCCATTAGGAAGTTTTTAATTCCAGTCGCTTAATATCACCGACAATAAATAAGTAGCAGAACATCGCCATTAGGGCAGAACAACCCACAAAGATTAATGCGGCATTAAAGGAGTGTAACTCTCTCACCAAGTAGCCGATAACCAAAGGGGTGACGATAGAAGCGACATTACCAAAGACGTTAAACATTCCCCCGCACAGGCCAACAATCTCTTTAGGTGCGGTATCGGCAATGACCGGCCAACCCAAGGCACCGAAACCTTTGCCAAAGAAGGCTAATGCCATTAATGCCACGACCACAACGTCACTGTCGACGTAGTTACACAGAATAATACTGGATGCCAATAGCATCCCTAACACGATAGGGAGTTTACGGGCGAAGGTCAGTGAATGGCCGCGCTTAATGAGTGAGTCTGAGAATACGCCGCCTAATACACCCCCGGCAAATCCACATAAGGCGGGAACTGAGGCCACCATACCCACTTTTAAAATAGACATTCCTTTATCTTGCACCAGATAAATAGGGAACCAGGTGAGGAAGAACCAGGTAATGGTATTAATAAAGTATTGCCCGAAGAAGACGCCCAA
This sequence comes from Yersinia rochesterensis, assembly GCF_003600645.1. Classification (NCBI taxonomy): domain Bacteria; kingdom Pseudomonadati; phylum Pseudomonadota; class Gammaproteobacteria; order Enterobacterales; family Yersiniaceae; genus Yersinia; species Yersinia rochesterensis. The sequence continues at coordinate 442,376 of NZ_CP032482.1, forward strand.
CATCATTCGACTGGATAACAATTGCTTCATGTAATCTAATTTAGGACCACTTTTATGACCATCAGGTTTCTTGTGATCCATATCAACAACGGCACCGCCTTGTTTGATGTATTCAAGCTCTGAAGCGGACATATCAGGGTGATCCGTTGGGTTATGAATAAATTTAACCCAAGCGATGGTTAATACAAAACCCAACCCGCCCATGACGGTAAATACATGCTGCCAGCCCCAAGCAAAGGTTAAATACCCTAACAGTGGAGAGAATATAGCCAGTGAGAAGTATTGTGCAGAGTTAAATATGGCTGATGCGGTGCCCCTCTCTTTCGTCGGGAACCAAGCCGCGACAATTCTGGCGTTAGCCGGGAAAGAGGGTGCCTCAGAAAAACCTAACATAAAGCGCATGATAAACATGGAGATAGCAGCGTAAGCTATCGGGAACATGTCAACAAAGCCTTGCATAAAGGTGAAGAGTGACCAGAAGAATAAACTGTAGGTGTAGACACGTTTGGAGCCGTAGCGGTCTAGCAACCAGCCGCCTGGTATTTGCATCAGCAGATAAGCCCAACCGAATGCAGAGAAGATATAGCCCATTGCCACGGCATCTAATTGCAGCTCTTTTGCTACTTCGGTGCCCGCAATAGATAATGTTGCCCGGTCAGCATAGTTAATTGCCGTCACAATAAAGATAATCAATAATATTATATATCGGACGTGGGTCCGTTTTTCAGGTACAGCGGCTTCCAGACTCATTTTTATACCCTCTATAAATCATTTTTTAGGTTGCCGCATTTATGTTCGTTATGAATCAGATGCAATAACCTATTTTTTATTTGGTGTCATATAAGTGCAAAATTTAATTATCAAAATGTCTTCATTAGCGCTGTGGACATTATATGGAGATGGGCAATAAATCGCATTGTGCATCGGCCCAAAAAAATGTGGGTAAATCATTTAATTGTTGTGTGGCTGTACAGCACAATGGGCTTAACATCACAATTCATCTTGATTTTAATAAAATCCGGTTGATATCTGGAATTAAAGTGATCTAGATCACTCTTTAATCAGTGAAACTACGAGATTAATTAAAGGGTCAGTTCATCCTGAACCAATTAATCCCCTTTATAAAAAAGAATAAACGGGGTAATCGCCTATTTTGAATCTCTTCCTCCTGGATTTAATTCTTTTTCATTAGGGCGTTTGCCAATTTAATTAACCAAAAATATCAGCATTAACCCAATTCTTTTGCATCAAAAATTAATTGTAATAATATCGCATTATAGCCACTATGTTTGTAAGGTTAATGAATTGATAGAGTTGTGAAACGTTGTTGCAAATAATAACTATTTATCCGGCAATAGTATGACTTCTGGGAAAATAAGATGAATCCATTTATTGTTGCTGACGCCGAGAGCTGTATTGGGTGTCGGAGTTGTGAAGTTGCTTGTGTGGTGGCACATCATGAGGGCAAATTCCCTGATAAACCGGAATACTTCACGCCCCGGCTTAAGGTGTTTAAGGGCCGGCAAGATTTCAATGACCCGCAGAGTGTTAATGGCACATTGAGTGCGACGGCAGTTTTTTGCCATCACTGCGAAGACGCCCCCTGTGCCAGCACTTGTCCCAATGGGGCCATTGTTGAGATGAATAATAGTATTCAGGTTATTCAGGAAAAATGTATCGGCTGTAAAACCTGCATGATTGCCTGCCCATTTGGCATGATGACGGTGGTGACTGAGACCGTCCAGCCCGCCAGCCATCGTCTGGCCGATGCTTATCAGCGCACTGAGGCACAGAAATGCGACCTTTGTATTGACCAGCCTGATGGCCCCGCCTGCATCAAAACCTGCCCAACTCAGGCGCTGACACTGGTCGATCAGCACTATCTGCTGAACCAGCAGCGGCTAAAACGTCAGCGCACGGCACTGAATGAGCACAATGGCCGCCTGTTTAGCAGCGCCACTTCTGCCGGTGTGACGCACTCTTTCAGCCCGCTAAGCAAAAATATCCGCGATGCTGCCCCCGTCAATTTGTTGCAGCGCCCACGCACCCCAAGGTGGGAGCCGAAAAAGATTCCACTGGCGGAACGGAAAAGCAGCTTTGCTGAAATCTATCTGCCGTTCACCGACGGTCAGATCAATGAGCAAGCGGAGCGCTGCTTGAATTGTGGCGATAAAACTATCTGCCAGTGGACTTGCCCGCTACATAACGAGATTCCAAAATGGATTGCTTTGGCCCATCAGGGACGCATCCATGAAGCGGCAGAATTATCCCATCAAACCAGCAGCTTGCCAGAGATCTGTGGCCGCGTATGTCCACAAGATCGCCTGTGTGAGCAGGCTTGCACACTCAATGACCATGACGGTGCCGTCACCATTGGTCAGATTGAGCGGCATATCACGGAAACCGCATTAGCCACGGGCTGGCGGCCCGATATGTCGCAGGTCAAACCGACAGGCAAGCGGGTGGCGATTATCGGCGCAGGGCCTGCGGGCCTAGGTTGTGCAGATATTTTGGTGCGCAATGGCATCACGCCCGTGGTGTTTGACCGCTATCCCGAAATCGGCGGTTTACTGACCTTTGGTATCCCCGCATTCAAATTAGAAAAAGGGGTGATGAGCCGCCGGCGTGAGATCTTCAGCGAGATGGGGGTCGAGTTTTGCCTGAATACCGAGATTGGTCGCGATATCACGATGGAGAGTTTGCTCAGTGATTATGACGCGCTCTTTCTGGGGGTCGGCACCTACCGCTCGATGCGCTCTGGGCTGGAAAATGAAGATGCCTCAGGGGTTTACGATGCCCTGCCATTCCTGATTGGTAATACCCAACATCTGATGGGCTATACCGCCAGCAGCGCTCACCCCTATGTCAGCATGGAAAACCAGCGGGTGGTGGTATTAGGTGGCGGTGATACGGCGATGGATTGTGTGCGCACCTCATTGCGTCATGGAGCCGCGAATGTCATTTGCGCCTATCGTCGCGATGAAAAGAACATGCCAGGTTCCAAGCGCGAGGTCAAAAATGCGCGCGAAGAGGGAGCTGATTTTATGTTTAATCTCCAACCGCAACGGATTGAGGTCGATGAACAGGGGCAGGTGACGGGTATCAAAATGGTGCGTACCGAAATGGGTCAGGCGGATGCCAAAGGGCGGCGGCAGGCGCAGGCTATCGCCGGTTCCGAACATATTATTCCTGCCGATGCGGTGATCATGGCATTTGGTTTCAGCCCACACCGCATGTCGTGGCTGGCCGAGCACAATGTGGTGCTGGATAAACAGGGGCGGGTGGTTGCGCCGACCATCTCAGGCTATCCGTATCAAACCAGTAATCCCAAGATCTTTGCTGGGGGGGACATCGTGCGCGGTGCGGACCTGATTGTGACTGCCATTGCCGAGGGGCGCAAAGCGGCCGAAAGCATTGCTTATTATCTTCATGTTTTGTAAGTGATTAATGTTTTTTAGCTGGTGGCCAGGAGAGAAGATGAACCGATTTGTTATTGCCGATATGACCCAGTGCATTGGCTGCCGCACCTGTGAAATCGCCTGTGTGGTGGCCCACAGCGCGGATAATAGGGCCAGCACCCTTACGCCGGAACAGTTTCACCCGCGTCTGAGCGTGATGAAAAGTTTTGCGGTCAGCACCCCGATTCTCTGCCATCAATGCGAGGATGCCCCCTGTGAGAACTCTTGCCCAAATGGGGCGATTGTTACTGGCGAGCATGGGGTGCAGGTGTTGGCTTCGCACTGTATCGGCTGCAAAACCTGCATGTTGGTCTGCCCATTTGGGGCGATGAATATCATTGAGCAGGCGAATAATCACAGCCCCGAGCGGGCGCACAAGTGTGATTTGTGTCATACGCGGGAGGCAGGCCCGGCCTGTATTGAGGTTTGCCCTACCAAAGCACTGAAACTGGTGACGCCGATGGCCTTGGAAACACTACAGCGGGAGCGGCAATGGCGAGCGGCTCGTGGCGCGACATCAGGTATCACCCGCTAAATTTTATGGTCATAAGCTCCTGTGGTCATAAGTTTCTGTGGCCATAAGTAAGGATAAGAAAATGGACAAGATCCTCACGGTCTGCCCCTATTGTGGCTCCGGATGTAAATTGAATTTATTGGTTGAAGGCGGCGAAATTGTTGGCGCACAGCCCGCCAATGGCGTTACTAATCAAGGCGAGTTGTGCTTGAAGGGCTACTATGGCTGGGATTTTCTCAATGATACCCGCCTGCTAACCCCACGGCTGACAGCCCCCTTATTGCGCCGTCAGCGGGGCGAGGCGTTTCAGCGCGTGAGCTGGCAAGAAGCCATTGCTTTCATCACGGCTAAACTGAAAACCATCAAAAAAGAGAGTGGGCCAGATGCCATCATGATGACTGGCTCCTCCCGAGGGCCGGGGAATGAGGCCAATTATGTGATGCAAAAGTTTGCCCGCGCCGCCATCGGCACCAACAATATCGACTGCTGCGCCCGCTTATGTCACGGCCCCTCGGTGGCGGGATTGCAGCAAACGCTGGGTAATGGCGCGATGAGCAACTCCATCGGCGAAATCGAAAATACTGACTGCGTATTGGTCTTTGGCTATAACGCCGCCGACTCTCACCCGATCGTCGCACGGCGGATCTTAAAGGCCAAAAGCAAGGGGGCGAAACTGATCGTCTGTGATCCACGGCACATTGAAACCGCCCGCATTGCCGATCAATGGCTACCGCTGAACAATGGCGCGAATATGGCTTTGGTAAATGCCTTCATTTACGTGCTGATTGAAGAGAAACTCTACGACGATAATTATGTTCGTGCCCATACTCGCGGCTTTGAGGAGCTGAAAGCGGGCGTGGCGGATTACCGCCCAGAGGCGGTCGAGCAGATCACCGGATTACCTGCATCAGCGGTTCGTCTGGCGATGCGCACCTATGCCGCCGCCCCGGCTGCCACCATTTTATGGGGCATGGGGGTGACACAATGGGGGCAGGCGGTGGATGTGGTGAAAGGGCTATCTTCGCTGGCGCTATTAACTGGCAATCTCGGGCGGCCCAATGTGGGTGTCGGGCCGGTGCGCGGCCAGAATAATGTGCAGGGGGCCTGTGATATGGGCGTCTTGCCCAATACCTTCCCCGGTTATGAGAAAGTCACTGACGATGCGGCCAGAGGGCGTTTTGCGGCGGCTTGGGGGGTGCCTGAGTTGCCCGCCCATGTGGGCTACTCGATTACCGATGTCCCCCATAAAGTGGCGGATGGCAAGCTGAAAGCCTATTACGTCTTTGGCGAAGATCCAATTCAGACTGAGCCGGATTTGGCCGCCATGCGCGCCGCTTTTGCGGCATTAGAACTGGTGGTGGTGCAGGATATTTTTATGACCAAAACCGCCGAGTTGGCAGATGTGGTGCTGCCCGCGACATCGTGGGGCGAGCATGAAGGGGTCTATACCAGCGCGGATCGTGGTTTCCAGCACTTTAACAAAGCCATTGAACCGAAAGGGGATGTGAAGCCGGATTGGGAGATAATCAGTCTCATCTCCACGGCGATGGGCTATCCGATGGCTTACCAGAATACCCAGCAAATCTGGGATGAGATGCGCAACCTGTGCCCGCCATTTTATGGCGCGACCTACGAAAAAATGGCCGGTTTGGGCTATGTACAATGGCCCTGTCCGAGTGAGGATCACCCCGGCACGCCTTATCTCTATACTGATAGCCAGTTTGCGACCGAGGATGGCAAAGGTGTGCTGAGCTGTGCGCCATGGCAGCCGCCCCATGAGCAGACTGACCGCGATTATCCGCTGGCACTCTGTACCGTGCGCGAAGTGGGGCACTATAGCTGCCGCTCCATGACCGGTAACTGCGCCACCCTGAAAATTTTGGCTGATGAGCCGGGTTATGTTCAGATTCACCCTGATGATGCCAGTCAGTTAGGTGTTATTGATCAAGCACTTATCTGGATTTCTTCCCGACGCGGCAAGGTGATTGCGCGCGCCAGTGTGACGGAGAGGGCTAATCGCGGCGCAGTGTACATGACCTATCAGTGGTGGATTGGTGCCTGTAATGAGCTGACGGTGGATCATGTTGATCCGGTGTCAAAAACACCGGAATTCAAACACTGTGCGGTCAAGGTGGAGGCTATCGGCGATCAAAGTGCGGCCGAGCAGTATGTCGAGCAGCAATATCACCTGCTGAAAAAACGGCTACTCGATGCGGCGATGGTCCAGTAACGGCAGAGCTGTCACTACTGGGCTAAACGGGTTACCGCTGCTGGTTTTGTAGATGCTGCAAGAACTGCGCGGCATCCATAAAACCGGTCACTCTGGCGGCGGTTATCTCGTTCCCCTGTGCATCGAAAAACAGGATGGTCGGTAAGCCCAATACATTTAGTTTTTTCAACATCGCGGCCTGTTCGGTGCTGTTGGCTGTCACGTCAGCCTGGAGCAGCACAGTATCGGCTAGCTGGCGCTGAACTTTGTCATCACTGAAAGTGTATTTTTCAAACTCTTTGCAGGCGACACACCAGTCGGCGTACAAGTCCAGCATCACCGGCTGACCTTTTGCTTGGGCTAATGCCGCCTGTAACTGAGGTAAATCGGCCACTGACTTAAAACCTAAGTGCTTAATTTCACTCTGTTGTATGTGATTACCGAAAGCCCAATCCTGTAGCGGACGGGCGGCTACCAGCAAGGCCGCCAGCAGCAGCAATTGGAAGGCTCGCGCCCATCCTGAGTGGGCTTTCAGACTCAAGACAAAGGCCCAACCGAAGAAGGCAATCGCCAGCAAGCTCCATAAACGTAAGCCCCAAACATCGCCTAGCACTCTTTCCAGCAAGAACACCGGCAGCGCCAGAATCACGAAACCGAAAGCTTCTTTGACGTACTGCATCCACGGGCCACTGCGCGGCAGCAGCTTGTTGCCGAACAGCGTCACAATCACCAGTGGAATACCCATTCCTAAAGCATATAAATATAGCGTCCCACCACCGGCCAGCATATTACCGCTTTGCGCGATATAGAGCAGGATGGCGCTCAGCGGGGCAGTGGTGCAGGGTGAGCAAATCAGGCCCGCCAGTGCGCCCATAGCAAAAACGCCTGCCAGTGAGCCGCCGCGTTGGCTGCTACTCCACTGTACCAATCGGGTTTGCAGTGACGAGGGCAGTTGCAGCGAATAGAGGCCAAACATGGAGAGCGCCAGCAACACGAACAACGCCGATAGCCCAATCAGCACATAAGGGTGTTGTAGCGCGGCTTGAAATTGTAAGCCCGCCGCTGCCACCACTAAGCCGAGCAAGGTGTAAGTCAGCGCCATCCCTTGCACATACACCACTGCCAACAGCAATATCCGCCGCTGACTGTGGGGCTTTTCACGCCCGAGAATAATAGCTGAAATCAGCGGGTACATCGGCAAGACACAAGGGGTAAAAGCAATACCAATACCAATGAGTAGCGCCCACAAAGGGGAGAATGGCAACTCAGCTGGCGCTGGAGTTGCAGGGGCGGTGATTGGCGGCGCAGTGACTGCGGATGAACCGGCAGTAATAGCGGAGAGTGGAACCACCCGTGTTTCCGGGGGGTAGCAGAAACCCGCTTCGGCGCAGCCCTGATAAGTCACACTGACACTGGCGTGCTCACCGGCTTGTGTAATGGGTATTGTCAGTATTAACTGTTGTTTGAAAATAGCGACTTCGCCATAGAACTCATCGTGATGCGCGATACCCTCCGGCAGAGTAAATACCCCGAGCGTGGCGTCTTGCGGCACAATTTTGATTTGCTGGCGATACAGATAATAATCAGGATGAACCTGCCAACTTAAGGTGAGCTGGTCACCCTGTTGGCGAAAATCAAAGGCAAACGCTTGATCGACCGGAATAAATCGGCTCTGGGCGCTTTTTTGGCCAAAAGCGGCATTATCACCAAACAGTGACGCTTGTGCGCTGTGCGGTGCGAGTAAAATGCTGCACAGCAGTAGAATCAGAGTAATGAAGCGTTGAGCCATGACAGGTAATCTTTATCTCCGTCCCGTACCGGCAGCACCAGTAATTCCGGTGTTTGGTAGGGGTGATGTTGTTTGATATAACTGAGAAGCGCTTGCTGATGGCCAGTATTGCTCTTGAACAAAAGCTGGACTTCATACTCTTGCTGGAGTTTACCTTCCCAGTAGTAAATTGAGGTCGCACCCGGCAACAATGTGGCGCAGGCGGCCAGTTTTTCACCCAGAACCTGCGCGGCTAAATCCTGCGCGCTGGCCTCATCAGGTGCGGTGCACAATACCACAATTGCATCACAATCAGACATTTTAACCTCATTGGTAGTGCTGTTCTATGGTGGCGTGGGAAGTTACGAGATAGCGCAATGTGTGAAGTCATCGGCTTATAAAACGCACTATACCCTGAAGCAGGGGTAGGTCAGAAGATGATTTATATCGCAGTGGAATAGATGCGATGACGCTCGCAAATGAGAGTGGGGCGCATCGCGCGCCCCATTTACAGCTGATAGATTACAGAACCAGACCGCCCATCACGAAGCCGAAACAAACGGCCAGTGCAACCCCAATGGTGCCTGGGATGAAGAACGGATGGTTGAACACGAAACGACCAATACGCGTTGTGCCGGTGTCATCCATTTGTACTGCTGCAACCAGTGTTGGGTAGGTTGGCAGAATGAACAGACCAGAAACCGCTGCGAAAGAAGCAATGGCCGCCAGTGGTGAAACATTCAGTGCCATTGCCATTGGCATCAATGCCTTGGCAGTTGCAGCTTGAGAGTAAAGCAGTGCTGAACAGAAGAAGAAAATTACGGCCAGCAACCATGAGTGAGCTTGAATCAAGCTACCAGCAGTTTCTTTAATCCAGTCCAGGTTGTGCTGTACAAAGGTATCGCCCAACCAGGCTACACCAAGGATACAAATACACGCACTCATCCCTGCTTTAAATGTGCTGGAATTCAGGATTGAATCAGTATCAACCGAACACACTAAGGTAGTGATAGTTGCTACGCTTAACATGATGATCAGGATGGCGTTAGTGGTGTTCATCAGCGGTGTAGCCACCAAACCGACACTTGGGCTGTTGATGATGGCATAGGCCACAACACACAACACACCGGCCAGGAACAACAGCACGGAGGTTTTAGCCCGTGGTTTAATCACTTTGACCGTGTCGCCACGCAGAGTGACCAAACCTTCTTCTAAACGTTTTAGATAGATTGGGTCATCAGACAGTTTGGAGTTAAAGCACCAGGAAACAATCAGTGACATCACAAACACCGCGCACAGGGTGGATGGGATGACTATCATCAATAAGTGTAAGTAACTGACGCCATGACCTTCCATGACGGAAGACATGTAGACTACTGCCGCAGAAATTGGGGATGCGGTAATGGCGATTTGCGCGGAGACTACCGCGGTAGACAGTGGGCGGCAAGGTTTGATACCTTGTTCTTTCGCCACTTCTGCAATCACCGGCAGGGCTGACAGAGAAATATTACCTGTCCCGGCAAAGATGGTCAGAAAATACGTGACCAGCGGAGCAAGGATGGTGATGTGTTTTGGGTTCTTGCGCAGTAACTTTTCAGTTTGTTGCACCAGATAATCCATACCGCCCGCAACCTGCATTGCAGAGATGGCGGCAATAACAGCCATAATAATTGAAATAACATCGAATGGAATGCTGCCGGGTTTGACACCAATAATCGCCAATACCAGAACACCAATACCCCCTGCAAAACCTATACCGATACCGCCTAACCTGGCCCCTAAAAAAATGGCCAGCAGAACGATGACTAATTCTACGGCTATCATAGTGTTTACTCCTTGATCCAAATGAAAAATTAAAGTTAAAAAGTTGTGTTTGCTAGAAAGTAAAAAGGCACGCTGTCCAGAGGAGCATGCGTGCCTTATAGGGCTACCGGATGATTATTTTATTGTTCATTTTCATCGGTATAACGTTTTGCCTTATAGGCCGGATGCATCAGGTTCTCGACAGAGAAAATATCGTCCAACTCGGCCTCAGTTAATAGGCCGCGTTCCAGAACCACTTCCCGCACATTTTTACCAGTTTCTGCACAAATTTTGCCCACGATGTCACCGTTATGGTGACCAATGAATGGGTTCAGATAGGTGACGATACCGATAGAGTTAAAGACGTAACGCTCGCAGACTTCTTTGTTGGCCGTAATGCCATTAATGCATTTTTCCAACAGGTTATAACAAGCATTTGTCAGGATGTGGATAGACTCAAACATCGCCTGGCCAATTACCGGCTCCATGACGTTCAATTGGAGCTGACCTGCTTCGGCCGCCATAGTAATGCAAGTGTCGTTACCGATCACCTTAAAACAAACCTGGTTAACAACTTCAGGAATCACCGGGTTCACTTTAGCGGGCATGATGGAAGAACCGGCCTGCAATTCTGGCAGATTGATTTCATTCAGACCCGTGCGTGGGCCAGAAGAAAGCAAACGTAAGTCGTTGCAGATTTTTGACATCTTAACAGCCAAACGTTTCAGGGCGCTGTGCACCATCACGTAAGCACCACAGTCTGATGTCGCTTCAATCAAGTCTTCTGCTGGAACACAAGCCAACCCACTGATTTCAGAAAGTTTTTGTATCGCTAACTGTGAGTAACCTTCAGGTGTGTTCAGCGCAGTACCGATGGCGGTGGCACCCAGGTTAACTTCCAGCAGCAATTCTGCGGTACGTTGCAGATTTTTGGTTTCTTCTTTTAATAACACCGAGAAAGCTTTGAATTCCTGCCCCAGCGTCATGGGTACTGCATCCTGCAATTGGGTGCGACCCATTTTCAGAATTTTCTCGAATTCTTTGGATTTTCTTTCGAAGCCTTCTTTTAACTGATTGATGGCATCAATCAGCTTCATGATGGAAGCATAAACCGCGATGCGGAAGCCCGTTGGGTAGGCATCGTTGGTGGACTGGCATTTGTTCAGATGGTCGTTAGGGTTGAGGTATTGATATTCCCCCTTTTGGTGACCCATCAGTTCCAGACCGATATTGGCCAGAACTTCGTTGGTATTCATGTTTAAAGAGGTACCGGCGCCGCCTTGGAACACGTCAACCGGGAACTGATCCATACACTTCCCTTTATCCAGAACTTCGTCACATGCCTGAATAATGACATCAGCAATTTTGCGTGGGATGGTATGCAACTCTTTGTTCGCCATCGCCGCTGCTTTTTTTACCATGACCATGCCGCGTACAAATTCTGGCACATCACTGATCTTGCTGTTACTGATATAGAAGTTTTCAATCGCACGCAGGGTATGAACACCGTAGTAAGCCTCTGCGGGGACTTCTCGTGTACCTAACAGGTCTTCTTCAATGCGAATGTTATTTGACATGAGAACCTTCTCTAATCTGCTGTCTTGTTTTGTATTTGTTAACTACATTATGCCGCCGTGAGCAATATGATGCGGAAATGAACCTTGAGTACGGAAAGATTAACCATTCATCTTATTGCTGACAGGATCATATGCTGCTTAATGATAAAAAGCCTTGAACTAGGATCACTATATGGTCGGAATTAATTGAGATGATCTGATATCTGTGATTTCTCTCACAGTTGTACTAATAAGTAATAAAAGTATTCCCCTAACTTGAAAAGCGATTCAGCCATCACCATTTTATTAAGGTCGACCCTCGTTGAAGGGGTTGCTGATGCTGAAATCCGCTAAAAAAGGAAAAAACAGTGTCAGCGCCAGTCGGGTCAAGGTTTTCATGGTATCTGTCAGGCAGGTTTACCCTGATGAGAGGTACTGAATGATTGGAATAAGGAGAATGCGGTGCGTTGGTTACCGTTAGCGCTGATATTTTTATTGGCATATATAGAAATATCGATATTTATCAAGGTCGCAGCCGTATTGGGTGTGATGGTTACCCTATTGCTGGTGATCTTCAGTTCCTGTGTGGGGATATCTCTGGTGCGTAATCAGGGGATAAAAACTTTCATGCAGATGCAGCAAAAACTGGCGGCGGGTGAAAGCCCTGCGGCTGAAATGGTGAAAAGTGTTTCACTGGTATTGGCCGGTTTCTTATTATTGATCCCCGGTTTCTTTACCGACTTCATCGGCTTGTTGCTGTTATTACCACCAATTCAAAAATCCTTGACACTAAAGTTGATGCCACATTTGAATATTTATCGTGGCGGTTTTAGTGCTGGTGGTTTTAATCACAATAATTCTGGCCCTATGGGCGGCGGAAATACCTTTGATGGTGAGTTTCAGCGCAAAGCCGATGACCACTTCATCGTAGAGCATCATCCGGAAGAGGATGATAAATCGACAGATAACCGCTTTAAAGATGATAAGTAACTCGCGATACTTTCTAATTTATTGTTTATTAATCATAAATTCATAAAGTAAATAACAGTGCTTTCTATGGTTGGTCGGTGGAGAGATGGCTAAAATTAGCCCTCTCAGGACAAGAAAAAACTGAATTTTTTTTTGTCCTCTCCCTTGAAGGGATGTGAAGTCGCCCCCATTAAGATAGCCACGGTATCGGTTATGAAGGCAAGCCGGTACTCATCCTAAACCTGATACGGACCTTCTCAATAGGAGAGCTATCAATGAAAATTCGTCCATTGCATGACCGCGTTATCGTCAAGCGCAAAGAAGTTGAATCCAAATCTGCTGGCGGCATCGTTCTGACTGGCACAGCAGCGGGTAAATCTACCCGTGGTGAAGTTCTAGCTGTCGGCAATGGCCGCATCCTGGATAACGGTGAGATCAAACCACTGGATGTGAAAGTTGGCGACATCGTTATTTTCAACGATGGTTACGGCGTGAAGTCAGAGAAGATCGACCATGAAGAAGTGTTGATCATGTCCGAAAGCGACATTCTGGCAATTGTTGAAGCGTAATTCACGCTCTCTAATCTTCTGAACTGAACAAGTTAAGGGAAATCATACCAATGGCAGCTAAAGACGTAAAATTCGGTAACGACGCACGCATCAAAATGCTACGCGGCGTAAACATTCTTGCTGATGCAGTAAAAGTGACCCTGGGCCCGAAAGGCCGTAACGTAGTTCTGGACAAGTCTTTTGGCTCCCCAACTATCACCAAAGATGGTGTTTCGGTTGCGCGCGAGATCGAACTGGAAGACAAGTTTGAGAACATGGGTGCACAGATGGTTAAAGAAGTTGCCTCTAAAGCGAATGACGCAGCGGGCGACGGTACCACTACTGCAACTGTATTGGCTCAATCCATTATCACTGAAGGCCTGAAAGCAGTTGCGGCCGGCATGAATCCAATGGATCTGAAACGTGGTATCGACAAAGCAGTGATCGCAGCTGTTGAAGAGCTGAAAAAACTGTCTGTGCCGTGCTCTGATTCTAAAGCGATTGCTCAGGTAGGCACCATCTCTGCAAACTCAGACTCAACTGTGGGTGAGCTGATTGCACAAGCGATGGAAAAAGTCGGTAAAGAAGGCGTTATCACTGTTGAAGAAGGTTCAGGTCTGCAAGACGAGCTGGACGTAGTAGAAGGTATGCAGTTCGACCGCGGCTACCTGTCTCCTTACTTCATCAATAAACCAGAAACGGGTTCTATTGAACTTGAAAGCCCATTCATCTTGTTGGCTGACAAGAAAATCTCTAACATCCGCGAAATGCTGCCAGTTCTGGAAGCCGTAGCGAAAGCCGGTAAACCACTGCTGATCATTGCAGAAGACGTTGAAGGCGAAGCCTTGGCGACTCTGGTGGTTAACACCATGCGCGGCATTGTTAAAGTTGCAGCGGTTAAAGCACCTGGTTTCGGCGATCGCCGTAAAGCCATGCTGCAAGACATCGCTACCCTGACTTCTGGTACCGTGATTTCTGAAGAAATCGGTCTGGAACTGGAAAAAACCACTCTGGAAGATCTGGGTCAGGCGAAACGTGTTGTTATCAACAAAGACACCACCATCATCATCGATGGCGTAGGCGACGAAGCTGCGATTCAGGGCCGTGTTGCTCAGATCCGTCAGCAAATTGAAGATGCAACTTCTGACTACGACAAAGAAAAACTGCAAGAGCGCGTGGCTAAACTGGCTGGCGGCGTTGCCGTTATCAAAGTTGGCGCTGCAACTGAAGTTGAAATGAAAGAGAAAAAAGCGCGCGTTGAAGATGCTCTGCACGCAACTCGTGCTGCGGTAGAAGAAGGCGTGGTTGCGGGTGGAGGTGTTGCACTGATTCGTGCTGCATCTGCTATCACTAAGTCTGGCCTGAAAGGCGACAACGAAGACCAGAACGTAGGTATCAAAGTTGCGCTGCGTGCGATGGAATCTCCACTGCGCCAGATCGTAGTTAACGCCGGTGAAGAAGCTTCAGTTATCGCGAACAACGTTAAAGCGGGTTCAGGTAGCTACGGTTACAACGCTTACAGCGAAGAATACGGCGACATGATCGCGATGGGTATCCTGGATCCAACTAAAGTGACTCGTTCTGCTCTGCAGTACGCAGCCTCTATTGCTGGCCTGATGATCACCACCGAGTGCATGATCACCGATCTGCCACGTGATGACAAAGGCGGTGATATGGGTGCTGGCGGCATGGGTGGTATGGGTGGCATGGGCGGCATGATGTAATGCCCCACCCTATAGCTTCGATTAAGCTATAAACCTAAAGCGAGTGGGGAAACCTGCTCGCTTTTTTTATAGGAAAAAAACGGCTATACAGCCAATACCTGTCATAACCTTGCCTCGTCCACGTTTTACACTCAGCCTTTTCTGATTCACATTTTGCAAACTCGCGCCTCAAAAGCAGTTTTATTTTGCTCGGTGTGATGATTGCAGGACTTTTTTTATCTGCGGGACAGATTTAATGTGTAAACTGTTAATCATTAGCCATCAGTCTCGACATCGGGTACTTGGATAATTTCGGCAGCGAATGCCCCAACGGCAGCGGTGCTTTCTGGTAATCTTTAGCGTGATTCTCAACTTAGAATGGGGAAAAAAATGCGGATTAAAGTGTTACTTGGTCTTTCAGCGGCATTGTTGCTGGCAGGCTGTAGCTCCACTAATCAATTGAGTTCAGCGGGCGAGCAAGTGAAGTTCTCTGATACCAAACCGGGTAGTGAATGCCAGTTGGTTGGGCAGGTGACGGGTACTCAGAGCAATTGGATCTCAAGCGGTGAAAGCAGCTCTATGCGCGGTGCGGCAAATGACCTACGCAATAAAGCAGCGGCAATGGGCGGTAATGTTATCTATGGCGCAACCAGCCCGAGTGAAACTTTCTTATCAAGCTTTGCACCGCTAGACAGCAAAATGGTCGGCGAAGTTTACAAGTGCCCTTGATATATTTTAAGGGTGCACAGGGGATGCAATGGCGTCCCCTGTTATACCCGTCATCTTTCAATTTGCAGGTGTGTTGGCTGTACTCAATCACCGAATCACTTACCTGAGTAAGCTCATCGGGTTCTTTCGCTTGCCGCCTTCCTGAACCTCGAAATCTATAGGGTATATTTGCCGTCATCTTTCAAGTTACAGGTATGTTGGCTGTAACCGGCAGATTTGTCACCCAAATCATTCATCCTGCATTAACCGGAGGTCTAGTGGTGTTTTACTGGGTTGCCCCCCAACTTCTCGCGTTAAGCGCGGCACCAGATATCCAGACACGCGTCGCAGTAATCCTTTCATTAACTGCCGAGCTTCATCGTCATCGACCATAAAATGAGCTGCACCTTGTACCTTATCCAGCACATGGATGTAATAAGGTAGAATTCCGGCATCAAATAATGCATTACTTAATGTTGCCAACACCTCTGAATCATTATTGACCCCTCGTAACAACACGCTCTGATTTAGCAGGGTTACACCGGCCTGTTTCAGCAGCGCCATGCTGTCACGGAAAGATGCGTCAATCTCATTGGCGTGGTTGATATGTGTCACCATCACCACCTGTAATCGCGAGTCACTCAGCCGCTGACATAACTCAGTGGTAATACGCGCCGGGATGACGACCGGCAAGCGAGTATGGATACGCAGCCGTTTGATGTGAGAGATATTTTCGATCTCGTCCAATAACCAGTTGAGTTCGCTATCTTTTGCCATTAACGGATCGCCGCCGGAAAAAATGATCTCATCCAGTTCAGGATGTTGGCGCACATAATCCAGCGCCTGGCGCCAATTGGCCTTGTTGCCTTGGTTATCCTGATAAGGGAAATGACGGCGGAAGCAATAGCGGCAATTGACAGCGCAGCCGCCCTTGACCAGCAATAGCGCGCGGTTACGATACTTGTGCAATAGGCCGGGAACAACACTGCGCTGTTCATCAAGCGGATCGTTGGTAAAACCGGGAGCTGCAATAAATTCTTCCCGTGCGGTGAGCACTTGAAGCAATAATGGGTCTGATGGGTTCCCCGGTTGCATGCGCGAAACGAATGCGCGGGGCACTCTTAAGGGAAATAAACGGCGCGCAGCAGTACCTTGTTGTAGGCTAGGATGTTCATTTAACAGCAAAATTCTTAGCAATTCGTCCGGATCAGTAATTACATCGGCGAGTTGTTGCAACCAATCTTCTCTAATTGGCATGTTTCGGGTTACAATACTTGCCATTTTTTAGGCTTATTACCAGTTTCTTGAGGACCATCATGGCCAGTTATTATAGCAACGATTTTCGTCCCGGTCTTAAAATCATGTTCGAGGGCGAGCCTTATTCAGTTGAGTCCAGCGAGTTCGTAAAACCCGGCAAAGGCCAGGCTTTCGCGCGTGTTAAAATGCGCCGCCTGCTGACCGGCGGACGCGTTGAAAAGACCTTCAAATCAACAGATTCTCTGGAAGGCGCTGACGTTAACGATCTGAACCTGACTTACCTGTACAACGACGGTGAGTTCTGGCACTTCATGAATAACGAGACTTACGAACAGCTGCAAGCCGATGCTAAAGCCATTGGCGAAAATTCTAAGTGGTTGATTGACCAAGCTGAATGTATTGTAACTCTGTGGAATGGTCAGCCTATCGCTGTCACCCCACCAAACTTTGTTGAACTCGAAATTGTTGACACTGACCCAGGTCTGAAAGGTGATACTGCCGGTACCGGTGGTAAGCCTGCAACTCTGAGCACCGGTGCAGTGGTCAAAGTGCCACTATTCGTACAGGTTGGCGAAGTCATCAAAGTTGATACCCGCTCTGGCGAATACGTTTCTCGCGTTAAGTAAGCTACAGCCGTTAAGCTGTGATAAAACTGCGTTGAGAACAAAAGAAAACCGCTTAATCGGCGGTTTTCTGCTATCTGGGTTTGACCCATTGATAAAAGTTATTTAAGTCAGAAAAAGTGCAATATTGTTTTTTTGACTATCCTTATAGGGTGAATATACTCACGCGCCATAAGGAATTTTTATCATGTTGAAGAAAAGCATCGCTATTATTTTCTCATTATTAGTTATCTCTTCATTGAGCGCCTGCAATACCACCAAAGGTGTCGGTAAAGATGTTCAAAGCGCGGGTAGTGCTATTGAACGCAGTGCTGAATAAATAGCTATAGCCGTCATACTTCAAGCTGCATGTGCGTTGGCTGCGTTCAATCACCCGAATCACTTACAATACAGTAAGCTCATCGGGACTCTCTCACTTGCCGCCTTCCTGCAATTCGAATTATTTAGGGTATATAGGCATTGTTATCGGCGGCCATTGCCGCCGGATTTCTTTGGCAGGGTAAGAGATTGCTGCTTATTATTTAGCATGCTAACCTATCATTCTTATCTATCTGCTGTCTGGGACGACCTAGCACGCATCTATTTTTCTGGGGACGACCCCGCCTGAGTGAAGGGGTTTACCATGGCTTGGATTATTTTGGCTATTGCAGGTTTATTGGAAGTGATTTGGGCTATCGGCCTGAAATACTCCCATGGTTTTACGCGGCTGACACCCAGTATTATCACTTTGATCGCGATGGCCGCCAGTGTTTTCTTATTGGCTTATGCTATGAAAACCTTACCGGCGGGCACGGCTTACGCGGTTTGGACTGGTATTGGTGCGGTGGGGACGGCCATTTTAGGTATTGTGCTGCTTGGCGAATCGGCCAGTTTGGCGCGAGTATTCAGTTTGGGGCTGATTTTAGCGGGAATAATTGGGTTGAAATTAGCGTCATAAATGACAAGGGGGGGCTTCCCCCCTTAGTCGATTATAGAGTTCAATATCATTGCCCGGCGATAACTTTCCCCTGTTTCACCCAGATCAATTGTTCCACCGGGAAACCATAATTCTTCGCGATGGCAATCAGGCGATCGCGAGTTTGGTTATCAATCGTCGGCGTGCGCGATAAAATCCACAGATATTCGCGGCTAGGGCCAGCAATCAAAGCATGTTGGTATTCATCATCCAAATCAATGATGTTATAGCCGCCATAGAATGGGCCAAAGAAAGAGACTTTCAATGAAGCTTGCTGCGGCGAGCCAATGAAATAGGCTTTACCGACACTTTCCTGCCATTGCTGTTTCTTCGCGTTATAACCCCGATTAATGACTTTTACGCCACCATCATCGCGGAGTGAGTAATTGGCCGTGACACGGTCTAACCCGCGTTCAAAGGAATGGTCCAGCCGGGCAATTTCATACCAAGTGCCGAGATAGCGGGGTAATTGGAAATTATCGACGACTTTCACGTCTTTTGGCGGCGTTACGCTACAAGCGACCGAAAGTAATGTTGCTGCTATTACGGATAATTTTGACCACAGACGCATCTGTATTCCTTAGTATTTCAATTATTAGTCTGTGACTGAGAATAGCTATCATCTATGAAAGAGGCAAATGGATGAATCCGAGTTATTGGCAAAATGGGTATTGGCGGGATGGGCTGTTGGCGGTATAGCAAAAAAACGGCCCGGCATAAGCACGGGCCGCTGAGAGAGCTTGGGCAATTACAGTGTCAAAACACCGATGATAGCAACCACAGTCAAAATGGCAGCCAGACCATAGAAAACCCATTTCCCAGCAGGGATGTGGATTTTCAAATCATGCATGGCGTGGTGGATACGGTGTAAACCGCACCACAGTGGCAGAATAATCATCAGCAGCAGGAATACCCGGCCAATGAAGCTCTGACAAAATGCCAGCACCCGCTCATAGCTCAATGCTTCACCGGGGAAAGCACCCAGAGGCAGCAAAATAGCGACCAACAGAATAACAGCCGGTGCAATGATGGCACTCCACATGCCGCCCGCACCGAACAGACCCCAGAAGATAGGTTCATCGGAGCGCTTAGGGACTTGATTCATCTTGTTCTCCTCCGGGTTAGAGTAAGGCAACGGCCAGAATAATCGCGGTAGCCACGATAGTCACAACCCACAGCGCCTTGATAACTGGCTCTGGACCCATTTTTTCGTCTTTAATAATAATATTGGCGGCTTTCGGTGCCAGTTCAAACCAGGTTTTGGTATGTAACACGGCGGCCAATAACGTAATGATATTGATTAATAACACTAGCGGATTTTGCAAGAATCCGACGAAACCTTCCCACCCAGCCGGGCCGCTTTTCAGTGCGAACACTCCGTAAATCAGTAGGATACTGAACCACACTGTGGGCACGGAGGTGCCTTCACGCAACATATAAAAACGATAGAAACCGAGCTGTTGCCACCAGTTCGGGGCCATGGTACGGACGTAAGCTTTACGTTTAGTAGTCATTACTGTTTCCCCTCCCTTATTGTGGTTTCAGCATGGCGATCATGAAGTCTTTCGCACTCTCAACCTTGCCTTGCTGGATAGCTGCGGCAGGGTCTACGTGTTTTGGACAAACTTCAGAACAGTAGCCGACGAAAGTACAACTCCAGACACCATTTTTGCCGTTAAGCTGTGGCATACGCTCTTTCTTACCGTGGTCACGGTTATCCAGATTGTAACGATGGGCCAGAGTGATGGCTGCTGGGCCAATAAACTCAGGATTTAAACCAAACTGTGGGCAAGCGGCATAGCATAGGCCACAGTTAATGCAGCCAGAGAACTGGTGGTATTTCGCCATCTGAGCCGGAGTCTGCTTATTCGGGCCGTCTTTTGGTTTGCGCTCATTACCAATAATATAAGGTTTGATAGCTTCCAAACTCTCAATAAAGTGAGTCATATCAACCACTAAATCGCGCTCTATAGGGAAGTTACCCAGTGCCTCGACTTTCATCCCGCCGGTATATTCGCGCAGGAAAGTCTTACAGGCGAGTTTTGGCACTTTGTTGACCATCATGCCGCACGAACCGCAAATCGCCATCCGGCAAGACCAGCGATAAGACAGGTCAGGTGCCAAATTATCTTTGATATAACCCAGTGCATCCAGCAGAGAAGTCTGCTCATCGTAAGGCACTTCAAAGGTTTCGAAGTGAGGTTCGCTATCACGTTCTGGGTTATAGCGCATGACTTCCATTTTCAGGAGTTTCATATCAGTCATTCGCCTGCTCCTTATCCTTTAAATCTTTCGCATCTTTGGCGTCTTTAGCATCTTGCGCGGTGGCTTCACCACCATAAACGCGTTTTGCTGGTGCCAGTTTGGTGATTTTTACGTCGCTGAGTTCAAGGCGTGGTGCGCCGTTTGGATTATGGAAAGCGAGTGTGTGCTTGAGGAAATTAACATCATCACGCTCGGTACAACCTTCATCCAAGCGCTGGTGCGCGCCGCGGGACTCTCTACGGTTCAGTGCTGAGTGAGCCATACATTCGGCCACATCCAGACCATAACCCAGCTCAATGGTGTAGAGCAGGTCAGTATTGAAAACACTGGAGTTGTCGGTGATTTTCACGCGTTTGAAGCGCTCTTTCAGCTCTGCCAGTTTATCCACGGTTTTCTGCATCAGTTCCGGTGTGCGGTAAATGCCGCAGCCTTCTTCCATTGACAGACCCATCTCATCGCGAATTTTAGACCAGTTTTCAGTCCCTTCCTGCTTCATCAAGTTGCTCAGGCGGTTTTCCACATCACGGGCCTGGGCATCCAGCGCACTGCCGTTAGCCGGGCCGGTTTCCATGGCGCGCAAAGCGGCTTGTTCACCAGCAAGACGGCCAAAGACCACCAGTTCTGCCAATGAGTTAGAACCCAGACGGTTTGCACCGTGCAGACCAACAGAAGAACATTCACCGACGGCGAACAGCCCTTTGATTCGGGTTTCACACTGCTGGTTGGTTTCAATGCCGCCCATGGTGTAATGCGCGGTTGGGCGCACTGGGATTGGCTCTTTAACCGGATCGACACCGACATAAGCTTTTGCCAGTTCACAAATGAATGGCAAGCGCTCAAGTAGTTTTTTCTCGCCAAGGTGGCGCAAGTCCAGATAGACAACATCACCACGCGGAGTCGCGATAGTGCGGCCAGCACGCCATTCATGCCAGAAAGCTTGCGAAACTTTATCGCGCGGGCCTAATTCCATGTATTTGTTCTTTGGCTCGCCGAGCGGGGTTTCTGGCCCCATGCCGTAATCCTGCAAATAACGGTAGCCGTCTTTATTGACCAGAATACCGCCTTCACCACGGCAACCTTCCGTCATCAAGATGCCAGAACCCGGTAGGCCGGTTGGGTGATATTGCACAAACTCCATGTCACGCAGTGGAACGCCGTGGTGGAATGCCATCCCCATACCATCACCGGTAACAATACCGCCGTTGGTGTTATAACGATAAACACGACCTGCGCCGCCAGTGGCCATGATCACAGCATTCGCACGGATTTGCACCCGCGTGC
This sequence comes from Yersinia rochesterensis, assembly GCF_003600645.1. Lineage (NCBI taxonomy): Bacteria > Pseudomonadati > Pseudomonadota > Gammaproteobacteria > Enterobacterales > Yersiniaceae > Yersinia > Yersinia rochesterensis. The sequence continues at coordinate 463,993 of NZ_CP032482.1, forward strand.
CTTCCATCATATTCATGGCAACAACACCGCGAGCTTGGCCATCATCGACCAGAATATCTAGCACGAAATGCTCATCAAAACGTTGAATTTGCGGATATTTTAACGAGGTTTGGAACAGGGTATGCAGCATGTGGAAGCCGGTTTTATCCGCAGCAAACCACGTACGTTCAATTTTCATCCCGCCAAAGCGGCGAACGTTAACAGAGCCGTCGGGTTTACGGCTCCATGGGCAGCCCCAAATTTCCAACTGTGCCATTTCTTCCGGGCAGCTATGGACAAAGTGATCCACAACATCCTGTTCGCATAACCAGTCACCACCGGCAACGGTATCGTGGAAATGATAGTCAAAGGTATCGTGGTCCTGTGTGACAGCAGCTGATCCCCCTTCGGCAGCCACAGTGTGGCTACGCATTGGGTATACTTTCGAGATCAGAGCAATCTTCAGCTGAGGGTTGGCTTCCGCTGCGGCTATTGCTGCACGTAAACCAGCGCCCCCGGCCCCGATAATGGCAAGATCGGCGTTAAAGGTTTGCACTGCGCTTCTCCATTGTTCAAATGTTCAAGTGAAAAATATATAAAGTGAATCACTACTCTTAATGGTTTTTAATATTATTACCTGGCTAACTTATTAACTGTTAACCAGCATGATGCTATTAAGAATAGCTATTTCTTACTTTTTGCATGGGAATAATTATACCCAATGCTAAGTGGTAGAAATTTGATGTGATCGATTGTTTTGTTTTATTTGAACCGCCTCAAGGGCATTACTAACAAAAACGTGATCCCAAACAGGATATGCTGGGCAAAAGTCTTTTTTGCAGAGTGAAATGCTGAATCCGAGCCGGAAATCGGCGTCGTGAGTGACAGATTTGTCTGAGTGAGTAGATGCGAGTAGACTGCATCCCCTGTTTGATTTCGGAGTTAACCACCATGAGCGAAACGGCAAGCTGGCAGCCGAGTGCACCCATCGCCAATTTGTTGAAGCGCGCAGCAATAATGGCAGAGATCCGGCGTTTCTTTACCGATCGCGGCGTATTAGAAGTTGAAACGCCCACCATGAGCCAAGCGACAGTGACGGACATTCATTTGGTCCCATTCGAAACCCGGTTTGTTGGCCCGGGCGCTGCCGAGGGTTTGACGCTGTACATGATGACCAGCCCGGAATATCACATGAAGCGCCTGCTAGCGGCGGGCAGCGGTTCTATCTATCAAATGGGGCGCAGCTTTCGCAATGAAGAAGCTGGCCGTCATCACAATCCTGAATTCACTATGCTGGAATGGTATCGCCCGCATTATGATATGTACCGCTTAATGAATGAGGTCGATGACCTGTTGCAGCAAATTTTGGATTGCAACAGTGCAGAAACCTTGTCTTATCAACAAGCATTCTTGCGCCATTTGGATATTGATCCCTTGTCGGCGGACAAAGCGCAATTACGCGAAGCGGCGGCAAAACTGGATTTAAGCAATATTGCCGATAGCGAAGAAGATCGCGACACGCTGCTGCAATTGTTATTCACCGTCGGGGTTGAACCTCACATTGGCCGCGAAAAACCGGCTTTTGTTTATCATTTTCCCGCCTCTCAAGCATCCCTCGCCGTGATCAGCACTGAAGATCATCGTGTAGCAGAACGTTTTGAGGTTTACTTTAAAGGTATGGAACTAGCGAATGGCTTCCATGAGCTGACTGACGGTGATGAACAACTAAAACGGTTTGAGCAAGATAATCGCAGCCGTGAAAAACGCGGTTTGCCACAGCATCCCATTGATATGAATTTGATTGCTGCCCTGAAGCACGGCTTGCCGGATTGTTCTGGTGTGGCGCTCGGGGTTGATCGTCTGGTGATGTTGGCGTTGGGCGCAGAAAGATTGAGTGATGTTATTGCCTTCCCGGTCAATATTGCTTAATTCCTCTTCGTCCTTGGCGCCGCAGCGGTGTTCGCTGCACTCGCTCACCCGAATCACTTACTACAGTAAGCTCATCGGGATGCGCTTATTTGCTGCCTTGCTGTAACACCAATGACTTTGAGGAATGCGAGTGTTCTTGGCGCCGCAGCGGTGTTAAAAGAAATGCCCTGACCTGTGAAGGTTCAGGGCATTTTTGTTTCTTACTCACTGATCTTACAAGCTGCCCGGTGTGCGGCTGCGATTCGACGAAACCACGCGCCCACGGCCCAAAGTTTCCAGACGGGCCTGGAAAGGTGGGAATGGCAGAGTAATACCGTGCTCGCGGTAACCGGCCAGAATCAACTGATGAATCTCATGACGCAGCGGCATACGGTGGCCCATTTCGGCGGCGTAAATACGCAGCTCGAAAATTTGGATCCCTTGCTGGAGATCGACCAAATAGACCTCGGGTGGCGGGTTATCCAAGACCAAGGTACAGCGGCGCGCCGCGGTCAGTAATACTTCCGTCACTTCTTCGCTACTGGTTTCTGCTGGGGCCGGTACCGTCAAGACCACACGGGTAATGGAATCCGACAGCGACCAGTTAATAAATTGCTCAGTAATAAAGGCCTTATTCGGCACGATAATTTCTTTACGATCCCAATCTGAGATGGTCGTGGCGCGAGTATTAATTTTGGTGACGCTACCGGTGAGGTCACGGATAGTCACGGTATCGCCGATGCGGATCGGTTTTTCAAACAAGATGATCAAGCCGGAGACGAAGTTGGCGAAAATCTCCTGCAAACCAAAGCCTAGCCCCAAACCCAGAGCAGCAACCAGCCATTGGAATTTCGCCCATTCGATTCCCAGCATAGAAAAACCAACCAAACCCCCAATCAGGATCAACAGATATTTGGTAATCGTGGAGATGGCATAGCCGGTTCCGGGGGTCAGATCCAAATGTTGTAACAGTGCCAGCTCCAGCAGGGCTGGGAAATTACGCACCAGTTGGGTTGTCACGATCATCACCAGAATAGCGATCAGCAGTGATCCCATGGTGATCGCCTGTACTGACTCAATACCGTTTATCGTCGATGACGAGTCCCACAAGCGAATATTTTCCAGGAAACCAAAAGCTGAATGAATCTCAGACCACAGCACTATCACAGAAACTAACGCGATCATGGTCAGAATGGATCGCACCAGTCGCAGAGACTGCGCGCTGATCACATCCAGATCAATCACCGGTTCTTCAACATCAATGGAGCCTTCCGTGCTGTTATTGTGCGGTATTGTATCGTCTTCGCCACGGGCACGTTGCGCCAGAATATCAGCACGGCGCTGTTTGGCGCGATCAAAGGCAATGCGGCGGCGCTGAATCAGCATCCAGCGGCGGATAATATGATAAACCACCAACAAGAAGAACCAGATAGCGACCGAGGTTTCCAGACGGGCTAACAATGCTTGTGACGTGGTGAGATAACCCAGAGCAGATGCCAATGCTGCCATCAATGGCGCAGACAGTAAAAGCCCCCATAGCGCGGTGTTAACAATATTATCGCCAGAACCTTTTTTATCCAGATAGAGTGGAATACCCGCCCGCTTCAAGCTGTTGGTGACCAAACTTAAGGCAATACACAGCAAAATAAAGCACAGCCGGCCCAGTGTGCCAGCGAATTCGCGGTCGTTATAATTCTCGAATGTAATCAGCGCCATCATCAGTGGGATAATCAACCACACTGACATGCGATAGAAGCGCATTGCCCGGCCCACTTGGGTTGGTGACCAGCGGAAGTGGGTAATAAACAGGCCATGTGGATGGGCAAATGAGGCGCTTATCATAAATACCCACAGCACCGGCACGGTCGCGGTGACAGCATTACCAATGGCGATAGCCATCGGATATGACCAGGCATTTTGCAAACCATATCCGACCGCCGCCCATAAGACAGGCAACGGCAACGCCATCAGAATGGACCAGAATACGGTGCGCAACGTCAGGGAGAAATGGTCTTGTGTAACCTTGCCAACACGGCTGCTGGCGCGCTCCAGGAAAGCATGATAATGGCGGCGAGAGCTGATACTGAAACCGACAAACAGTAGCGCGCCAATAATTGGCAGCAATGTTTCTTGGCTAGTCATCATCATGACAAAGGCTTGGCTGAGCTGCGAAAGGGTGTCGAGTGACAGCAAACGGGTGAGGTCATGGGCGACGTTAAGCGGATAAGAGAGTGATATCGGGCTAACATCCGCCACCCAAAACAGGTAGCGGTGGGTCGCTTCGCGAACTTCACTTAAGGCATCCACTAACTGACTGTTGGCCACTTTCAGCTTGGTCAGCTCAAGAATCTGAGTGTCATAACCGGATAACAGAGAATTCAGTAATTCGCGCTGCGTGCGCCACTGAGCATCGAGAATTCGCTGTTGCTCAGTGGTCAGTGGCGTGCCATCGTCTTGTGTTAATTTGACATTTTGCTGCTGTAACTTCTCCAGCATGTCTTCATATTGCAGACGTTGAACTCGCAATTGGGCCATATCGCGATCCAATTGCTGATTTTTGGGCACATCGGGCAACCTCGCCACTTGTGCTCGCAATGCTTCACCCAATGCGGTTGAAACCCCCAACCATTGAGCTTGCTCACGGATAGTGCTAAGTGCCTGACGAACCTGCTGAGTTTGTGTGACGGCCTGGCGTTGCTGCGAGGAAATCAGGTCAATGCGCTGCACTTGCTGATTTAGCGCTTGAGACAAATCGCGGTTTATTTGCAACTGTTGGGTAATAGATTCAGGTAAATCACCGCCTTGTTCGGCCAGTAATTCTGTGCGCTCGAGCGCTTGTTCTGCGGCTTGTTGGCGCTGACTATTCAGGTTGTTACGCAAGCTCTGGAGTTGAGCATCGACCCGCTCCTGGCGCTTTTTGTATAGCTCGGCCCGTAGCCGGGAAAGCTCTTGGCGATTATTGGCGGAGAGTTGGGAAAGCTCCAGCTCATTGGCTTTCGCTTTGCGGGCCACGGCTTCAGCTTGCAATAATGCCAACTGCGCTTGTGCTACTGGGGTGGTGGGGCTACTTTGCGCCTGAAGTCGCGTGCTGATTTCTGCCAGAATGCGCCGGGCTTCTGATTGTTGTTGCGGCAGCTGATTCAGTGACTCACTGATTTCCCGTGCGCGGTCTTGCTCCTGCTGTGACAGGCGGCTTAACTCTAATAATTGGCTGCTGACTTGCAGCACTTGCTGTTCCAGTTCGGACGTGGACAGATTATTAGGGACTGGCAGGGGTTTATCCCCTTCCTGCGCCAATTGTTGGCGTAACTCACGGGTGAGCTTAGGAAAGTCATCAATGGCTTTTTGATACTGCTGGGCGCGGATATCAGATTCTTTGGCATCCGCTAACCAACTAAGAGCCCCTTGCAGCGCCTGAACAATTTCTGCCTGATTTACCATCCCTTTATTGGCTTCAGCCTGTTTCAGCTCTTGTCTGAGCTGATCTTCATTCGGCTGAGTTGCCGCATGAAGCGGCAGGGACAACAACATGACTAATGACAGTAAAATGGCTGAAAACCATGAAATTATTAGGCGCACGTAAGGGTTCCTTAACATCAATGTCTTGTCAGCCGAGAGCTAGCACGGCGGGGTCGCGGGGATAGCTTCGGCTAATACTTCACCCATGCGGGTAACCGAACCGCTGTTTAACTGTGGCGCTAAATGTACTTTGCCCTCAGCAAACAAGTTAATCACCGTCGAGCCCAACTTAAAGCGGCCCATTTCTTGCCCTTTCTCCAGCGTGACAGCACCTTCAGCCCCAGCCTGCGGGTAAGTCCAGCGGCGAATCACACCTTCCCGCGGTGGGGTAATAGTGCCCGCCCAGACGGTTTCTATGCTGCCCACGATAGTGGCACCCACCAGAATTTGTGCCATCGGGCCAAAGGCGGTGTCAAAGATACAAATGACGCGCTCGTTACGGGCGAACAGGTTAGGAACATTCGCTGCGGTCAATGGATTGACCGAGAATAAATCACCCGGAACATAAATCATTTCACGCAACACACCATCACATGGCATATGCACGCGGTGATAATCGCGCGGAGCCAGATAAGTGGTGACGAACTGCCCATTCTGGAACTCAGCAGCCAGCATATAGTTACCTGCCAACAAAGCTTCCACACTGTAGTCGTGGCCTTTTGCCTGCAAGATTTGCCCATCATGAATGGTGCCTAACTGACTGATAGCGCCATCAGCGGGTTGAACTAATAGATTTTCTTCAACCACAACGGGGCGCGCACCGGCACGGAGCGGGCGCACAAAGAATTCGTTAAATGTGCGATAAGCAGAGAATTCAGGTGCTTGTGCTTCTTTCATATCAACTTTGTAATAGCGAGCAAACGCCTTGATAACCAGTTGCGTCAACCAGCCACCTTGTTTATCTGCGCCCCAGCCCGCCAAACGGGTCAGACCAAGCTTAGGAAGTAAATATTGTAATCTGATTTTGAGACTATCCAGCACGTAGACCTCTTGGGTAAGCTGTTTGTGATAAATTGTATCGAATAGAAAGCTGCGACTAAAACATCATTTTTCGCCACTATTTCTCATCACTATCTGATGTCTTGCGCGGCTTCGCCTGCTCCATACTTTCCAGAATGCGATGATAATTATCAAAGCGCTCCTCGGCAATTTTACCTTGCTCTACCGCTTCGCGCAGCGCACAGCCGGGATCGGTGGTGTGGCTACAATCGCGGAACTTGCAATGACCAAGATAATCACGGAATTCGACAAAACCTTGCGTAATTTGTTCCGGAGCCAGATGCCACAGACCGAATTCACGTACCCCCGGTGAATCAATCACATCACCACCATGCTGGAAGTGATATAAACGAGCGGCGGTGGTGGTGTGCTGGCCCAGCCCTGAGTTGCCGGACACGGTATTGACCAAAATTTCATTATCTGTTGGCGGCAACAAGGCATTCAATAGGCTGGATTTACCCACCCCTGACTGACCGGCAAAGATACTTATCCGCCCAGCTAGCGCCTGTTCAAAGGCTTCCATCCCTTCACGGGTTTGGCTGGAAACTTCTAATACGTTGTAGCCAATACGGCGATAGATATCCATCATGCCATCAACGAATTTACGGCCATCGGCGTCCAGTAAATCGATTTTATTCAGTACGATTAACGGCTCGACATCTAATGTTTCACAGGCCACCAGATAGCGGTCGATGATATTGAGCGAAAGTTCGGGCAAAATCGCCGAAACGATCACAATCTGATTAATATTCGCGGCGATCGGCTTCACACCGTCATACAAATCAGGGCGCGTTAGAACGGATGTCCGCTCATGAACGGCTTCGACAATACCTTTAACTCGCACACCTTCCTGCGCTTGCAGGCCGGGACGCCAAACCACACGGTCACCCGTCACCAGTGACTTGATGGTACGGCGGATATTACAACGATGCTGAACACCATCGGCAGCTTCGACATCAGCATGCTGACCGAAGCGACTGATTACGATACCTTCTTGCGCATCGCCAAGCTGAGAGTCATCTAACTCAGGTTTTCTATCAGTGCGTAGCCGGCGCTGATGGTTAGCCTGTACACGGCGTTGCTGACCTTTCGACAGTTTATTCTTACTCACTGTGCCTCACTTGAATCTGCATTAATACCCTTAGTATTTGAAGCCGCAGGGGTGTTCGCTACGTTCACTCATCCGAATCACTTACTTGAGTAAGCTCATCGGAACTCGTTCGCTTGCTGCCTGCCTGCAACTCCAATTTCTTTGGGTATATCGCTGGTTGCGACCAAAAGGGCTATGATACACATTATTTTATCAATTAACCGTTTGTTCGGTAGCTCACCCGCTAACAGGCAGGAAAAATCATGGCAGAAAATCAAAATAATCTAATCTGGATCGATCTAGAAATGACCGGTCTTGATCCGCAGCGGGATCGGATCATCGAGATAGCCACACTGGTTACCGATGCTAACCTGAATATCCTGGCGGAAGGCCCGGTGTTGGCCGTCCACCAGTCTGATGAGCAGCTTGGGCTAATGGATGAGTGGAATGTGCGCACGCATACCGGCAGTGGCTTGGTTCAGCGCGTTAAAGACAGCCCCTTTAGTGATAGCGATGCTGAGTTGCAAACAATTGAATTTCTAAAGCAGTGGGTTCCGGCAGGCGTTTCCCCTATTTGCGGTAACAGCGTGGGTCAAGACCGGCGCTTCCTGTTCCGCTATATGCCAGAGCTTGAAGCTTACTTCCATTACCGTTATCTGGATGTCAGCACCTTAAAAGAACTGGCCCGCCGCTGGAAACCTGAGATTCTGGCGGGTTTTAAAAAGAAAAATACTCATCAGGCACTGGATGATATCCGCGAGTCAGTGGCCGAGCTTGCTTATTATCGCGAACATTTTATTCAATCTTAATCCCTTTCGGCCTTGAAGCTGTGGGGGTGTTAGCTGCGCGCACTTACCCGAATCACTTACTGATGTAAGCTCAACGGGATGCGTTTGCTGCCTGCCTACCCACAACTCCAATGACTTTGGGGAACCTTTCGGCCTTGAAGCTGTGGGGGTGTTAGCTGCGCGCACTTACCCGAATCACTTACTGATGTAAGCTCAGCGGGATGCGTTTGCTGGCTGCCTACCCACAACTCCAATGACTTTGGGGAACCTTTCGGCCTTGAAGCTGTGGGGGTGTTAGCTGGTAGCCTGGCCTGAAATTTCAATAACTTTGGGTTTATGCTTTGCATGGTGCTGGTAAAAACATCATATTGCTGTTTTAATCGGCACTTAAACCGAAAAATGATTTTTTTGCTTTCAGGGGCTTGCGGCAAAACGGATTTCTCGTATAATGCGCACCCCGTACCGATGAAGAATTCGCGAGCTTGCGCAAACAGATTCAGTACTGGAAAGTGTGACACAGAGCGGGAATAGCTCAGTTGGTAGAGCACGACCTTGCCAAGGTCGGGGTCGCGAGTTCGAGTCTCGTTTCCCGCTCCAATTTCTTGAATCAAAAGAGATTGGTCATAAAGAAATAATCAGTATAGAGATAAAAAGTATAGAAGTTGATGCGCTGTTTTTCTTTTATAGTGCATGACAGCGACGCGGGAATAGCTCAGTTGGTAGAGCACGACCTTGCCAAGGTCGGGGTCGCGAGTTCGAGTCTCGTTTCCCGCTCCAAATTTTTATTTTTTTGCGCTGGTCATTTCAGATAGTCAAATGCTGTTTTAACGGCATCTCAATGCGGGAATAGCTCAGTTGGTAGAGCACGACCTTGCCAAGGTCGGGGTCGCGAGTTCGAGTCTCGTTTCCCGCTCCAAAATGTTTCATTCAATCTTGTCTTAATTATCCACAGCCCAATCATACGCTGCGCCCCATTGCACATACATTGTATTAAATTCTTCAACAGAGTTATCCACAGATTCTGCTGTTTTTATATTCAGTTCATAAATCAACCGCTTTAATTTCCTGTTTTATAAATATTTGATTTGTTTGCATATATATTTATGTGAAAACGTTATGCTGATCACTTGTACTTTTTTTTTACACTTGATTGACAAGGTGTTTTTATTTTTATACACAGGAAAAGTCTGGGTTTATTCATAATAAAAATAGTTAAAAAAACTCTGCTCAAGATTAAGCAATATTAGGTAACCGCGGTATCAGGCATCTCGTGGCAGGCCTTTTTCAATCGCTCTCACCAGCCGTTTTTTCTGCGGTGACTGAACATCCCCAATCAGTGTAGACCGTCTTTTTAATTGTTGTGAAATTGCCCACTCAATATGTTCATCTAACATCGGATTAATGCCGCGGCGTGCTTTCAGTGCCAATACAACATTGTCGAGATAGGGCGCATTGCCCAATGCCACAGAGATATTACGCAACCAGCGCAGGTGCCCAATTCGCCGAATGGCGGAGCCTTCGGTTATCCGTAAAAATTTCTCTTCATTCCAGCTAAATAAATCCAGCAACTGTGGAGTGTGCAGCACTGCGCGAGGGCTGAAATCTTCTTCGTCAGTTAATTGGGAGAAGCGGTTCCACGGGCAGATAAGCTGGCAATCATCACAACCATAAATACGATTGCCCATCAGGGGACGAAACTCTTCCGGTATCGCGCCCTCCAACTCAATAGTTAGATAGGAAATGCAGCGGCGAGCATCAACAGTATAGGGCGCGACGATAGCCCCAGTCGGGCAGGTGGTCATGCAAGCAACGCAGCGCCCGCATTGTTCTTCTTGCGGTTTATCGACGGGCAGCGGCAGGTCAATGAGCAACTCACCCAGGAAGAACCAGGAACCGGCCTCACGATTTAAAATTAGTGAGTGCTTACCAACCCAGCCAATGCCCGCTTTAGCCGCCAGGGAACGCTCCATTATTGGCGCAGAATCGACGAACGGGCGGAAATTGACATCACCGGCCGCCTGCTCCAGACAATAATTTTGAATCATGTCACCCAATTTTTTCAGGCGTTGGCGTAACAATTTATGATAATCACGGCCTAAGGCATAACGGCTGATATAGCCGAGTTCTGAATTCTTTAATGTGCTGGCAAATGCGGCCTTGGCAGGCAGGTAATTCATTCGCACGCTGATCACCCGCAAAGTGCCAGGCAATAATTCATGCGCGCGCGCGCGCAGCATACCGTGGCGGGCCATCCAGGCCATTTCGCCATGATATTGTTTATCAAGCCACGCCTGTAACCGCGGTTCTTCGGCTGACAAATCTGTATCGCAGATACCGACTTGCTGGAAACCTAGCGATTGCCCCCATTGCTTGATATGTTGGGCTAATTGATTCAGATCGAGGGGGTGTGCCATGACGGACCATAGTAAGAAACAAATCGGTATTAGTTTACCACACTCTGTTTTTTCTGCGGACTGGGTGCGCCAGAATGAGGCGGTTGCCGCGGCACACTTCTCCCTGAGCTTATTTGACCTGATGGTGAGAGCAGGAAACGCCGCATTTGAACTGGCGCGAAAGCAATACCCCGCCGCGCACCACTGGCTGATTTTATGCGGCCACGGTAATAATGGTGGCGATGGCTACATTGTTGCCAGCCGGGCATTGGCCGCGGGTCTGAATGTGACACTGATTGCTTGCCCTGGCAATCGGCCCCTGCCCGCAGAAGCCCATCAGGCGCAATCTCAATGGCTGGCAGCGGGCGGCGTGATTAATCAACCTGATATCTTATGGCCACAACATATCGATTTAATTATTGATGGTTTGCTAGGTATTGGCCTGCGAGCCGCGCCGCAAGGTGTTTATGCTACGTTGATTGACACGGCAAACCGCCACCGTGCAGCAAAAATCGCCTTGGATATCCCGTCAGGGCTGAGTGCTGATAGCGGTGCGGCTCCCGGCTCCGTCATTCGCGCGGATCACACTCTGACGTTTGTCACCCTAAAGCCCGGTTTGCTCACTGGGCAAGCCCGTGATTGGGTCGGGCATTTACACTGTAATGATTTAGGATTGACACCCTGGCTGGCTGCTCAACCCGTCCAAATTGAGCGCCTGACCGCCGGTAATTTGCCACAATGGTTGAAACCGCGTCGCCCTTGCGCCCATAAAGGTGAGCATGGGCGGTTATTGCTGGTAGGGGGCGATAAAGGGTTTGGCGGCGCGATTCGCATGGCGGGAGAAGCTGCGCTGCGTAGCGGTGCTGGGCTGGTGCGAGTGCTTACTCACATTGAGCATGTGGCCCCGATTTTGGCCGCTCGTCCAGAGCTAATGGTGCAGGAGTTAACCCCTGAAACCCTGGCGCAAAGTATGAGTTGGGCTGATGTATTGGTGGTCGGCCCGGGGTTAGGGCAATCTGATTGGGGCCGAAATGCTCTGAATTTATTGCAACAAAGTGATAAACCAGCATTATGGGACGCTGATGCACTCAACTTGCTGGCATTAAATCCGCTGAAGCGTCAGAATCGGGTATTAACTCCCCATCCTGGCGAAGCTGCCCGCCTGCTCGGTTGCCGCGTTGCTGATATTGAGAGTGACCGCTTACTTTCTGCCCGTAACATCGTTAAACAATATGGTGGTGTGGTGGTCTTGAAAGGGGCTGGTACTCTTATTGCCAGTGAACAGGGCGAGATGGCGATTGCTGATGTCGGTAATGCGGGTATGGCCTCCGGCGGTATGGGGGATATTCTGTCCGGCATTATTGGGAGTTTGATAGCACAAAAGCTGGTGCTGTATGATGCCGCCTGTGCAGGTTGTGTTGTGCATGGCGTTGCCGCAGACAAACTGGCTGAAGTTCAAGGCACCCGGGGTTTACTGGCCACAGATTTGCTGTCAGTTATTCCGAAGTACGTTAATCCTGAGTTAGCAAAATAGATATCACAGAATGAAAGAACTCGTTTTACCTCTGCCTGATGAGGCAGCGACCGTTGCATTAGGGGGCACTTTGGCTCAGGCCTTCGAGGGTGCCAGCGTTATTTATCTGTTCGGTGACTTAGGTGCCGGAAAAACAACTTTTAGCCGTGGCTTTCTTCAGGCCCTTGGCCATTCAGGGCATGTTAAAAGCCCGACTTATACCTTGGTTGAACCTTATGCGCTAGCCCCAAGGCCGGTTTACCATTTTGACCTATATCGTCTGGCTGACCCCGAGGAGCTGGAGTTTATGGGCATTCGTGATTACTTTGATAAGCAAGCAATTTGCCTGGTGGAATGGCCACAACAAGGGGCTGGGTTCTTACCTCAAGCGGATGTTGAGCTGCATTTGACTTATCAGGCCGAGGGGCGCGAAGCCCGCCTGGTGGCCCTTTCTGATGCCGGCGCGGATGTATTGCGCCGTTTAGCTGCTGTGCAAGGACGATTTAATAATGATGCATAGCTCTACGCGACTAATAAATAGCTTTACGCGACCAGGTTGTTGGACGAAAAAGACTTTCTGGCGACCATCATTGGCTGCCGTAATGCTGATTATGGTGAGTTTATTTGCTCTGCCTTCTGCATTCGCCGCCAAGCTTACCGATATTAAGGTGAACAATGGCTCGACTGAAAGCAAAGTGACACTCAGTTTTGATGGTCAGCCGGTTTATGCTTTCTTTTCTTTAAATTCACCCGAGCGGGTGGTGCTTGATGTCCGTCAAAGCGGCAATCTTTCCGGATTACCACTGGAATTCAGTGGGCAGAATCTGCTGAAAAGAATCCGCTCCAGTACCCCGAAAGATGAACAAAGCACCCGTCTGGTGCTGGAATTGACACAAAAAGTCAAAACTCACGCGGTGACTCAGCAGTCGGGTAACAATTACACCGTCGTGATCACCATGACAGCGTCGGCGAGTGCCCCTGTGCGGCAAACTCAGTCTTTAAGCCCAAATAATACGCCGCTGAACCAAACCAATACGCCTAGCCCTAATGCCGGGCGGTTAACTTCACCGGCGACGAATGCGAATACGGAATCACGGATCACGAGCGCCAATACCACGTCAGTAGCTAAAAACCCGTTTAACAACAAGCCGACTGTGGTGGTGAGCAGCGAGAACATCACGACGAATACTGCGCGACCGATCAAAACTGCCCGCCAGACCAACACTGCCAGTGCGGCGAACAGCTCCCGAGTGGTGGTAGCGATTGATGCCGGTCATGGTGGTCAGGATCCCGGTGCGATTGGGCAAAATGGCTTGCAAGAGAAGAGTGTCACTATCGCCATCGCCCGTCGGCTTGAAGCACTGCTTAACAGTGACCCGATGTTTAAACCGGTATTGACCCGCAATGGCGATTATTTTATTTCGGTAATGGGCCGTTCTGATGTGGCGCGTAAGCAGGGCGCTAACGTGTTGGTCTCCATTCATGCTGATGCGGCGCCTAACCGCAGCGCAACCGGGGCGTCAGTTTGGGTATTGTCGAATCGCCGCGCTAACAGTGAAATGGGTAATTGGCTGGAGCAGCATGAGAAACAATCCGAACTGCTTGGTGGGGCCGGTGATGTATTGGCCAACACCGCCTCTGACCCTTATTTAAGTCAGGCGGTGCTGGATTTACAATTTGGTCACTCACAGCGGGTAGGTTATGACGTCGCCACTAAGGTGCTGAATGAGCTGCAAAGAGTGGGCGATATTCACAAACGTCGGCCGGAACACGCCAGTCTTGGGGTGTTACGTTCACCGGATATTCCGTCATTGTTAGTGGAAACCGGCTTTATCAGTAATAGTACGGAGGAGCGGCTGCTTGGCAGTAGCGCGTATCAGGAGAAAATTGCTCAAGCCATTTATAAAGGTTTGCGCAGTTATTTCCTCGCGCATCCGCTACAAGCCGACCCAAAGGTCGAAAACCGTCCGCTAATTGAAACCGCGGCGGTTGATTCTTCTTCACGGCGTTCAAGTGTTAGCCAGCCAGAGCCGGTGGTCAGCAACATAGCAAGCAGCGGCAGATCATCTGCCGCCAAACCGGCTGCGACGGGTAAAAGCCAGATTCATAAAGTCCAACGCGGCGAAACTTTATCCGGTATTGCCAGTCAATACGGCGTCAGCATGGCGGTGTTGCGGCAAAATAACACACTGAAAAATGATGTGGTCTGGGTGGGGCAGCGCTTGAAAGTCCCCGCCTCGGGAATCGCCGCGCCAAAAGCTGTGGCGAAAGCCAAGCCGAGCAAAAGCCAGCCGGTTAAGCATCAGGTAAAACGCGGTGATACGCTGTCGGCTATTGCAGCCAGATATGGTGTGTCGATGAGTGAGATTGAGCGGGCGAATAAGATAAAGTCAGGTAATGTCCAACTGGGGCAAACTCTCACTATTCCACAGTCGTAAGCGAAAGGAACTGCTATGCCAATTCAGATTCTACCACCACAGCTTGCTAACCAAATTGCCGCCGGTGAAGTGGTAGAGCGGCCTGCGTCGGTGGTGAAAGAGTTGGTAGAAAATAGCTTGGATGCCGGTGCGACACGGATTGATATTGATATCGAACGTGGTGGGGCGAAACTGATTCGTGTCCGTGATAATGGCTGCGGCATTGGTAAAGACGATTTGGTATTAGCATTGGCGCGCCATGCCACCAGTAAAATAAGCTCGCTGGAAGATTTGGAAGCCATCCTCAGTATGGGGTTTCGTGGCGAAGCACTCGCCAGCATCAGCTCAGTCTCGCGTCTAATGTTGACATCGCGCACCGCCGAACAAAATGAAGCCTGGCAGGCGTATGCTGAAGGCCGCGATATGGCGGTGACCATCAAACCTGCGGCTCATCCGGTCGGCAGCACCCTTGAAGTGCTGGATCTGTTTTATAACACGCCGGCCCGTCGCAAATTTATGCGGACTGAAAAAACCGAGTTTGGTCATATTGATGAAGTGGTGCGGCGCATTGCGCTGGCGCGTTTTGATGTGGCAATCAATCTTAGCCATAACGGTAAGTTAATGCGGCAGTATCGCGCCGCGCCTGACCCTTCCCAACATGAGCGCCGCCTGGCGAGTATCTGTGGCCCGGCATTTTTGCAGCATGCGCTGGCGATTTCCTGGCAGCACGGTGATTTGACGATTCGCGGTTGGGTAGCAGACCCTGCTGCCAGCCGTACACTGAGTGAAATGCAATATTGTTACGTCAATAACCGCATGATGCGCGACCGGCTGATTAACCACGCGATCCGCCAGGCTTATCAAGATTTACTCAAAGATGACCAGCAACCCGCCTATGTATTGTATCTGGATATTGACCCACATCAGGTGGATGTCAATGTGCATCCGGCTAAACATGAAGTGCGTTTCCATCAAGCGCGGCTAGTACATGATTTTATTTATCAAGCGGTTACCACGGTTTTACAGCAAGCCGCTACTCCGACTCTGAACATCAATGAAGATGGTGAAGAAATCGACGCCCCGCGCTGGCAACCAGAAAATCGCGTGGCGGCGGGGG
This sequence comes from Yersinia rochesterensis, assembly GCF_003600645.1. Lineage (NCBI taxonomy): Bacteria > Pseudomonadati > Pseudomonadota > Gammaproteobacteria > Enterobacterales > Yersiniaceae > Yersinia > Yersinia rochesterensis. Next base: position 479,716 of record NZ_CP032482.1, read on the forward strand.
GGAATAAATATGCTCAACCGGAACCGGCGAAAACCGCGCCAGTAGCACGAGTTTCTTCTCCGGAGCGGGCTGCCATGGCAGCACGGCCAGTCGCTCGTGAACCCGCCCCGACTTATAACGCCGGTCAACCCTACCAAAAACAACAAGGTGAATTATATCGCCAACTGGTGCAACCGGCCGTAGTGAATAAACCGGCGGCGGTTAGCCAACCTCCGGCCTCGCCTGCGCCACGTCAGAGACTTAATGACGAGCCACTGCACGGCGATAATTACAGCTTTGGCCGGGTGCTCACCGTGTTTCCGCCTTGCTATGCTCTTATTGAATATAAACAGGGCGTGGCATTACTGGAATTAAGGGTTGCTGAGCGTTGGTTGAAACAAGCTCAGTTGAATCCGCCCGCGGAAGGGTTGCGCCCTCAGCCGCTATTAATCCCCTTAAAACTGACATTGGATAAAAATGAAGCAGCCGCGTGCCAGCGTCATCAGAAATTGTTAGTGACCATGGGAATAGAATTGGCCGTGGAACACGAAAAGGCGACTTTACGCGCAGTATCTTTACCATTACGCCAACAAAATTTACAAAAACTGATACCGGAACTGTTAGGCTATCTGTCGCAGCATGAAGAGATATCGCCAGATGCTCTCGCCACATGGATTTCTCGCCATCTTGGCAGTGAACATGAGGTATGGAATGTGTCTCAAGCGATACAATTATTGGCAGATGTTGAACGTCTTTGTCCACAGTTGGTAAAATCACCACCAACTGGGCTATTACAACCTATTGATATAAAGGCTGCATTGGCAACCCTGAAACATGAATGATATTGAAAATCTAGACCGGCCACCGGCAATCTTTATTATGGGGCCAACTGCCTCGGGTAAAACGGCGCTCTCCATTGCGCTGAGACAACGGCTACCTGTGGAGTTAATCAGTGTCGATTCTGCCCTGATTTATCGCGGTATGGATATCGGCACCGCGAAACCCAGCGCAGAAGAGCTTGCATTAGCGCCACATCGGCTGATTGATATCCGCGATCCCGCGCAAGCATACTCCGCCGCTGATTTCCGTAAAGATGCATTAAAAGAAATGGCCGAGATTACTACCGCCGGGCGAATTCCGCTGCTGGTGGGCGGCACTATGTTGTACTTTAAAGCGCTGTTGGATGGGTTATCGCCATTGCCGAGCGCAGACCCGCAAGTGCGCCAGCGTATTGAACAGCAGGCAGCGGAACTGGGCTGGGAAGCATTACATCAACAATTGGCTGAAATCGATCCCGTCGCGGCGGCGCGAATTCATCCTAATGATCCCCAACGGCTCTCCAGAGCACTGGAAGTTTTTTTTATTTCAGGTAAAACTCTAACAGAACTGACTAAAATTTCGGGTGAAACCTTACCGTATCGGGTTCACCAATTTGCGATTGCGCCTGTTAGCCGAGAACTGTTGCACCAGCGGATTGAATTACGTTTTCGTCAAATGCTGGATGCAGGGTTTGAAACCGAGGCTAGGGCGCTTTTTGGCCGCGGTGATTTGCATACGGATATGCCAGCCATTCGTTGTGTGGGATATCGGCAGATGTGGTCTTATCTGTCCGGTGAGATTGATTACGACGACATGGTTTACCGCGGAATCTGTGCGACACGCCAACTGGCAAAGCGCCAAATGACCTGGTTGCGGGGCTGGGGTTCAGTCCAGTGGCTTGACAGCGATAAGCCGGGAGAGGCTTTAGACTCTGTAATACAGGTTGTTAGTGCATAGGTTGAATGATTGTGTACAATTGATTAGTACTCAACGCGCGGATTTTTTTACGCAGTTTATTTTCGAGCCGATAGGTTCTTAGTTAATAACAACAAGCAAATAAGGAAAATACAGAATGGCTAAGGGGCAATCTTTGCAAGATCCGTTCCTGAACGCATTGCGTCGTGAACGGGTTCCGGTTTCTATTTATTTAGTGAATGGTATTAAACTGCAGGGCCAAGTTGAGTCTTTTGATCAGTTTGTCATTCTGTTAAAAAATACAGTCAGCCAGATGGTTTATAAACACGCCATCTCTACTGTTGTGCCTTCTCGCCCGGTTTCGCATCACAGCAATAGTCCGAGTGGTAGCACTAATAATTATCATGGTAGTAATCCATCTGCGCCGCAATCACCGCAGCAGGATAGCGATGACGCTGAATAAAGCGCATTGCTGGTCAACCATGACGGGGAACATAAGCAACGGATTCGGGTTTATGTTCTCCGCACTAGCGGTTTTGATCCGTTTGAGAGGTTGCACGTTTGTTTGACCGTTATGAAGGCGGTGAGCAGGCCGTACTGGTTCATATCTATTTCTCGCAAGACAAAAACTCAGAGGATCTGCGTGAGTTCGAAGCGCTGGTATCTTCTGCGGGCGTAGAAGCTTTGCAAATTGTGACGGGTAGTCGCAAAGCTCCACATCCTAAGTTTTTTGTGGGCGAGGGAAAGGCAGTAGAAATTGCTGATGCAGTGAAAGCCAGTGGTGCGTCTGTTGTCTTGTTTGATCATGCCCTTTCCGCAGCGCAGGAGCGAAATCTTGAGCGTTTGTGTGAGTGTCGGGTTATTGATCGTACTGGGCTGATTTTAGATATTTTTGCCCAACGGGCCCGTACCCATGAAGGTAAATTGCAGGTCGAATTAGCGCAATTGCGTCATATTGCGACCCGCTTGGTACGTGGTTGGACGCATCTTGAGCGTCAAAAGGGGGGCATCGGCCTAAGAGGGCCAGGTGAAACCCAGTTGGAGACCGACCGCCGTTTGCTACGTGACCGCATCAGCTTGATTTTGAGCCGTTTGGAGCGAGTTGCAAAGCAGCGTGAGCAGGGGCGGCGCGCGCGCACCCGTGCTGATATTCCGACAGTATCTTTGGTGGGATATACCAACGCCGGTAAATCTAGCCTGTTTAACAAAATTACGGCAGCTGATGTTTACGCGGCTGACCAACTATTTGCCACGCTGGATCCCACTTTACGCCGTATTACTGTGGCTGATGTGGGCGATACAGTGTTGGCGGATACGGTAGGCTTTATCCGGCATTTGCCGCACGATTTGGTTGCTGCTTTTAAAGCGACATTACAAGAAACGCGGCAAGCCTCATTACTGCTACACATTATTGATGCAGCTGATCCTCGGGTGGCCGAGAATATGGCCGCAGTCGATTCTGTATTGGCAGAAATCGAGGCGGATGAAATCCCTACATTATTAGTAATGAATAAAATTGATTTGTTGGATGATTTCGTCCCGCGAATTGATTGCAACGAAGACAATCTGCCAGTCAGAGTTTGGCTTTCGGCCCAAACTGGCGCAGGTATCCCGTTGCTCTTTCAAGCGTTAACGGAGCGTCTTTCAGGTGAGATCGCACACTTTGAATTACGTTTGCCGCCTCAGGCAGGCCGTTTACGCAGCCGTTTTTACCAGCTTCAGGCAATTGAAAAAGAGTGGATAGACGAGGACGGGAACGTCGGTATGGTGGTAAGAATGCCTATCGTTGATTGGCGTCGTCTCTGTAAGCAAGAGCAAGATTTGGTCAGTTATATTACTAATGAGCCAGTACGGCTAATTAATTGATTATCTGATTGATTTTGCGAGATTAAGAGCCAGCTTCTTTGGCGTGTGCTCTTGGCCTGAAGAAAACCAATCATAGAAGAATGGAGCTAAAACATGGCGTGGAATCAGCCCGGTAATAACGGACAGGACCGCGATCCGTGGGGGAGCAGCAATAATAATGGCGGCAACTCTGGCGGAAATAACAATAACAATAATAATAAAGGTGGCCGTGACCAAGGGCCGCCCGATCTGGATGATATCTTCCGGAAACTGAGCAAAAAGCTAAGTAGCCTCACAGGCAAGGGTGGCGGCAACGGCAATGGCAATAATGGCGCGACACAAGGCCCTGCTTTCAGTGGGCGTATTGTGGGTATCGCTGTGGTTGCGGTTGTGGTTATCTGGGCGGCAAGTGGTTTCTATACAATTAAAGAAGCTGAGCGCGGTGTTGTGACTCGCTTGGGTAAATTAAGCCACATTGTACAGCCAGGTTTGAACTGGAAACCGACCTTTATTGATGAAGTTACTCCGGTTAACGTCGAGTCTGTACGTGAATTGGCGGCTTCAGGTGTCATGTTGACCTCTGATGAAAACGTCGTTCGTATCGAAATGAACGTCCAGTACCGCGTAACTGACCCGGCCGCTTATCTATTTAGCGTGACAAACCCGGATGACAGTCTGCGTCAGGCCACTGACAGCGCAGTGCGTGGTGTTATTGGTAAATACACCATGGACAAAATCCTCACCGAAGGCCGTACCATCGTCCGTAGCGATACTCAGCGTGTACTGGAAGAAACTATTCGTCCATACAAAATGGGTATTACTTTGCTGGACGTTAACTTCCAGGCAGCGCGTCCGCCGGAAGAAGTTAAAGCGGCATTTGATGATGCGATTGCTGCCCGTGAAAACGAACAACAATATATTCGTGAAGCAGAAGCTTACACCAACGAAGTTCAGCCTCGTGCTAATGGTCAGGCGCAGCGTCTGTTAGAAGATGCTCGTGCATATGCCGCACGTAAAGTGCTGGAAGCGCAGGGTGAAGTTGCTGGTTTTGCTAAGTTGTTGCCTGAGTATAAGGCTGCACCGGAAATTACCCGTGAGCGTCTGTATATCGAAACCATGGAGAAAGTCCTCGGTCATACCCGCAAAGTGCTGGCGAATGACAAAGGTAATAGTCTGATGGTGCTGCCGTTGGATCAACTGCTGCGTGGACAAGGTGCTACAGAGAAAACGGATGGCAACAAAGACACCAGTCTGATTCGTTTGAATCCGCCTTCCTCTGCTAATAGCAGCCAAGAATCTGGTGCAAGTAACTCGAATACCAGTTCAACCAGTGGCTCTATCATGGATCAGCGCCGGGCGAATGCTCAGCGTGATACTTCCACTCGCGTAGGGAGAGAATAACCAATGCGTAAGTCTATTTTACTTATCGTCGTTGTGGTGTTAGTCGCACTCTACGCTTCGCTGTTTGTGGTACAAGAAGGTCAACGCGGTATTGTACTGCGCTTTGGCAAGGTATTACGTGATAGTGAGAACAAGCCGCTGGTGTACGCGCCGGGCCTGCACTTCAAAATACCATTTATCGAAACAGTGAAGACGTTGGATGCCCGTATTCAAACCATGGACAACCAGGCCGACCGTTTCGTGACCAACGAGAAAAAAGACCTGATTGTTGACTCATACCTGAAATGGCGTATCAGCGATTTCAGCCGTTACTATCTGGCCACCGGTGGTGGTGATGTATCTCAGGCTGAAGTGCTGTTGAAACGTAAATTCAGTGACCGTTTGCGTTCTGAAATCGGTCGCCTGAATGTGCGCGACATCGTAACAGATTCACGCGGTCGTCTGACTTCAGATGTTCGTGATGCGCTGAATACCGGTAGTGTGGGCGATGAAGCCGTTACTACTGAAGCGGATGATGCTATTGCCTCTGCGGCAGCCCGTGTTGAACAGGAAACCCGTGGCAAACAGCCAGCGGTTAACCCGAACAGCATGGCGGCTCTGGGGATTGAAGTGGTTGACGTGCGTATCAAGCAAATCAACTTACCGGCAGAAGTCTCTGACGCTATCTTCCAGCGTATGCGTGCTGAACGTGAAGCGGTAGCCCGTCGTCACCGTTCGCAAGGTCAGGAAGAAGCCGAGAAGTTGCGTGCAACAGCTGACTATGAAGTGACGCGTACTCTGGCAGAAGCAGAACGTCAGGCGCGTATTACGCGTGGTGGCGGTGATGCAGAAGCGGCTCGTCTGTTTGCTGACGCATTCAGTAAAGATCCAGACTTCTATGCTTTCATCCGTAGCTTGCGCGCGTATGAAAATAGCTTCAGCAGCGGCAACGATGTGATGGTTCTGAGCCCTGAAAGTGATTTCTTCCGCTACATGAAATCGCCGGATAACTCTAGCAAACGTCCATAACGACTGCCGTGACAGCCGGTTTTTGACAGCAACAGTAAGGCCCGTTCACGCGGGCCTTTTCTATTTTAGGCCGCCTTTTCCATTTGATTGAGACAGAAAATGAATTCAACCATCTTGTTAGCATTGGGTTTGGTTTTGGTGCTGGAAGGGCTTGGCCCGATGCTTTACCCCAAAACCTGGCGCAAAATGATTCAGGCAATGACTGAATTACCTGATGCCACTTTACGTCGTTTTGGCGGAGGATTAGTGGTTGCAGGCGTCGTTATCTACTACATGTTGCGTAGCCGCATGGGTGGCTAAATGTAAGCACAAAAATTGTGCAGTTATGTGTTAAAAATTACTGAAAGCAGCCGAATGAGATGTTAGAATCCTTTTTTAAGCAACCTGGTGATTTTTGAGATGGGTAAGAACGTCGTCGTACTGGGCACCCAATGGGGTGACGAAGGTAAGGGCAAGGTCGTTGACCTGCTGACTGAACGGGCTAAATATGTTGTGCGCTATCAAGGTGGTCACAACGCTGGCCATACTTTGGTTATTAACGGTGAGAAAACCGTTCTTCATTTAATTCCCTCAGGTATTCTGCGTGAAAACGTAATCAGCATCATCGGCAACGGTGTTGTACTGGCACCTGACGCTTTAATGAAAGAGATGACAGAACTTGAAGCGCGCGGTGTGCCTGTACGTGAGCGACTGTTACTCTCCGAAGCATGCCCATTAATCCTGCCTTATCATGTAGCTCTGGATAATGCGCGTGAAAAAGCACGTGGTGCAAAAGCTATTGGTACTACCGGTCGTGGTATCGGCCCTGCCTATGAAGATAAAGTTGCTCGCCGCGGTCTGCGTGTAGGCGATTTATTCAACAAAGAAACTTTCGCGATCAAACTGAAAGAAATTGTGGATTACCACAACTTCCAGTTGGTGCATTACTACAAAGAAGAAGCTGTTGACTACCAGAAAGTGCTGGATGAAGTATTGGCTATCGCCGATATTCTGACCGCAATGGTCGTTGATGTTTCTGAATTGTTGGACGGTGCCCGCAAACGTGGCGATTTCATGATGTTTGAAGGCGCACAAGGCACCTTGCTGGACATCGACCACGGTACTTATCCGTATGTGACTTCATCTAACACCACCGCAGGTGGCGTAGCGACAGGTTCTGGCCTGGGTCCACGTTATGTTGATTATGTACTGGGTATCGTTAAAGCTTATTCCACTCGTGTAGGTGCAGGTCCATTCCCGACTGAACTGAATGACGAGACCGGCGAATTCCTGCGCAAGCAAGGCAACGAATATGGTGCGACCACTGGCCGTAGCCGTCGTACCGGCTGGTTGGATATCGTTGCGGTGCGTCGTGCTGTGCAGATCAACTCCTTGTCTGGCTTCTGCATGACTAAATTGGACGTGCTGGATGGCCTGAAAGAAGTTAAGCTTTGTGTTGGCTACCGCATGCCAGATGGTCGCGAAGTGACGACCACTCCGCTGGCTGCTGAAGGTTGGGAAGGTATCGAGCCAATCTACGAAACCATGCCAGGCTGGTCAGACGTTACTTTTGGCGTGAAAGAACACAGTAAGTTGCCACAGGCAGCCCTGAACTACATCAAACGTGTAGAAGAGCTGACAGGTGTTCCGGTTGATATTATTTCTACCGGCCCAGATCGTGAAGAAACCATGATCCTGCGCGACCCATTTGATGCATGATTAGTTAGCTGATAGCTAAATAATCAGAATTCAGATTCCAATAAACCGGGCTTACGTCCGGTTTATTGTTTATACCTTTCTTACTTGATGTTGCCGTGTTGTTAGTTGCAAAGCTAAGATTTTTGGGTATGACTGTGTGCAGAAGTGACCTCGGATAAGCCGTTTTACATCAAAAGACTCGCCCTCCATCTAAAAGATTAGCCGCAAGCTTTATGGCTGGTTTATCATTCAAACTATAAGTTTCTAAATAGCACTTAGAATCGCACTTATAATCTATCCAAAACGTGTCATCTTAGATGGGTTTAAGCCGAGTAAACTGATACTCAGGGGTATACGTGCAGTTAACAAGTTTTACCGATTATGGTTTGCGGGCGCTGACTTATATGGCCTCGCTACCTGAAGGCCAAATGACCAGCATTTCTCAGGTAACTGAGGTCTATGGCGTGTCTCGCAATCATATGGTTAAAATAATCAATCAGTTGAGCCGTGTCGGGTTGGTCACTGCCGTGCGGGGGAAAAACGGCGGCATACGGTTAGGTAAACCGGCTGACCAGATTCGAATTGGTGATGTTGTTCGCCAGTTAGAACCTCTTTCTCTGGTGAATTGCAGTAGTGATTTTTGTCATATAACCCCCGCTTGCCGCCTGAAACAAGTGCTTAATCAGGCAGTACAAAGTTTCCTTAACGAGTTGGATAACTATACTTTAGCCGATATGGTTCAAGATAATGCCCCGCTCTATAAGCTATTACTTGTTGAGTAGCTTTTTGTTTAATAAAAAGATACATATACCCAAAGAACGTGGAGTTGCAGCTAAAGCCCCTGCGGCTTCAAGTAAGACGGGGATAGCAACCTGCTGCTGACAACGGAGGAACCGCAATGTCACAAGATCCATTCTTGGAACGAGAAGCAGAGAAATATGAGTCACCGATCCCTAGCCGGGAATTCATTTTGGCTCATCTCGCCAAGCGCGAAACACCCGCCAGCCGTGAAGAGCTGGCCAATGAACTTAATTTATCTGGTGAAGAACAGCTAGAGGCGCTGCGTCGCCGCCTGCGCGCAATGGAGCGTGATGGGCAATTGGTCTTCACCCGCCGTCAGTGCTATGCCTTACCTGAGCGTCTGGACTTATTGCGCGGGACAGTTATTGGCCACCGTGATGGTTTCGGCTTTTTGCGTGTTGAAGGCAGTAAAGACGATCTGTATCTCTCCGCAGAACAGATGAAAACCGCGATTCATGGTGATGTGGTCTTGGCCCAGCCGGTTGGCGCTGACCGCAAAGGCCGCCGTGAAGCACGTATCGTGCGCGTATTAGTCCCGAAAACCAGCCAGATTGTCGGCCGTTACTTTACTGATGCCGGTACCGGTTTTGTGGTGCCGGATGATGGCCGCTTGAGTTTTGATATCCTGATTCCACCTGATGCTATCTGCGGTGCGCGGATGGGCTATATGGTCGTGGTCGAGTTAACTCAGCGCCCGACTCGCCGTTCTAAAGCGGTGGGTAAGATTGTTGAAGTGCTCGGCGAGAATATGGGTACCAGCATGGCGGTAGATATCGCGCTGCGCACCCATGAAATCCCGCATACCTGGCCGCCACAAGTTGAAAAGCAAGTTGCGGATCTGAAAGAGCAAGTGCCGGAAGAAGCGAAAAAAGGGCGGGTGGATTTACGCAACCTACCTTTGGTCACTATTGATGGTGAAGATGCCCGTGACTTCGATGATGCGGTGTATTGTGAGAAAAAACGCGGTGGTGGCTGGCGCTTGTGGGTGGCGATTGCTGATGTCAGCTATTATGTACGCCCGCGCACTGCGCTGGATGATGAAGCTCGCAGCCGTGGTAACTCGGTTTACTTCCCGTCACAAGTTGTTCCGATGCTACCGGAAGTGCTGTCCAACGGCCTTTGCTCCCTGAATCCACAGGTAGACCGCCTGTGCATGGTGTGTGAGATGACCATCTCCGCCCAGGGTAAGTTATCGTCGTATAAGTTCTACGAAGCAGTGATGAGCTCCCACGCGCGTCTGACCTACACCAAAGTGTGGCGGATTATTGATGGTGAAGAGTCGCTGCGTGAACAATATAAGCCGCTGGTGCCGCATTTGTTAGAGCTGCACACCATGTACAAAGCGCTGGATCAGGCCCGTGCTGAACGCGGCGGTATTGCCTTTGAAACCGAAGAAGCCAAGTTTATCTTCAATGCCGAACGGCGCATTGAGCGGATTGAATCGACGGTGCGTAATGACGCGCATAAGTTGATTGAAGAGTGCATGATTCTGGCGAACATTGCTGCGGCACGTTTTGTGGAAAAACACAACGAGCCGGCGCTGTTCCGGGTGCATGACCGTCCAAGTGATGACCATATCTCCGCACTGCGTAGCGTGCTGGGTGAGCTGGGCCTGACTCTTGGTGGCGGTTTAAAACCAGAGCCAAAAGATTATGCGGTGCTGATGGATGAAGTGGCGGATCGTCCGGATCATGAAATGCTGCAAACCATGTTGCTGCGCTCGATGAAACAGGCGATTTACGATCCGGAAAACCGGGGTCACTTTGGCTTGGCATTAGCGTCTTATGGGCATTTTACCTCGCCAATTCGCCGTTATCCTGATTTAGCCATGCATCGGGCTATCAAATACCAGCTCGCTAAAGAGCACGGCAATGTGAAAGAGCGCTGGACACCCACCGGTGGCTGGCACAGTGAATATGACGAGATGCTGCAATTGGGCGAACATTGCTCAATGACTGAACGCCGCGCTGATGAAGCTACCCGTAATGTGGCGGATTGGCTGAAGTGTGATTTTATGCAGGATCAGGTCGGTAAAGTCTTCACCGGGATCATTGCCAGTGTCACCGGCTTTGGTTTCTTCGTGCGCCTCGATGACTTGTTTATTGATGGTCTGGTGCATGTTTCCAGCTTGGATAATGATTACTATCGCTACGACAACATCGGCCAGCGCTTGATCGGCGAGTCTTCCGGTATGACCTATCGGCTGGGCGACACCGTAGAAATTCGCGTTGAAGCGGTACATATGGATGAGCGCAAAATTGACTTTGCACTGGTCTCCAGTACCCGTAAACCGCGCGGCGAAGGCAAAACGGCGCGTGATAAAGCCAAAAAAGCTGATGGTCAGCGCACTCTGCGCGATACCTCCACGGGGCGTGGTGGACGCGGCGCTTCATCTGGAGCACCGCGCCGTGATAGTGCACCGGCAGGAAGTGGGCAGAAACGCCCTCGTCGTGCTAAAAAACCGGCAAACTTTGAGCCGGATAGTGCTTTCCGTCCGGTAGATGCTGCCGCTAAGTTAGATGAAAAAGCATTGGCCGAGAAAAAAGCCAAAGCGAAAGCGAAAAGAGCATCAGCTAAGACTAAGAAAATTGCCGCTGCCACTAAGGCCAAGCGCGCGAAGAAAAAAACCAGCAGCGACCAATAATGGCCTGCTGATTGTCGGGCGGCCCTGGTCGCCCGAATTCATTGATATTTAATCATTTATAAAAGAGCATCATGAGCGAAATTATTTACGGCATTCATTCCGTCAAAGCCTTGTTAGACAATGATCCACAACGCTTTTTGGAAGTTTTTATTCTGAAAGGTCGTGACGATCGTCGCCTACAGCCCTTGATTGCTGAACTGGAAGCTGCCGGTTTAGTGATTCAGGTTGCCAGCCGTCAATGGCTGGATTCACAGGTTGAAGGCGGTGTCCATCAGGGGATTGTGGCGCGAGTCCGTGAAGGGCGTCAGTATCAGGAAAATGACTTGCCAGCATTACTGGAAAGTGTCGAAACGCCTTTCCTGTTGGTGCTGGATGGGGTCACTGATCCCCATAATCTGGGCGCGTGCTTGCGCAGTGCGGATGCGGCGGGTGTCCACGCGGTTATCGTGCCGCGGGATCGCTCAGCGCAGCTTAATGCTATTGCTAAGAAAGTCGCCAGTGGTGCTGCCGAAAACGTGCCATTAATTAAAGTGACAAATTTGGCGCGTACGCTGCGAGTGTTACAAGAGCACAATGTCTGGATTGTCGGGACGGCTGGCGAAGCTGACCACACGTTATATCAGAGCAAAATGACCGGCCCGATGGCGCTGGTGATGGGGGCCGAAGGTGAAGGTATGCGCCGCTTGACCCGCGAACACTGCGACGAGCTGATCAGCATCCCGATGGCGGGGAGTGTTTCCTCCCTCAATGTGTCGGTCGCTACCGGTGTGTGTTTGTTTGAAGCAGTGCGTCAGCGAACACTGAAAATCTAATATTCATTTCATCCCTGCATGTCAAAAAGGCCAACATTTTCGGATGTTGGCCTTTTGTTTGTCAGATAGGGGGATTTTTCACCACTATCAGTGATATCGAGTAGATCAATATCTGTTTGTGATAAGTCCGCCAGCAAAAAGCCACGTCTGCACCATACTTAACCCTGATTTATGAATGACGGTTTCATAATGAATATCGGAATGGAGGAAAGTATGGAGTGGCAGACTCACTTAGTTTTCAACCAACCAGAGCCATTATCGAACAGTAATTTATTTCTGTCTGATATGGCCCTGCGGGAAGCTGTGTTGCGGGAACATGCTAGCTGGGATGGGGAAAATCTTTCTCGGATTGGACTGCAACTGGGTTCGCAGGGGTCACTTGAGCTAGGGCGGCTGGCAAATGCTAATCCGCCAGAATTATTGCGCTACGATGCCGCTGGGCAGCGCTTGGATCAGGTGCGATTTCATCCGGCTTGGTATGTGTTAATGCAAGAGTTGGTCAGCCACCGGGTGCATAATTTGCCGTGGCAAGAAGATGCCCGGAGAGGCTCTTTTGTTGCCCGTGCGGCGCGCTTTATCCTGCATGCCCAGGTGGAGGCAGGGACGTTATGCCCGATAACCATGACATTTGGCGCGATCCCGCTGCTGCAACAAACACTTCCACCACTATTCCAAAATTGGCTACCGCCACTGCTTTCAGACCGCTATGACTCTCATCAAACCGTCGGTAGCCAGAAGCGGGGTTTATTGATTGGCATGGGCATGACGGAAAAACAGGGCGGCTCTGATGTATTAAGTAACTCTACCAGAGCCGAGCCGCTGGAAGTGCGCGGCCATGGAGAAGCTTATCGACTGGTCGGGCACAAATGGTTTTTCTCGGTGCCACAAAGTGATGCGCATCTGGTGCTGGCGCAAGCTGAGGGCGGTTTATCTTGCTTCTTCCTGCCGAAAATATTGCCGGACGGCACCGATAACGCCATCCGCTTAGAGCGCTTGAAAGAGAAACTCGGCAACCGCTCGAATGCCAGCAGCGAGGTCGAATTTGATCACGCCACCGCCTGGTTATTGGGGGAGGAGGGCGACGGCATTCGCCAAATTCTAAAAATGGGCGGATATACCCGTTTTGATTGCGCGCTCGGTAGCCATGGCCTGATGAGGCGCGCTTTTTCCGTCGCGTTATATCATGCCTGGCAGCGGCAGGCTTTTGGTAAAGCACTGGTTGAGCAACCTTTGATGCGGCAAGTCTTAAGCCGCATGGCATTGCGTTTAGAGGGCCACACCGCGCTATTAATGCGCTTAGCCAGCGCATGGGAAAAAACCGGCGAAATTCATGAGCAGATATTCAGTCGATTACTGACACCGGCGGCAAAATACCGCGTCTGTGGGCTGGGCAGTGGGTTTGTTGCGGAGGCGATGGAGGTGCTCGGCGGGATTGGCTATTGCGAACAAAGTGAGTTGCCGCGGATTTATCGGGAAATGCCGGTCAATAGTATTTGGGAAGGCTCCGGCAATATTATGTGTCTTGATGTGCTGCGCACATTCCGCAAACTCCCCTCTGCGATAGACATGCTTCAGCAAGAGTTTTATCCCGTACGAGGGCAAAACCGGCTATTTGACCGCGCATGGCGGCAATTGCAGCAGCGGCTGAAAAATCCTAAGGAAGAACAAGGGCGGGCAATAACCCAGCAACTGTTTGATTTATGCTGTGCATCGCAATTACTGCGGTTTACCTCACCGCCGTTAGCCGATGCCTGGTGCCATATGACGCTCGATCATCGGGATCAATATATGTTGCCGGAAGCTGTTTGCGCGCGGTTGTTGAGCCGCGCCACCGGGATTGCGGGCTGACAATTCAATAATTTACTTATACAACAGTGCGTTGGCATACCAAATGCCCGGATAAATACTGTCAGACATCATGATAATCAAATAGTAGGGCGCGCCACTGGCATTTGCCCTGCGTTTAATTTCAGCTTCGATATCCATTGGGCTGCCAAATACTTGAGCTGAGACGGTGCCCACTTTTTGTAAATTAAGGCTCTGTGCGCGGGTAATTTCCTGAGCATAGGGCTGAGCCACAGGCGGCGGGGCCGGGGTGACGTGAAAAGCACTGCAAGCTGAAAGTCCCAGAGTGATCAGTAGGAACACCATTGCGCGTTTTATCTTCATTTTTACCTCTTTGTCAGCAGGGCCGTCACCGCCCTGCCCATTATTTCTCAAGTGTAACGCTCAAGCGCCAAGATGAGGGAATATCTTGGAAGAAATTAGTTTAAGACTTTATACCCGCCATACTTCAAACTGCATTAAGTTTTTAAGTCTATAAATCAGTTTTTCGTATTGATGCTGTGCTTGATAAATAAAGGATTCTCGCCATGATTGAGATGTCGCTGGAAAACATTAATGGGATTGAGGTCATCCATGCGGCCCCTGCGGGTAAGCGCCAGCAGCCGCTACCGACCATTTTCTTTTATCACGGTTACACCTCGTCAAAAGAGGTTTATTCCTATTTTGCTTATGCTTTCGCACAAGCAGGTTTTCGCACTATCGTGCCGGATGCGGACATGCATGGCGCGCGTTTTGAGGGTAATGAAACTCGGCGACTTTCTCATTTTTGGGAGATCCTGAAATCGAATATTGATGAGTTGCCCGCGATTAAACAACATTATCAACAGGCGGGATTGATTGAGGGAGAGCGGATTGGTGTTGCGGGGGCATCAATGGGCGGGATGACGACGTTGGGCGCGTTTGCCCGCTATCCGTGGGTCAGTGTCGCCGCCGATTTTATGGGGTCGGGTTATTTTACCTCGCTGGCGCACACGCTGTTTCCTCCCTTGGAGGACGGACGCGAGGTCAGCGCGGCAGAGTTTGAGCGCCGTCTGGCACCTTTGACAGATTATGACCTTACCCATCAGTTAGAAAAAATTGCTGATCGGCCATTATTGGTTTGGCATGGTGAAGCGGATGAGGTGGTACCGGCGGCAGAGAGTGCGCGGTTGGTTCAAGCTCTGCAAATCAGTGGGCGCGATAAGCACCTAACCTATCTCACCGAAGCAGGGATTGGGCATAAAATCACCCCAACCGCCTTGGCTGCGGGGACGCTTTTCTTTAGTAAATATCTATAAAAAACCCCCGACAAGCGGGGGGAATGGGTCTGCGGGCAATCTTTTTCTTTCTCTGTATTTCTGGGTGTTTCTCTGGTGTTGTATTTATCTATTGAATCTTAGCGATAGAGAACGGCATTAACGTGTATGGAACTGTTATCGCCAGGTTCATGCATAGCAATTATCTGATAAGAACTGGCTCCGCGTTCATCGGCTAATTGACTGATTTGCGCCGTGGCGTCATCAGGAGAAACCACATTGTGGCCCAGTGACAATGCGCCGATACTGACGCGCTGTTGCTGCATAGCTTGTTGGGCGGTTATTTCTGTGGCAGCGAAAGTGCTGGTCGATAAGACCAAGCCGAGTAGGGTTGCGATGGTGAGTGTATGTTTCATCGGTGACTCCAATATCTTATTTATATACTTTGAATAACTTTCAGTTAGCTGCGCCGCTTGTTTTGCGGTGGATGTAATTAATTTTAGTCTCTTTTGTTAATTTAAAAATACGTGATAATTGATTCACTTTGTCAAAAAAAATGAATAATATTCATGCGGAGCTAATGATTTCATTGAAAGATTTAGCGGACTAATGGATTAACATCCATAGGTTCTGTCATGAACAAAAAGTGCGGTTTTAGCAGAGTAATGGTTAGAACAAGAATAAATCCCCGGCAATCCTTGAGTTTCAATCCGCCCGCAAGTATAGTTACGCGTCATTTTTCAGCCGCACACAAACACGTTCCTTGCCTCCATGGGCCGCGGTTGACCCTATCAGGAGGCTGAATAATCCGTAAGGAGCAATAATCGATGCGTCATTACGAAATCGTTTTTATGGTCCATCCTGACCAAAGCGAACAGGTTCCGGGCATGATCGAGCGCTATAGTGCAACAATCACTAATGCTGCTGGTACGATCCACCGTCTGGAAGACTGGGGCCGCCGTCAGCTGGCTTACCCGATCAATAAACTGCACAAAGCTCACTACGTTCTGCTGAACGTTGAAGCCCCGCAGGAAGCGATCGATGAGCTGGAAACAAACTTCCGCTTCAACGACGCCGTTATCCGTAGCATGGTTATGCGCGTTAAACACGCGGTAACTGAAGCATCACCAATGGTTAAAGCGAAAGACGAACGCCGTGAGCGTCACGACTTCGCGTCAGAAGCCAATGATGATTCTGAAGCTGGGGATTCTGAAGAGTAATTGCCGTGGTGACCACTAATCGTCTGGTACTCTCTGGCACTGTGTGCAAGACACCGGTTCGAAAAGTCAGTCCTTCTGGCATTCCGCATTGTCAATTTGTGCTTGAGCACCGATCAACACAGCAGGAAGCCGGATTCAGCCGACAAACATGGTGCAGAATGCCTGTTATTGTCAGCGGACAAAAGTCACAAGCATTAACTCACAGCATAACGGTCGGCAGTCAGTTAACCGTTGAAGGCTTCATTAGCTGCCATCAAGGTCGCAATGGGCTGAACAAATTGGTTCTGCATGCCGAGCAGATTGAATTTATAGATTCTGGAGACTAGCCAAATGGCACGTTATTTCCGTCGTCGCAAGTTCTGCCGTTTTACCGCGGAAGGCGTTGTAGAGATTGATTATAAAGATATCGCTACGCTGAAAAATTATGTCACTGAAAGTGGCAAAATTGTCCCGAGCCGTATTACCGGTACTCGCGCAAAATACCAGCGTCAGCTCGCCCGTTGTATCAAGCGCGCACGCTACCTGTCTTTGTTGCCGTACACTGATCGTCATCAGTAATCGGCCACTGTCCATTAACGACTTTGAGAGGATAAGGTAATGCAAGTTATTCTGCTTGATAAAGTAGCAAACCTGGGCAGCCTGGGTGACCAAGTGAATGTTAAAGCGGGCTACGCTCGTAACTTCCTGGTTCCACAAGGTAAAGCTGTTCCGGCAACTAAGAAAAACGTAGAGTTCTTTGAAGCACGCCGTGCAGAATTGGAAGCCAAATTGGCTGGCGTTCTGGCTGCTGCTGAAGCTCGCGCTGCTAAAATTAACGAACTGGTTAGCGTTACTATCGCTTCTAAATCTGGCGATGAAGGCAAACTGTTCGGCTCTATCGGTACTCGCGACATCGCAGACGCTGTAACTGCAGCTGGCGTTGAAGTGGCCAAGAGCGAAGTTCGTTTGCCGAATGGCGTTCTGCGTACCACTGGTGAGCATGAAGTTCACTTCCAGGTACACAGCGACGTATTCGCTAAACTGAACGTGATTGTGGTTGCAGAAGCGTAAGTTACGCTGCTGTTAACCTGCTAAAACGCCAGCCTTGTGCTGGCGTTTTGCTTTCTGGCGGTGCTTTGTTTTCTGACAGTGTCTGGCTTTCTGGTAAAAAGTAAATGGCCGTTAGGATGCTGATTCCGATGGCAAAATATCAAACTGACACTCCTCAGCCGCCACTTTTGAACAGTGGTAAATTTCAAGAAAAGCCGTCTGCTGATATTGCCAATGAGGCTTGCCACTGATGGAGACCGGCCAGGTTTTATTCCCGTAATACATATCTAACTGCCAACCCTCGGCCTGCAAGTTATAAATACACTTTTGAAATATCCCCTGATGGACGCTGTTTCCCTCCTCATTTTCACTATTGAGAATTAAAAGTGCCTCACTGAAATCTTTAATCGCGGTTTTGTTTTGCGGTATAGACCCTTGCAAGGAGCCTGTCCATTGCTCGTCACCGTCGGCTTCGGCGGAATAAAATAACCCTATTTGTTGGATAGTATTAATCGCCGGACAGTGCTGAGCCACTGCGCTAAATGGGGCGTAAAGTAGCCATAAAACAGGCAATTTATATTTCATAATCACTCCCTTGTGAGTATGGGTATTCGCTGGTGTTATGAATGGTGTGGACCATCCATAAACAACCTACTGCGGGAGCGGCGGGATAACATTATCAAAGAAAATAAGGCGGTAAACAGAAGTGGTTCTGGGCGGCTGGGGTTAACGTTCGCGACGATAACTGCCATCATTTTGCCGGGTAAATAGCGCTTCCGTACTATTGGTAGATTCAATGGCTTTGGTAGATTCAATGGCTTTGGTAGATTCAATGGCCAGCGCCACCACCACGCCTTCTGCATCCAGCATGATTTTAACTTCTTGTCCGGCTTTGAGATTACTGAGCGGTTTATCATTCCCTTCAACTTGCGCCATCGCAAAAACTTCATTCACCGGCAAGTTATTATCGCGGAACAACTGCGCCAGTGTTTTTCCTGATTGAATTTGATAACTCTGCCAGTTCCCTTGTAACGGCGGTATCTGTGGAGACGCCACCGTTGGAGGTGGCGGAGCATCAAGATTACCTTGTAATTGGGCCTGTAGTGGCACGTCAGTGGACGGCGCACTCACCGGGAAGGTGTTGGTATTATCACGGGAAGCCGGCCACAGCAGTGCCAGCAGTAATACCGTGGTCGCAATAATGACCCAGCGGCGGTGAAAGAGAGGCAACGGCTCCATCCACTCAAAACTGTCCGGTAAATGCCAGATTTTCAGTAACAGCCCTTTAATCCCTTTTTCCTGTGCAACTGCTGCGGCAGTTTGCGGGGACACATTATTTTCAGTCGAGGCGATATCCTCAGCAGGAGAAATGTGTTCAGACACACTGACTTCTGACATCAGATTTTGATCATCAGCATTTTTAGTCTCCGGCAATACCTTCTGCCGGATACTCAGCCAGGCGTGTAGCAATGGCTGATAAACTCGAGTGTTTTTCCTTCTCCTGGGCGCGATTCTGCCCATGGTGACCTCTCTTCAACAACATAAATAACAAAAGGGCAATTTACCCATAGGCTTCTAAGTATAACCTTTCTTGCTTGAAGCATGACGGGTATAAACGGGGATATTCCCCATTAGCTTGCTACCATTGTTTCTTTTTCTACGATAAAAGTCATCATTCACGAAGCAAGATTTTACCGCGCTCCCCTGCTGCTGTTATGCTGGCGGCTTCGACATGATTAGTGACTAAAGGAAAATCCATGACAATCCCTTCTTTTGATAGCGTTGAAGCGCAAGCGAGCTACGGAATTGGTTTACAAATCGGGCAGCAATTGCAAGAGTCCGGGCTGGAAGGTTTATTGCCAGAAGCATTGTTGGCAGGTTTGCGTGACGCGATGGAAGGGAATACACCGACTGTCCCTGTTGATGTAATACATCGAGCATTGCAAGAAGTGCATGAAAAAGCTGATAAAGTTCGCGTTGAACGCCAACAGGCTTTGGTAGAAGAAGGGAAAACATTCCTGGAAGAAAATGCCAAGCGTGATGATGTCACCACCACCGAGTCCGGCTTACAATTCTCTGTATTACAGGCGGGTGATGGCCCAATTCCATCTCGCCAAGACCGTGTACGTGTGCACTATACTGGTCGCCTGGTTGATGGCACGGTATTTGATAGCTCAGTTGAGCGCGGCCAACCAGCCGAGTTCCCAGTCAGCGGCGTTATTCCCGGCTGGATTGAAGCTCTGTCCATGATGCCAGTTGGGTCTAAGTGGAAGCTGTATATCCCACATAACCTGGCCTATGGCGAGCGTGGTGCTGGTGCGACTATCCCACCATTCAGCGCATTGATGTTTGAAGTGGAACTGCTGGAAATTCTGTAAGTTAGACAGAGAATGGCATGAGAAAGGGCGACATGATGTCGCCCTTTTTGCGTTTATTGAACGGGTCTGTAATCTACAGTGAGGTTATTCGCCATCCAGTGCGCGGGGAAACAGCAAATTATTTTCCAGATGAATATGTTCCATCAGGTCAGTTATGAATTCATTGATACCGGTATAAAGCGCCCGCCAGGTGTTACAGGCACCCTCTGGTGGCGTCATATTTTGTGTCAGTTGTTTAACCACTTCTAACTGTTGTCCTACCGCATCATGCTCAGCTTCCATGACAAATATTGGCCCACCGGCTTGTGACCCCATACCGCGTTTGATCATCGGGAACAGAATTTGCTCCTCTTTGTACATATGCTGGGTAAGTTCTTCTAAAATAGCGCTAAGTTCGGCCGCCACCCCCCGAGGACATGCTGGTTTTTCGCCATGAACGCGCTCAACCTTTTCAGCCATTAGAATCAATTCTGGCAGTTGCTCGCGATGGCGGTTGTGATAGCGGCTGATAATAAAATCAATGATGTTTGCCAGCGGTTGTTGCTGCCAATCTTCAGATGATTGTAGCTCGGTTTGCAAGGCGCTCAACTGCGCCTCTAGCGCGTCAATATCCAGATTTAGCTTAGTGGCTGCTCGTAACAGTGTTTGCTTGCCACCACAGCAGAAATCCAACTGATGCTGACGAAATAATTTTGTTGCCCGTGGAATGGCGATAGCCAAAGCACCCAGAGACTGATTGCGGTAATCCATGATGACACCTCATTGAGTAATTAAATATCTATAACATGCATAATAAATACATGTTATGGTTCGAGATATAGCTCTAAAGAGGTAAGCGAGCTAGCAACAGCGCTCCGTAAAGCGCTGTTGCTAGCAGTTATTTCTTCTGTAAATCAATTTGATACACTTCAAAACCAATCTCGTCCGTCCCCATTGCTTTCATTGGGTATTGTGCTTTTTGCTGAATAAATTCAGCGGCTTTGGCACTTGGCGAGGTTTCAAAGCGGATATCCAGCGGATGCTGACTCTCAAGAGTCGCCAGACGCCAGTTGTTATCTGCTTGCGGGGTCACTTGCCCCTGTTTTTTGGTTTCCGCACTGATATAAGCTGATAGAACCGCGCGGTTTTCATCCGGTGAGGCGAACGCGATATGACTATCACCGGTACCGGAAAACTTACCGCTATAGGCGCGATAATTGTTGGTCGCAATCAGGAAAGTCGCTTTTGGATCAATGGGTTTGCCGTTGAAAGTCAGATTTTTGATGCGCTCGGCTTTGTCATTAATCAGCGCACACTCGCCGTCATAGCGGGCAGGTTGGCTGACATCAATTTCATAGTTAACTCCGTCGATAACATCGAAATTATAAGTGCGGAAACCGTCCCAATTAATCAGCGATTGCGGCTTGCTGCTGTTGACATCAATTTGATTAAATTGCGCGGCAGAGCACTCCAGCCACTGCTTGACGTCCGCGCCACTGGCTTTGACCACCACTAAGGTGTTCGGGTAAAGGTACAAATCGGCGGCATTGCGGAAAGTCAGTTCGCCTTTTTCCACTTCGACAAAACTGGCTGGGTCATTCTTACGGCCACCGGCTTTAAAGGGGGCGGCGGCAGAAAGCACCGGTAAATCAGCTAAATCAGGATCGCCCTGAATAAAGTGTTCGGTATAGGCGCGTTGGGCATTATTGACAATTTGTACTGTCGGATCGTCTTGGATCAGTGACAAATAGCTGTACATATTATCCGAGGCTGTGCCAATCGGCTGGCTGACAAAATCGCGGGTGCCTTGGTGATCGGCAGCTAACACCTTGACCAGGTTTGTATTTTCGGCGGCTAATGATTTTTGTGTGGCTTTATCAAAGATAGGGCGAGCTTCGGCTTTGGCTTGAGTCACTTGCCATTGGCCTTGGTCATTATTCAACACAAAATCAACCACGCCAAGATGGTCACCCCACTGACCGGGCATCACTGCCGGAATACCGTTGAGTGTCCCTTGCGCGATATCCGCCCCTTTGATAGCGGCAAAATCTTTGCTTGGGAAGACAGCATGGGCATGACCAAACATAATGGCATCAATTCCCGGCACCTGGCTGAGGTAATAAACCGAGTTTTCCGCCATGGTTTTATAGGGGTCACTGGAGAGGCCGGAGTGGGGGATGGCGACCACTAAATCGGCACCTTGCTGGCGCATTTCCGGCACCCACTTTTTGGCGGTTTCGGTGATGTCATCGACGGTGACTTTGCCGGTGAGATTGGCTTTATCCCATATCATCACTTGCGGGGGCACGAAGCCAATATAGCCGATACGCAGATTATGGCTTTTCCCGTCGCGATCTTTGACCGGGGTGTCGACAATTAAATAGGGCTGAAACAGCGGTTTACCGGTTTTGACATCAATGACGTTGGCATTCACATAGGGGAATTTGGCCCCCGCCAGTGATTTTTTTAGGTAATCCAGACCATAATTAAATTCATGGTTGCCGATGTTACCCACGGTATAGTCCAGTGTATTCATCGCCTTATAAACAGGGTGAATCTCACCGGCCTTTAGCCCTTTGGCGGCCATATAATCGCCCAGAGGGCTGCCCTGAATGAGATCGCCATTATCCACCAGCACACTGTTAGTGGCTTGTTGGCGAGCGGCTTCAATAAGGCTCGCGGTGCGAACCAGACCAAATTTCTCGGTAGGTTTATCTTTGTAGTAATCAAAATCCATCATATTGCTGTGCAGGTCGGTGGTTTCCAGTACTCGCAAATCAACAGTAGCGGCTTGCGCGGTTGAGGTTGCGACAGCAATCAGGCTGGCAAGGAGGGATAACGTCAGTGGACGTTTAAACATGGCTTTCTCCATTGTGTCTTTTCCATTAACAAAACAATTCGACCTGTATCGCAAAAGAATATGTAAATTTAATAGGTCGTCATAGCAAAGTGTGAAGTTTGGCAGAAAATGGTTTCGGATAACGCCGAGATGCTCACAGTTGCAGCAGGTTAATTCCCCTGATCTCATTGGGCCTTATCCTGCAAAGGTGGCTATTTGGCTGGAAAATTATTAGTCTGCCAAAGGGGTGCTCGGCTTTGTCATGATTAATTTTTATTTTAGTTTTACGTTCTAAAATGAATATAGAGTGAGACCTTACAGGAACCCTTATTGATTTAAGCATCACTATCAATATTCGACATGACTCATAATACCAAGGGGTGGATGATGTTAGAGCAAATTTGCCAACTGGCCCGCGAGGCAGGCGTGGCGATTATGGCGGTCTATCAGGGCGAGAAGCCCCTGGATGTGGCCCACAAAAAGGATGATTCTCCCGTCACGGCGGCGGATCTAGCGGCTCACCAGATTATCAAAGCCGGGTTAGCGGCATTGACCCCCGATATCCCGCTGTTATCGGAAGAAGATCCCCCGACTTGGGCGGTGCGGCAGCACTGGCAGCGCTATTGGCTAGTTGACCCACTGGATGGTACCAAGGAATTCCTAAACCGTAATGGCGAGTTTACCGTCAATATCGCCTTGATTGACCAAGGGGTGCCGGTGCTGGGAGTAGTCTACGCCCCGGTGACCGAGGTGATGTACAGCGCGGAAAACGGTCAGGCGTGGAAAGAAGAGTGTGGTCGGCGCATGCAGATTGAGGTGCGCGATGCCGTCCCGCCGCTGGTGGTGGTCAGCCGCTCCCACAGTGATGCCGAACTGGAAGATTATTTGGCACAATTGGGCGAGCATCAGACGGTATCTGTCGGCTCATCACTCAAGTTTTGTTTGGTAGCCGAAGGAAAAGCACAATTATACCCCCGCTTCGGGCCAACGAATATATGGGATACTGCGGCCGGACATGTTGTTGCTATGGCCGCTGGGGCACAGGTTCACGATTGGCAGGGTAAACCACTGTCTTATACCCCCCGTGAATCTTTCCTGAACCCCGGCTTTCGGGTGTCTTTATTCTAGTTCTCTTGTTTTACGAGCTGGTGCAGTTGGTCGATGACCTGCTGCACTTCGGTGGGGGGCAGCGCGCCGTCTTTGAAAAATTTAACATTTCCTTGCTGATCCAGTACCACAATAGCCGAGCCTTTCTCTGCTAAACCCCAAGCCTTTTTGACATTCCCGGTGCTGTCGACTACAAACTGCGACCAGGGGAATTCCCGCTTATTGGTTTCGATGCTATTACGCACAAACACCGCGGTACCGAAGATAGCGTCATCGGTATTGACGATTGTCGTCGTTTGGTAATGTTCGTGTGGCAGATTAGCGTGCTTGATAGCTTCCACTAACGGCGCATTCAGTTCTTTTGCTGATGTGCGGCCTGCAATATGCTGGACAACTCGCACTTTTCCGGGCAATTGCGCGCTATTCCAGTTTTTGTAGCTAAACTGATCAGTAGCCTTATCGTAATTTAATTCGCCTTTATCGCTGACACCCACCGGCGGAACCCGCTGGCCAACTTGGATGGTGAGCGCGCTAGCCATAAAGGGGGTTAACAGCAGCGACAGTATAAGCAGGCTATTTTTTATCATGGGATGTCCTTTGGGATCTTATGGCTATTATGAATCATGTCGGTGCTTATTCCTGTAAACAGGCAAGCTACCCAATAATAGGTGCAGATCAGAGGTCTGTCCTGTTTGTCTAAAATAATTATTTCTGACAGTAACTAGATGGTTATTCTGTTACAAACTCTCACTCTCTCTCAATAACACTGTAATATTGTGCAAGTCCAGCATTAATGACTGGTTTTGCGGGAACTTAACACGATACTCTAGGTCTATTACTCTGCAATTATCTTACGCTACCTGCTCACTTGGTCGCTAAGGCGCCAAAGGGTGCGTATCAGTGCTATGGGAGGAAAGTAAAACAATGAGGATCTTCCAACGTTACAATCCGGCAAAAATCGCGATGTATGTCAAAACACTGTTTCGTGGCCGGTTGTATATCAAGGATATGGGGGCTTTTGAGTTTGATAAGGGCAAAATTTTAATCCCGAAAGTTAGGGATAAACGCCATTTTGAGGTGATGTCGGAAGTTAACCGGCAAGTGATGCGCCTACAAACAGATACCCTTCTTTCTTGAAGTCACAGCGTTGTTAGCGGCACTCACTCACCCGAATCACTTACTTGGGTAAGCTCATCGGGGTTTATTCGCTTGCTGCCTAGCTGTAGCTCCAATAACTTTGGGTATGACATCAGTCCGTACAGAATTAATTGCGGCCCCTAATTAGGGGCCGCTAATGTTTTCAGGAATCACGATTTTGGTTAGTTGGCCGGCTATGCATCGCTGCTTTCATGTGGCGCTTTTGGCAATATGGGGGTCGGCTGGTCACTGAATCTGGTCACTAACAACTGGTCGATTTTGTAGCTATCAATGTCCACCACTTCAAACTTGTAACCGGCATACTTGACGAAATCGGTGCGCTTGGGAATTTTGCGCAGCATATACATCATAAAGCCGCCGATGGTTTCATAATTGCCGGATTGCGGGAATTCATCAATATGCAGAACGCGCATGACATCTTCAATTGGGGTGCCGCCCTCAATCAGCCACGAGTTTTCATCACGGGCCACAATCTGTTCTTCTTGCCCTTGGCCGACTAAATCGCCCATCAGCGTGGTCATTACGTCATTCAGAGTAATTATCCCTACGACCAAAGCATATTCGTTGAGAATAACTGCGAAGTCTTCACCCGCCGTTTTAAAGCTTTCCAGGGCTTCAGAGAGTGTCAGTGTGTCCGGCACAATCAACGCCGAGCGGATTTGCACCCCACTGCTGAGTACCAAGCTTTGGTTGCCCAATACCCGGTTCAGTAAGTCTTTAGAGTCAACATAACCTACCACTTGATCAATATGACCATCACAGACCAAAAATTTTGAATGCGGATGGGTCGAAATCTTTTCTTTGATGCTGTCTTCACTTTCCCGCAGATCAAAATAAATCACACTTTCGCGGGATGTCATGGAAGAGGGGACGGTGCGAGATTCCAGCTCAAAGACGTTTTCAATCAGCTCGTGCTCTTGTTTGCGTAATACCCCCGCCAATGCACCAGCCTCTACCACGGCGTAGATATCATCCGATGTGATGTCATCATTGCGAACCATTGGCAGCTTGAATAGGCGGAAGATCAGATTCGCCATCCCATTGAAGAACCAAACTAATGGGCGACAAATCATTATGCAGAAGCGCATCGGGTTGACGATACGAACGGCAACCGCTTCAGGTGAAATCATACCGATGCGCTTCGGGGTTAAATCTGCAAACAAGATAAATAAGCTGGTCACCAGCACAAATGAGCAGATAAAGCTGACTTGATCAGCCAGCTCCGGCGACATAACGCGTTCGAATATCACTTTGAAAGAAGGGGAGAATGCGGCATCACCGACAATACCGCCGAGGATAGCAACGGCATTCAGCCCAATCTGCACCACGGTGAAGAAAATCCCCGGAGTCTCTTGTAATTTAAGTACCCGTAAGGCGTTGATATCGCCTTCATCTGCCAGAAGTTTTAATTTAATTTTTCGCGATGCTGCCAGTGAAATCTCGGATAACGAGAAAAAGGCACTCACTGCGATTAAAAATAGAATCAGTAAAATACTGTTTAACATAATCTGTCCGTGTCGTACCGACGATAGCGCCGGCGCTCGTAAGGAAGGGCCATACTGTTTTATTGGGTTAATTCAATGAGTTCAATGTTGAATTCAAGATGACGGCAGAAAGCCGCTATCGGGCTGAGTAAACAGCCTGAAGTAGTATAACCCGTCTTACTTTAAGTTGCAGCGGTGTTAGCTACGTTCGTTACTCGGCCCGTCCATGGGCCTCGCCTCTGCGAGGCCGCTGCAAGCAGCGTTCAAATCGGTTCCTGACCGATTTGTCACCCGAATCACTGACCCGTGTCAGCTCATCGGGATTTATTCACTTGTTGCCTACCTGCAACGCCAAGTCATTAGGGTTAGCAGTTGCGACGAGAGCACCGCCAGCCTTACAAATTAGGTGGCATACAAACGCCAATGCCGCCCAGGCCGCAATATCCCTGCGGATTTTTGTATAAATACTGCTGATGGTCATCTTCAGCATAGTAAAACGGCAGGGCGGCAGTGATGTCACTGGTAATCATCCGGCGGTCACCGGCTTTTTCCATGGCTTGCTGGAACAGTGCTTTGCTCTCTTGCGCTTGCACTTCCTGCTCGGGTGTCAGCACGTAAATGGCTGAACGATATTGAGTTCCGACATCTCCCCCCTGGCGCATTCCTTGAGCGGGATCGTGATTTTCCCAGAAAATCTGTAATAGTTGCTTATAGCTAATCACGGCGGGGTCAAAAACAACGCGCACGACTTCGGCATGGGCGGTGTGCCCGCTGCACACTTCATGATAAGTTGGGTTTGGGGTATATCCACCACTGTAGCCCGCAGCGGTACTATAAACGCCCGGTTGCTGCCAAAATAGGCGCTCGACACCCCAGAAACAGCCCATGGCGAAGATAGCAACTTCACTATTTTCAGGTACATGCGTCATGGAGTGCCCATTAACCACATGGAGAGTTGCCACTGGCATTGGTGTCAGTCGCCCCGGTAAAGCATTTGCCACATCAATGACGGTAGTTTTATCAAAATTTTGCACCACAATAGGCTCCAATGTTTACAGTTAGTCCAAAGTTTACAGTAAATAACTAACAAGATGTTTACAGTGAATGGTTATAGACAGTTGTATCTGATTGCGAGTTTGCACACAATAAGACCCATTCCACGTTAATGTAGCGGCTTAAGGTGGAGTTTTAGGGGAAACAGGCTTTAATCGGTCTTTGTACGCGGGATAATATACTCGTCATACTTCAAGCTGCATGTGCGTTGGCTACGTTCAATCACCCGAATCACTTACAAAACAGTAAGCTCATCGGGTTTCTCTCGTTTGCCGCCTTCCTGCAACTCGAATTATTTAGAGTATAGTGCATTTGATGCCACTTTTTTACATGCCCGTAAGATCGTTTTTTATAGGAAAGTACAATTCACTAGGAGTGCGCGTGCCACGATACCCTATTCTATGTTTTTTGTGTGTATTGCTCGCCACACCCATCGCCTATGCGGCCAATGTTCGGTTGCAGGTAGAGGGCCTTAGCGGGGATTTAGAGAGAAACGTCAGGGCGCGTTTATCCACAATTGGCACTGATGAAATCACGGCTGATGGGCGTTTTCGCTCGCGGGTGGATGAAGCCATTCGCCAAGGGCTACGGGCTTTGGGTTATTACGACCCCACCATCACTTTTGATTTACAACAGCGCCCAGCACCCGCGCGCTCCGTTTTAGTCGTCACCGTGGTTCCCGGAGAGCCAGTCTTGATTGCTGGTGTGGATATTGTGCTGCAAGGCGGGGCGAAAACAGATCCCGACTATTTGGCACTGGTGCGCCGCGATACGCCCAAAATTGGCTCGGTTCTTAATCATGGCGCTTTTGATAATTTCAAAAGTTCATTGACCGGTCTGGCATTACGCCGGGGTTATTTCGATGCCAATATGATCAAAAGCCAGTTAGGTGTTGCCGCAGAACTGCGCCAAGCTTTCTGGGATATTGATTTCGACAGCGGCGAGCGCTATCGCTTCGGTAAAGTTATCTTCCAAGGCTCACAAATCCGCGAGGATTTTCTGCAAAATTTAGTGCCATTTCATGAGGGGCAATTGTATTCCGCAGATGATCTGGCTGAACTGAACCGCCGTCTTTCTGCGACTAACTGGTTTAACTCCGTGGTCGTCTCACCCGATTTCCGCGATGCGAAAAAAACCAGAACTTTGCCGCTCGATGCAGTCGTGACGCCACGAACAGAGAATACCGTTGAGTTGGGGGGCGGTTATGCTACTGATATCGGCCCGCGTTTGACCGCCAGTTGGCGTAAACCTTGGGTGAACTCCTACGGCCACAGCCTCACCACCAGCACCACTCTCTCGGCTCCTGAGCAGACGCTGGATTTCAGCTATCGAATCCCGCTGTTAAAAAACCCGCTTGAACAATATTACCTGTTGCAGGGCGGGTTTAGACGCACGGATCTGAATGACACCGAATCAGATACCACCACCCTTAACGTCGCCCGCTTCTGGGATTTATCCAGTGGTTGGCAGCGGGCAATCAACTTGCGCTGGAGTCTGGATCACTTTACTCAGGGCAGTGTGACGGACACCACCATGCTGCTGTATCCGGGGGTGAGCATTAACCGCACCCGCCAGCGCGGTGGAGCAATGCCGGTCTGGGGTGATAGCCAGCGCTATTCCATTGATTGGTCTGATACCACTTGGGGGTCTGATGTTGATTTCGGCATCTTCCAGGCGCAAAACGTGTGGATACGCACCTTGGGTGAGAAAAACCGTTTTGTCGTGCGCGGCAATTTGGGCTGGATTGAAACCAATAACTTTGACCGCGTGCCGCCGTCATTACGCTTCTTCGCCGGTGGGGACCGCAGCATTCGCGGCTATAAATTCCGTGATGTTTCTCCGCGCGACAGTGAAGGTAAGTTAACCGGTGCCTCTAAATTAGCCACCGGCTCCCTCGAATATCAATATAACGTCACCGGCCGCTGGTGGGGGGCGGTATTCGTCGATACCGGTGAAGCGGTAAATGATATTCGCAAGAGTAATTTAAAAACCGGTGCCGGGGTCGGGGTGCGCTGGGCTTCCCCGGTTGGCCCGATTAAGCTGGATATCGCGAAACCTATTGGTGACAACGAAGCACGTGGCGTGCAATTTTATATCGGTTTGGGGCCTGAACTATGACTCAGATAAAAGAACCGACGCAGATAGAGGAACAGGTGCCGGTAGAGAAACCGATGCCGGTAAAGAGACTGAGGTGGGTAAAGAGACTTAGTATTGCGTTTCTGCTCATTATCCTGCTGTTGGTCGGAACTGTGGCGGGCTTACTCGGCACCACCAGCGGTTTGCATTTTTTGATCAACAGCGCCGCGCGTTGGGTACCTGGCTTGGATATAGCCAGTGTCAGTGGGGGCTGGCGTGACCTGACACTCAAAGGTATTCAGTACCAAATGCCGGGTGTCAGTGTGAAAGCCGGGCAGCTTCATCTGTCTTTACAGCTTTCATGCTTGAAACGCAGTGAACTGTGCGTCAATGCGCTGACCGCACAAGATGTGGATGTGGTGGTGGATACCAAAGCCATGCCGCCGGCGGCAGAAACCCCGGCCAGCACTGAGCCGATGGGCGAACTGAGTACCCCGTATCCCATAACTTTACGTTTGCTATCGCTGAATAATGTCAAAGTGACTATTGATGACACCGCGATTTCACTGGATGAATTTCGCTCGGGCGCACATTGGCAGCAACGGGCGTTAGATTTGATGCCGACTAAAATCAGTGGGTTATTGATAGCATTGCCGAAAACCGTGCCCGCTATTGTCCCTGATGCCGCTAAACCTGCAGTTGAAACCGCCATCGCCGTCAAAGAAGCGGTTGAGCAACAGGCCGCGGCTCCCGCACTACCTGAAACTCCGCTGGGCGACACCTTAAAAGAATTGTTTGCCAAGCCGTTATTGCCCGATTTGCCGGACTTCCGGCTGCCGCTGGATTTACAGATTAAAGAAATTTCAGGGCAACAGCTCCGGCTGACCGGTGATACCGATGTGCTTATCACCCATGTTTTACTGCAAGCCAGTACCCAAGAAAATCGCATCATACTGAATACGCTAGATATAAAATCGCCGCAGGGGACATTGTCCGCCCAAGGTGAGGCGACACTGGCGGATAAGTGGCCGCTGAGTATGACCATCAATAGTGGGTTGAATATTGAGCCACTGAAAGGCGAGAAAGTGAAGCTGACTGTGGGCGGCGCACTACGTGATCAACTCAAGGTCGCGCTTAATTTGTCCGGCCCGGTCAGTGCGCAACTAGAGGCCGAAACCGCGTTGGCGCAGGCGGGTTTGCCAATGGCACTCACTCTGCAAAGCAAGCAATTGCATTGGCCACTGAGCGGCGAACCTCAGTTTCAACTCGATAATCTTAGAATGCGCTTCAATGGGGCGGCGACAGATTATGCGCTCTCCATTCGCTCGGATTTTAAAGGAACCGACTTGCCGCCCGCGATTTTCACTTTGGATGGCAAAGGGAATGTCGAGCAATTCAATCTGACACGTTTACGTCTGGCGGCACTGCAAGGTAATTCTGACCTGACCGGGGTGGTGGATTGGAGCAAAGCGATCAGTTGGAACTCGGTATTAACTTTATCGGGCATTAATACCGCCAAACAGTGGCCGGAATGGCCAGCAAAACTGGATGGCAAGATTGTGACGCGCGGCAGTCTCCACGGCGGTAGCTGGCAATTACAGGTGCCGGAGCTAACACTGGACGGCAATGTAAAACAAAATCGCGTCACTGCGCGCGGTTCATTGACCGGCAATGCAGCGGGTCAGTGGCATATTCCGGGCATCAATCTGGCATTAGGGCGCAATAAGCTGGATGTCAAAGGCGACCTGAATGATAACTGGCTGCTTGATGCCAATGTCGATGCGCCACAACTGGATGGCGCGTTGCCGGGGTTGGGCGGTGTGGTTAAAGGGACGCTGAAATTACGCGGGAACCTGAAAGCGCCGCAGTTATTGGCGGATCTCACGGCGAATCGTCTGCAATGGCAAGAATTGACCATTAACCGGGTCAAAATTGATGGCGATGTTCGCTCGACAGATCAAATTCAGGGCCAGTTGGCCATCAGAGTCGAGCAACTCAAGCAAGCTGACTTGCTGGTCAGCCTCCTGACGTTGGATGCTCGTGGCAGTGAAAAACAGCATCAGTTACGCCTCAATATGCAGGGCGAGCCGGTTTCCGGGCAGTTGGCGTTGGAGGGAAGCTTCGACCGGCAGCAAGAGCGCTGGCGTGGAACGCTGAATAATACGCGCTTTGATACACCGGTCGGTGAATGGCGCTTAAGCCGTGCTATTGCATTGGATTACCAAAACACCCTCGAGCGGGTCACCATCGGGCCACATTGTTGGCTTAACCCGAATGCCGAGCTTTGTGTGCCGCGCGCAATTGAAGCCGGCCCGAGTGGGCAGGCGGCGGTGGTACTGAATCGCTTTGATTTAGCCATGATAAAACCTTTCCTTGGCCCAGATACCACCATGAGTGGCGTATTCAGCGGGCGGGCTGATGTGAGCTGGAAGGCAGGTGGCAGCTTGCCGGATGTGCGGGTGTCACTCAGTGGGAATGGCGTCAAAGTCCAGCAAACGGTGCAGGGCAACCCGCTGCCAATTGCTTTTGAAACCCTGAATCTGAATGGCGGTTTGGCGAATGGGCAGGTGCGGGCCGACTGGTTGATTAAACTGGTGAATAATGGTCAATTCTCCGGGCAGGTGCAGGTGGCTGACCCGGAAGGGCGGCGTAATTTATCCGGTAACATTGCTATCAGTAATTTCTCGCTAGCAATGATTAACCCGATTCTGAGTGACGGTGAAAAAGCCGCTGGGACACTAAACGCCAACCTCCGTTTGGGCGGCAATGCGAAAAGCCCGTTAGTCTTTGGCCGTCTGGCGCTGGATAACGTGGATGTCGATGGTAGCTGGATGCCATTTGATATCACTGAAGGGCGTCTGGCGATGAATTTCGACGGGATGACCTCGACACTGGAGGGGTTGATTCGCACCTCTCAGGGGCAGCTTAATCTCTCTGGCGATGCCGACTGGCGTGATATTAATGCCTGGCGGGCCAGAATTGCGGCGAAAGGCGATAAGTTGCGGGTCACTGTCCCACCGATGGTGCGGATTGATGTTTCGCCGGATATTGTTTTTGAAGCCACGCCGCAACTGTTTACTCTCAATGGCTCGGTTGATATCCCGTGGGCGCGCATTACCGTGCAAGAAGTGCCGGAAAGCGCGGTCGGCGTCTCGCCTGATGAAGTGATGCTCAATAATGATTTGAAGCCAATTTCACCGCGCTCAGCCAGTATTCCGATTAACAGTAATCTGGTGATTCGGGTGGGTAATGATGTTCGTCTGAATGCATTTGGCCTGAAAGCGCGTTTACAGGGCAATTTAAAAATGGTGCAGGATCAGCGCGGGTTAGGGCTGAATGGGCAGATTAATATCCCATCCGGCAGCTTCCGCGCTTATGGCCAAGACTTGATTGTTAACAAAGGGATATTGCTGTTCTCCGGGCCGCCGGATCAGCCGTTACTCAATATTGAGGCAATTCGTAACCCTGATGCGACCGCCAACGGCGTAACAGCGGGCGTGCGGGTGACCGGCATGGCGGATTCACCACGGCTAGAAATATTCTCAGACCCGGCGATGTCGCAGCAAGAAGCATTATCCTATCTGTTACGTGGGCAGGGCTTGGGCAATTCCGGGGCTGACAGCGGCATGATGACCTCAATGCTGGTCGGTATGGGCGTAGCGCAAAGTGGTAAACTGGTGGGTAAAATCGGCGAGGCATTTGGTGTCAGTAACCTGGCGCTGGACACTCAAGGAGTTGGCGATAGCTCACAAGTGGTGGTGAGTGGCTATGTCACCAAAGACCTACAAGTAAAATACGGTGTAGGTATATTTGATTCGCTGGCTACGTTAACATTACGTTATCGGTTGATGCCAAGGTTGTATCTGGAAGCGGTGTCTGGTATTGATCAGGCATTAGATGTGCTTTATCAGTTTGAGTTCTAACAATGCGAATTATTGTCTACGGTAGTTTACGGCGCAAGCAAGGTAATAGTCACTGGATGACGGACGCCCAGTTATTGGGCGAACATGACCTTGAAGGCTTTGATATGTACAATTTAGGTCATTATCCGGCAGTTGTTCCCGGAGACGGCACTGTGCATTGTGAAGTTTATCGGATTAACTCGTCTATTATGAATGAGTTAGATGAACTAAAAAGTAATACCAAGGATTATCGGCGTGAGTTGATCCAAACGCCTTACGGCAGTGCTTGGATATATCTTTATCGTTTACCGATTGAAGGGTTACCGCGCATTTACAGTGGTGATTGGCTCAAGCGCAATGACGAAAATGAAAAGCCACAAAGTTAGATATCCACATAAAGAAAAATAAAAACACCGCGCAATGGCGGTGTTTTTTGCTGTTCACTCAAAAGGCACCTTTTCAGAAGGTGCCTTTTTTGCCATGTGCTTTTTTCAATGTAAAACAGAGAGTTACTTCTTCGCACGCTCGAAAGAAGACAAGATCTCAGCTTTAGCTGCGGCGGCATCTTCCCAACCGTCAACTTTTACCCACTTGCCAGTTTCCAGATCTTTGTAATGCTCAAAGAAATGTTTGATCTGAGCTTTCAGCAGCTCTGGCAGATCTTGCACGTCTTTAATGTGATCATATTCTTTGGTCAGTTTGCTGTGCGGAACCGCAACCAGCTTGGCATCTTCGCCCGCTTCGTCAGTCATTTTCAACACGCCAACTGGGCGGCAACGAATCACTGCACCTGGCTGCAACGGATACGGCGTTGGCACCAGCACATCAACCGGGTCACCATCTAATGACAAGGTGTTGTTGATGTAGCCGTAGTTGCACGGATAAAACATAGCTGTAGACATGAAGCGGTCTACAAACAGAGAGCCAGTCTCTTTATCGATTTCATATTTGATCGGATCTGCATTGGCAGGGATTTCGATCACAACATAGATATCTTCTGGCAGGTCTTTACCTGCAGGTACGTCGTTCAAGCTCATGTCGGTTTCCTTTTATCAAACCAGAAATGGAGTGCTGGCTATTATAGCCAAGTCTTATCTGAATTCCTGTCCTTTTCATTGCTTGATGGCGGTGAGATTGCCTGAATCAGGGCTATTTCATTGAGATAAAATCCCGTCATTAGCTAAATGTATCTATTTTAAGCTGTTTTTCCGGTGATAGTTCAAGACGACTCTGTGACCGCCGATAACTTAATCAAACAATAAGACCGTCCTCTGTACTGCTAATACTTTGTAATCTTAACCATTTGCATATAACCGGAAAAAACCGATGTTAAAAAAGATTACCATTAAAAATGGGCTTATTGCTCAGTTAAGCATTATGTCATTGATTTTATTAATTGTTAGTATCATTGGCGTAAATTCAATTCGAGAAAGCTCACGCGCATTGCAAGCTATCAATCAAATCCAGGGGGAGGAACTGGGAGCGCTATCGAATAGCTTCAACGCCACATTAAGCGCCAGAACTGAAGCCGCGCTGGCAATCCATCAGTTAGAAATTGGGCTAATTGATGAATCATTAGAAACGGCAAAGCAGGCCGAAGAGTCATTGGCATTATCACAAAAGGAGATGGCCCATTTTATTAGCGCAGTATCTGAGCGGGGAGATGGACAGACACTGGCGACTAATATCCAGAAAAGCTATAAAGATTATGTAGATAATGGCGTGAATCCCATGCTCGCTGCTATTAAAGCGGGCTATGCGGATGAGTATTATGAGGTGCTGGAAAAGAGCATTACTGCTATCAGTAAAGCTTTTAATAATGATGTCGTGGCCTTTCGCAGTTATGCGCAGAATGCCGGCCGTCTACAAATTGATAAAGCCAATAGTGCCGCCAACATCAAACTGACGATCATTGTGGTTGCGGGGATAATTACCTTAGTTTCTGCGGTACTGGCCTGGTTTGCGCTTAAATACATTATTTTGCGGCCATTGGAGCAATCAATTCACCAGTTGGAATATATAGCCGCTGGTGATTTAACCCACAGTATTAACAGTGAAGGCAACACGGAATTGGCTCGGCTAGCAAGAGCACTGGAAACCATGCAGCAATCGCTGGTGGTGTCGGTCAGTAATGTTCGTGATGTTGGTGGGCAAATTGGGGTGGGTTCGCGGGAGTTAGCCGCAGGTAACACCCATTTAGCTGAACGAACGGAAGAATCAGCATCTTCATTAGAACAGACTGCGGCCAGTATGGAGCAACTGACCTCGACAGTGAAAATGAATGCTGAAAACTCAGATCAGGCTAATCGCTTGGCGATGAGTGTGTCGGACATCGCCAATAAAGGCAGCAAAGTCGTCAGCCATGTGGTTGATAAAATGCAGGCAATTACCACCAGTTCGCGCCGCATCTCCGATATTATTGCCGTCATTGACGGCATTGCGTTTCAGACTAACATTCTGGCGCTTAATGCGGCGGTTGAAGCAGCCAGAGCCGGTGAGCAGGGCCGTGGTTTTGCGGTGGTCGCGGGCGAAGTCCGTAACCTGGCACAGCGCAGTGCGCAATCAGCAAAAGAAATTAAAGATTTGATTATTGAATCGCAAAATCGTGTGCGGGAAGGCGCGGATATGGCTGAATCCGCAGGGAAAACTATGCATGAGATTGCTGATGAAGTCAGTCGCGTGACGGCATTGATGCGCGAGATATCAGCAGCTTCTTATGAGCAAAGTAGCGGTATTGAACAAGTGAATGTGGCAATTGCTCAAATGGATCAGGTTGCGCAGCAGAACGCGACATTGGTTGAACAGGCCGCTGCGGCGACGCGTTCATTGGAGGAGCAAGCTGATGCATTGTCAGCCAGTATGGCGGTATTTAAATTACAGGGTGATGAGCTGGCGGTTGTAGCATAAAAAAACAGCGGCTTAGTGGCCGCTGTTCTCGGATACAAAACGTAAATATCAAGCCACCCAATAGGTGGCTTTTATGATATTACTGAGCTTCTTCATCCGGGAATTTGGCGATAAAGCCTTCGGCATCTTCCACCATAGATTTAGTCCCGACGAAGAAAGGTGCGCGCTGATGCAGTTTCTCCGGCACGATATCCAGAATGCGGTTAACCCCATCGGTGGCTTTCCCGCCGGCTTGTTCTGCCAGGAACGCCATTGGATTGCATTCGTACAGCAAACGCAGTTTCCCTTGCGGATGGCTGGCGGTGCTTGGATAAATATAAATCCCGCCTTTCAATAGGTTGCGATGGAAGTCAGCGACCAATGAGCCAATATAGCGCGAGGTATAAGGGCGGTGAGTGGCTTCATCCTGCTCCTGGCAATATTTGATGTATTTCTTCACACCCAGCGGGAATTTAATGTAGTTCCCCTCGTTGATGGAATACATGCAACCGGTTGCGGGGTAGCGTACTTTTTCGCCGGATAAACAGAAAACACCCAACGACGGATCATAAGTGAAAGTATGAACGCCATAACCGGTGGTATACACCAACATGGTTGAAGAACCGTATACCACATAACCTGCGGCAACTTGTTTGGTGCCCGGTTGCAGGAAGTCAGCTTCAGTAATCGGTGTACCAAATGGTGTGATGCGACGATAGATAGAGAAAATAGTACCGACGGACACATTCACGTCAATATTTGAAGAACCATCCAGTGGGTCCATCAGAACCACATATTTGGCATTTTCTGCGCGGCCACCATCAAAGATAACAATGTCATCTTCTTCTTCGGAAGCGATACCGGCCACTTCGCCACGCGCTTTTAGGGCTGCTTTCAATTTTTCATTGGCAAACAAGTCCAGTTTCATCTGGTCTTCGCCCTGAATATTTGAAACACCACTGGCACCTAAAATATCAACCAGACCTGCTTTGTTGATGTCGCGATGAATGATTTTTGCGCCGAGTTTGATTGCTGAAAGTAATGCAGTTAATTCGCCGGTGGCGTGAGAGAAATCTAGCTGCTTCTCAACGATGAATTCGCCTAACGTTTTCATGACACAATCCCTGAATCTACGGTTAAATATCGATTTATTAACGAACAACTCACTTAATGGCAGCAGTGTAGCCCAAAGGTGAGAATGATTCATAGGCAATTCCATTTCTTCTCTTTGATTCTGAGCGGTAGAATGGTGACAAACTCGAAGCTTATTAATACGGAAAATTTATGCGCATTCACATATTAGGTATCTGCGGCACTTTTATGGGCGGCTTGGCTATGCTTGCTCGCTCATTAGGTCATGAAGTGACGGGGTCGGATGCTAACGTGTATCCACCGATGAGCACATTGCTGGAGAATCAAGGGATCAACTTGATCCAGGGATACTCTCCGACTCAACTGGATCCTGCTCCAGATCTCGTCATCATCGGCAATGCCATGACTCGCGGAAATCCCTGTGTTGAAGCGGTATTGGAACGAGGTATTCCTTATACTTCTGGCCCACAATGGCTGCATGATCATGTGTTGCCGGAGCGCTGGGTATTGGCCATCGCCGGTACTCACGGTAAAACCACCACTGCCGGGATGGTGACCTGGATACTGGAAGCTTGCGGTTATGAACCCGGTTTTGTCATTGGTGGCGTGCCGGGTAATTTCGATGTCTCCGCCCGTTTAGGTAATAGCCCATTCTTTGTTATTGAAGCGGATGAATATGATTGCGCCTTCTTTGATAAGCGCTCTAAATTTGTTCACTACAGCCCAAGAACTTTGGTCATGAATAACCTCGAGTTCGATCATGCTGATATCTTTGATGATCTTAAGGCGATCCAGAAGCAATTCCATCATTTGGTGCGCTTAGTTCCAGGGACAGGCAAAATTATCGTGCCGGATAATGACAATCATTTGAAACAAGTGATGGCAATGGGCTGCTGGAGCGAACAAGAAATGGTGGGCGAAACGGGCAGTTGGTTTGCACGTAAAGTTGCGGTAGATGCCAGTGTCTATGAAGTGTTCCTCGACAATGAGTTAGTGGGCGAGGTCAGCTGGTCATTGGTGGGCGAGCATAATATGCATAATGGTTTGATGGCCATTGCCGCCGCCCGGCATGTCGGCGTGTTACCAGCAGATGCTTGCCGGGCACTGGGTGATTTTATTAATGCGCGTCGCCGGTTGGAATTACGCGGCGAAGCTCATGGTGTCACGGTTTACGATGATTTTGCTCATCATCCCACGGCAATTCTCGCGACACTGGCGGCCCTGCGCAGCAAAGTGGGCGGAACCGCACGAATTCTGGCTGTACTAGAACCGCGTTCTAACACCATGAAGTTAGGTATGTGTAAAAATGAACTGGCGCCGTCATTGGGCCGTGCTGATGAAGTATTCCTGTTCCAGCCGCAGCATATTCCTTGGCAAGTCGTTGAAGTTGCCGAAGCCTGTATTCAGCCTGCGCATTGGAGTGCTGATATTGATACGTTAGCTGATATGGTTGTCAAAACAGCGCAACCAGGGGATCACATTCTGGTGATGAGTAATGGCGGTTTCGGCGGGATCCATGACAAGTTATTGAATACCTTGAGCCAAAAAGCAGAGTGCGAAGCTCAATCTCAGGAATAAGCCGGATAAAAAAATCCCCCGCATAGCGGGGGTAAAAGGGTTCGTCGGATAGACGACGAGGGATTATTCTGTTGCGGTGCTGATGTAATTCACCAACTTTTTTCAATCGATACTCTATTCAATATGCTGGAAATGAATGTTTCAACAGATTGAATAAACCATCATGCTGGAAAGTATGCCCCTACGAGCGGGGCATTTACTTTCATGCTTAGCGCATAATCTTATTTGTAAATCTTAGCTGTTGCGTGCCAGCCATTGTCATCATTAATGCCAATGACTTTGTAAGCAGTCGCGCCTTTGCTGTCTGCTTTATCGGCAATTGCCTGCTCAATATCAGAAGGTGCGCCAGTAATGCCGCTAACACTAATCGCACCCAAATCCGTCATTTTGCTAGCTTGAGCAGCATCGACTGATTGTGCTGCTGATGCGCCGAAGGCGACAACAGAAAGTAAACTTAAAGCGGTTAGCGTTGTTTTGATTTTCATGATGATTTCCTAGATAAAATTTAACAATCCAACAGCGCTTATTATGCATTTTGGTGCTTTTGGCCTGTTGGTTTTACTGCTGATTCAACTTAAATCTCAACTGTGGCTTTGCCGCCATTCTTTATATCTCGATGATAAATGACGACCAACTCAACAATTATTGGTAGATAGTGGCGGTGGCATGCCAATTATTCTCTTCACGAGCTTCAATCACTTTGTAAGCTTTAGCGCCCATAGCATCGGCTTTCTCAGACAGCGCCTGACGAATATCAGAAGGTGCGCCATTCAGGCCACTGACGGTAATAGTGCCCATCGGCTGTAAGTTTTTGGCCTGGCTTTCGCTGATTGAATCGGCTGCAAAAACACCAAATGACAGCGCAGATAGAATGCTAATGGTCGCGATGGTAGTTTTAACTTTCATATTATTGCCTCTATTTATTCTTTTATCACTTCAAAGGAAGTGTGATTTACGTCACGAAAATGAGTATACATCTAGTAACGGAGAATATTAATAGTCCGCTAATAATATTTAGAGTCACTTTACCCTTGGTTATTACTTTTTAAGAACTAAAAGGAATAAAAAATGATTAAAAAACAGCAGGTTTGTTAAAAAAGGTATTAATTTCAATGAAATGAGTATTTTTGACTAAAAGTGCGAAAGAGTCTGGTGGGTTTGACCGTTAATAAGAGGAAAACAGAATTATTTTGTGGTGTAGAAAGGAATAGGAAGTCGGATACTCTGGTTTAGAGCTAAAGAGGCAGATGATAGAGAGAATAGAGAAACAGGCTCAAAAGCATAATGCGGCGTATCACGCCGCACCAGATAAAGTGCCGAGTTAAAGCTCTTGCTCGAACAAGCGGAGGATAGCTTCATGTAACTGTTCGACAGTGAAACCTCTGGCCGGCGTGGTGAAAATGGTGTCGTCACCGGCAATGCTGCCTAGAATACCTTCCGCTTTACCTAATGAATCCAGCAGGCGGGCAATCAATTGGGCCGCTCCTGGGCTGGTATTAATCACGACTACCGAATCGTTATAATCGACATCTAATACCAAGTTCTTTAGTGGGCTGCTGGTTGTCGGAACCCCTAATTCAGCCGGTAAACAATAAACCATTTCCATTTTTGCATTACGTGTTCTGACCGCACCAAATTTGGTCAACATACGCGAAACTTTGGACTGGTTAATATTTTCGAAACCTTCTTCTTGCAAGGCTAAAACGATTTCACCTTGGGAACTGAATTTCTCTTCTTTCAATAACGCTTTAAACGCCTTGATAAGATCTTCTTGTTTGGCGGGGTTACGCATTGTTTATGCCCTGAACAGTCAATCGTGAATAGGATTATTATGCATATAAATGAATTTTTATGCAACATGACTATGGAGTATTGGCGATAAAAGCCCTGATATCAAGGTGCGCTGGAATGTTAACATCATCTCGCTGTTACAATTATGCTAAATATACTTTTATTAACATTTGGTTTGGGTAGCTAAAATGTTATTAAAATGATGTTGTTTTGATGTGAAAAAAGGGTGTAATGTAACCGCCGATTAACCTGTCATGAATACTGCGAGGAATTTTAGAATAATGTGCGCTATATCATTAATGAATAAGCGATTTACTCTAAAATATACAAACCTTATGCGCCTTTTTGATGCGTGATATCTCAATCTGACTGTTAATAGATTGTGTTTAAAATCGCAATAAATTATGGTTCGTAAATAGATGAATTCACGGCAAATTTAAATTAAATATAATAAGGAGTATAGGATGAAAGTTGCAGTTCTCGGTGCCGCTGGTGGTATCGGCCAGGCCCTCGCTCTTCTACTCAAGACCCAGCTTCCTTCAGGTTCAGACCTCTCATTATATGATATCGCGCCAGTGACTCCTGGTGTTGCGGTTGATCTGAGCCATATCCCGACTGCTGTTAATATTAAAGGCTTCAGCGGTGAAGATGCTACCCCAGCCCTGGAAGGGGCAGATATTGTTCTGATCTCTGCGGGCGTAGCACGTAAACCTGGTATGGACCGTTCAGATCTGTTCAATGTTAACGCCGGTATCGTGCGTAATCTGGTTGAGCAAATCGCGCGCACTTGCCCGAAAGCATTAATTGGTATCATTACTAACCCAGTGAATACTACGGTTGCTATCGCCGCTGAAGTGCTGAAAAAAGCCGGTGTTTACGACAAAAACAAATTATTCGGTATTACTACGCTGGATGCCATCCGTTCAAACACCTTTGTGGCTGAACTGAAAGGCAAACAACCTCAGGATATCGAAGTGCCAGTTATTGGTGGTCACTCAGGTGTGACTATCCTGCCATTACTTTCACAAATTCCAGGTATCAGCTTCACAGAACAAGAAGTTATTGATCTGACAAAGCGTATCCAGAATGCAGGTACTGAAGTGGTTGAAGCAAAAGCCGGTGGCGGGTCAGCGACTCTGTCTATGGGGCAAGCTGCTGCACGCTTCGGTCTTTCTTTGGTTCGCGCTCTGCAAGGCGAAAGCAATGTTGTGGAATGTTCTTACGTTGAAGGCGATGGTAAATATGCCCGCTTCTTTGCTCAGCCAATTCTATTGGGCAAAAACGGCGTAGCAGAACGTAAAGATATCGGCAAACTGAGTGCTTTTGAACAACAAGCGCTGGAAAGCATGCTAGATGTCCTGCACAAAGATATTGAGTTAGGCGAGCAGTTCGTCAAATAAATCTGTGTAGCAGGGGCTAACGTCGCCCCTGAAATGACACCATCAACCGCCGAAGCAGTTTATTGGCGGTTTTTTTATGCCTGGACAATAGGCTGGCGAATCCTCACTTTTCGGTCGATAAGGGCACCGGTTTTTGAATCAAAATAGCGTGTTGGCCAAATTTCGGAAGGATGAATGTCCAGGCATTCTGCAATCAACCATTCTCCCTTGGGCCAAGGGCGTGTTAATGCATTAGCAAGTGTGGATGAACTTAAACCTGCTTTTCGAGAGACCGCCGCCAGAGTGGTGTCTTTCTTACGAAGTGCAGCAATGATGTCGGCAGGGTGCCAATCAGATTTCCTTAAAATCATCTTTAATCCTTTTTTTTTTCTAAGCCGCTGACGTGTTAGTGATATAAATAACGGTACATTGTTAATCGTACGGTGAACAGAAAGTAATCATTTAGAAGTATACTAACATTTATTTTCTGAAAAATTTTAAATGTTTTCTAAATATTCCTTTTTTGTGTCATAACGCATATTAGGAAGCAACACCATGAAAAAAGAGTGGTTTGCCGCTAAGGAATTGGCAGGTCTTGATGGGTTACCGTCATCTCCACAAGGAGTCAACCTCATGGCTAAACGTGAGGGATGGGAACAGCGCCGTCGTCGTGGTGTTCAGGGTAAGGCTGTCGAGTATCATATTGAAAGTTTACCTGTCACCATATTGAATTCATTACAGTTAAGAGAAGAGCCAGCCCAATATATTACAACGAGGCAGGACCCTCTGGTGCTATGGGTTGAAGCGTATTATCGTTTTACAGAAGCCGAACGTGAGCAAGTTATCGCATTTATTTTTCGTGAGGGCGCTAAAAGCTTAATAGAGCGGTTGACGATAGATGAGTGTGGATAATGGTGGGCGAGGTGCAGCTTTTGTCATGAATGAAATACAACAGTTACAGGCTATTTAACTCTTTTAATATCAGTAGATTGATATGTATCTCAATGTTTTTGGTGACTAACAAAAGGAAAACTCCGGCAAGGTGCCAGAGTTTTCCTAATGGTTTCTTAAAATGAGCGTTGTACAGAAATATGAGCTAATCCTTCCAGTGCCAGTCGATATTCGCTTTCAGGGAGAACCTGCAAGGCAGCAATGGCTTTATCGGCTTCTTCTTCAGCACGCTGGCGGGTGTAGTCCAGTGATCCGCACTGTTGCATGGCAAGCAATACCGGTTCGAGTAAATGGCGGCCATTCCCTTCTTCAATGGCTTGCCGAATCATTGCGGCATGTTCCGGCGTCCCATTACGCATGGCATGCAGTAAGGGAAGTGTCGGCTTGCCTTCATTGAGGTCATCACCGGTATTTTTACCCAAAGTGGTGCCATCGGAGCTGTAATCCAGCAAGTCGTCGATAAGTTGAAAAGCGGTGCCCAGATAGCGGCCATAATTCTGTAATGCGAGTTCTTGCTCTTGCGTGGCATCAGACAATATAGCCGCAGACTGTGAAGCCGCTTCGAATAAGCGCGCTGTCTTGCTATAGATGACCTGCATATAGTTTTCTTCAGTGATGTCAGGATTGTTGCAGTTCATTAACTGCAAAACCTCACCCTCAGCAATCACGTTCGTGGCTGCTGACATCAATGTTAGCACCCGCAGTGATTCAAGGCTGGTCATCATCTGGAATGAGCGCGTATAGATATAATCGCCCACCAATACGCTGGCAGCATTACCAAAGGCGGCATTTGCTGTAGCCTTACCTCGGCGCATATCAGATTCATCGACGACATCATCATGCAGCAGAGTGGCCGTATGAATAAATTCAATCAATGCTGCGACCGTGATATGTTTCGTCCCTTGATAGCCAAGCGCTCGAGCCACCAAGACAGCGATCATGGGGCGAATGCGTTTGCCGCCACCACTGATAATGTAATGGCCCAATTGATTGATGAGAACAACATCAGAGTTCAATTGGTCGAGAATAGTTGTGTTTACAGCCGCCATATCTGGCGCGGTTAAGTCGATAATCTTTTCTAGGTTCATTGTTATATTCAGCTGTTTTTCTCTTTAACTGCGATGAGATTACCGCCCACATTATTACATGACGTTCCCTGAGACTATGATTGTACTTGAAAAATCCATCAAATAAACGAGATGTAAGAAACTGTGCTTTTTTTCTTCTCTTGAGCTGATTATATACTTGTCATTCACTACATTTTTGCGTAGAATTCGCGCCCTATTGTGAATATTTATAGTGCGCTCTGGACTACAAAAGTGGAGTGCGCGGAAAGCGGAGTTTTATATGTACGCGGTTTTCCAAAGTGGTGGTAAACAACACCGAGTAAGCGAAGGTCAGACCATTCGCCTGGAAAAGCTGGACATCGCAACTGGTGAAACTGTTGAGTTTGACCAAGTTCTGATGATTGCTAACGGTGAAGAAATCAGTATCGGCGCTCCTTTAGTCGATGGTGGCAAGATCAAGGCTGAAGTAGTTGCTCACGGTCGTGGCGAGAAGATTAAGATTGTTAAATTCCGTCGTCGTAAGCATTACCGTAAGCAGCAAGGTCATCGTCAGTGGTTCACTGATGTCAAAATCACCGGCATCAGCGCTTAAGATTTAGGAGAGCGGATAAATGGCACATAAAAAGGCTGGTGGCTCGACTCGT
This sequence comes from Yersinia rochesterensis, assembly GCF_003600645.1. Taxonomy (NCBI): domain Bacteria; kingdom Pseudomonadati; phylum Pseudomonadota; class Gammaproteobacteria; order Enterobacterales; family Yersiniaceae; genus Yersinia; species Yersinia rochesterensis. Next base: position 524,310 of record NZ_CP032482.1, read on the forward strand.
AACGGTCGTGACTCCGAAAGTAAACGTCTTGGCGTAAAACGTTTTGGCGGCGAAGCAGTTCTGGCAGGCAGCATCATCGTTCGTCAGCGTGGCACTAAGTTCCATGCAGGCATCAACGTTGGTTGCGGCAAAGACCATACTCTGTTTGCTTTGGCTGACGGTAAAGTCAAGTTCGAAGTTAAAGGCCCGAAAAACCGTAAATTTATCAGCATCGAAGCTGAATAAGTTTTTCGCGTCCTGTAAATAGATGTAAGCCCTGCAATTTCGTTGCGGGGCTTTTTACATTTCTGGGTTAACCCCCCTGGTAAAAAATGGATACGAAGCAGCAGGCTGGTTTAGGTATTTTTTTGGCACTGACCACTGCCGTATTCTGGGGTGCCTTGCCGATTGCAATGAAGCAAGTGCTCGAGGTCATGGAGCCTTATACCATTGTTTGGTATCGTTTTATGATGGCGGCTATCGGCTTGGGGATTATTCTGGCTTCACGCCGTCAGTTGCCCTCGCTTAAACTTTTTCGCCAACGTCGCTGGCTGGTATTACTGATTATTGCGACCTGTGGCTTGCTGGGGAATTTCATCTTCTTCAGTTCATCATTACAATATCTCAGCCCGACCACATCTCAGGTCATCGGGCAACTTTCACCCGTCGGGATGATGGTTGCCAGTGTGCTGATTTTAAAAGAGCAGATGCGCATCAACCAAGTTATTGGTGCGGTTATGCTGATTTGTGGCCTGATGTTATTTTTTAACACCAGTTTGCATGAAATTTTTACCCGTTTGACTGATTACACTCTTGGCGTGGTATTGGGAGTTTGTGCAGCGGTTGTCTGGGTGAGTTATGGTGTTGCCCAGAAGGTGCTATTAAGGCGTATGGCATCGCAACAAATCTTATTATTGTTGTACACTTTATGTGCAATTGCATTATTCCCATTAGCAAAGCCAGCCGTTATTTTTCAGCTAAATGGGTGGCAGTTTGCCTGTTTACTATTTTGTGGGGTTAATACCCTGGTTGGTTATGGTGCTTTGGCTGAGGCCATGGCGCGCTGGCAGGCAGCGCAGGTAAGTGCGCTCGTCACATTGACGCCGCTATTTACCTTGTTTTTTTCAATTTTATTGGCGCTGGCCTGGCCAGATATGTTCGCCGCACCATCTCTCAACTTTGTGGGATATGTAGGCGCATTCGTGGTGGTGGCAGGTGCAATGTTTTCCGCAATTGGGCACCGTTGGTGGCCACGTCGGACAGCGATAAACCCGGTTGCTGCGCAAAAATAGCAGCCTGGTGAATGATTTACGGAGAAAGTAAATGAAGTTTGTTGATGAAGCTACGATTTTGGTTGTAGCCGGTGACGGTGGTAACGGTTGTGTCAGTTTCCGTCGCGAAAAATATATCCCTAATGGTGGCCCTGATGGTGGCGACGGTGGCGACGGTGGCGATATTTACCTGCTGGCTGATGAAAACCTCAACACACTGATTGATTACCATTTTGTGAAATCTTTCCGTGCTGAACGTGGGCAGAATGGTCAGAGCCGCGACTGTACCGGTAAACGGGGTAAAGACATCACCATTAAAGTCCCGGTGGGTACCCGCGTATTGGATCAGGGAACAGGTGAGATTGTCGCTGATATGACCCGTCATGGTCAGCGTCAGATGGTCGCAAAAGGCGGTTTCCACGGATTAGGTAATGCCCGCTTCAAATCCTCAGTTAACCGTGCCCCGCGCCAGAAGACTATGGGTACTGAAGGCGAGACCCGTGACCTGACGTTAGAGCTGCTGCTGCTGGCTGATGTTGGGATGCTGGGGTTACCTAATGCCGGTAAATCAACCTTTATCCGCGCGGTTTCTGCTGCTAAACCAAAAGTTGCTGATTATCCATTTACCACTCTAATCCCAAGCTTGGGTGTGGTGCGTATGGATTACGAGCAAAGCTTTGTGGTTGCCGATATTCCTGGTCTGATTGAAGGCGCTTCAGAAGGTGCTGGCCTGGGTATCCGTTTCCTAAAACATTTGGAACGTTGCCGCGTGCTACTGCACTTAGTCGATTTGGCCCCCATTGATGAATCTGATCCGGTTCAAAATGCCAAAGTCATTATTAATGAGTTGCAGCAATACAGTGAAAATCTGGCTAAGAAGCCACGCTGGCTTGTTTTCAATAAGATTGACCTGCTAGACCCAGAAGAAGCTGAAGCACGCGCTAAGGCCATTGTAGAAGCTCTGGGATGGGAAGATAAGTATTATATGATCTCGGCTGCAAATCGCGACAACGTGAATGCGCTGTGCTGGGATGTAATGAACTTCATTAACTCGCAACCCAAAGAGATGGCTATTGCTGAAAGCGCGCCAGAAAAAGTTGAATTCATGTGGGATGACTATCACCGTGAGCAACTGGCTGAAGTGGAAGCTGAAGCAGAAGATGAAGACGATGATTGGGATGAAGAAGACGATGACGGCATAGAGTTTATCTACGAACGCTAATTTGTCCGTTGTAGTTTGTCTGTAAGAATTATAGTTTGTCTGTAAGAATTATAGTTTGTCTGTAATAATTATAGTTTGTCAGTAAGAATTATCGTTCATCAGTAAAAAAGAATTGAAACAAAGGCTACCTTTCATGGTGGTCTTTTTGTTTATAAAACAGATGATTATAAAGTTGATATTTGAACTGCTGACTTTAGCTATGGGTGGTCGTCGGTATCCAACATTGCGCTTTTAACCCGGAGCGATCAGTGCGATTCTCCAGCGTTAGACGGCCTTGGTGCAGTTGGGCAATTCGGATCACAATATTCAACCCTAAGCCGCTGCCGCCATAACGCTGATCCATACGGCGAAACGCCTGAGTCAGTTCACCGGCTTGTTCCTGCTTTATTCCCGGCCCTTCATCTATGATTTGCAACAGGTTGCCCTGAGCTTCGGTCGCGAGTTTGACGGATATTTGGCTGCCTACCGGGCTGTAACGATGTGCATTCTCCACCAAATTACGCAGCATCAAACGTAGTAATGTAGCATCGCCCTGAGTCTGAGCATCAGGGGGAAGTGCCCACAGTAGAGTTTGCTGGCGCTGAGCACACATTTCCTCCAGCTCTTCTTTCAGTGGTTGCACCACGTTTTCTATCCAATCGAGAGTCTGATAAAGGCCGCTGGCAAAGTTTTGCCCAGCCCTCGACAGCATCAATAATTGCTCAATGGTATGTATTAATAAATCAATCCGGCTGATAAGCGGTTTGCTTTCAGCAATACCTTGCTGTTCCATCAATTCAAGATGCAGCCGAATGCCGGCAAGCGGAGTGCGCAGCTCGTGCGCAGCATCGGCGGTGAACAAGCGCTCCTGTTGAATAGTATTGGAGAGCCGGGATAGCAGCTGATTAAGGGTCGAAGTGACCGAGACAATTTCTTGCATGTCACTGTTAACAATGACGGGCGTCAGATTATCGGCGGAACGCTCGGCTAGCTTCTGCTGTAATTGGTCCAGTGGCCGAATAATCCAACTGATTGCCCATAAAGAGAGCAGCAGGGTGATAGCCATCATGATGAGCGACGGCGCAAGTAGTGAGGCAATGGCTTCGGCGATTTCGGTATCAACCCGCTCATTGCGCACTTTGGCACTTAGGGTTTCATCGACCAGAAAGCTGATTTGCTCTTGGCTTTCATGCCATAACCAAAACGCGCTGATCAACTGAGTAATCAGTAATATTAACGCCAGCATTAAAATGAGACGGCGTCGCATACTGATCATCATAGTGCTTCCAGTCGATAGCCAATGCCCCGGACTGTCCGGATCCTGTCTTTACCCAATTTACGCCGCAGATTGTGAATATGTACTTCCAGCGTATTGGAGCCGAGATCGTCATTCCAGGTATACAGGTCTTGCTGCAACAATTCACGATTGACAGTTTGGCCAGCCCGCATAATTAAACGCGAGAGAATCGCAAATTCTTTGGGCGTGACTTCCAACTGTTGGCCCTGCAAACACACTTGCTGGGTAGACAGATTAAGACTCAGGTCATCTTGCTGGACCAGATTGTCACTTTGCCCTTGATAGCGGCGGATCAGCGCTCGAACACGGGCCAGCAATTCTGCGAGGGCGAAAGGTTTTATTAAGTAATCGTCAGCACCGGCATCCAGCCCGTCAACTCTATCCTCAAGTGCATCGCGCGCTGTCAGGATAAGCACCGGCAGCGTGACATGCTCGCGCCGCCATTGACGAAGCAATACGGCACCATCTTGATCCGGTAAACCGAGGTCAAGAATCACCATGCTGTACTGGCTGGTGAGCAACAAACTGTGCGCCTCTGCGGCGGTACCCGCGCAGTCACAGGGATAGCCCGCGTTAGTCAGCGCCATGGCGATCCCTCGTTGTAACAGTTCGTCATCTTCAACAATCAGTAGTTTCATGGTTTTTCGCTATCATAATAAGGATGTTAGTTATTCTGATAAATATCTTTATACAGGCGACTTTCGAAACGAACTAATGGTGCCCGACGATTTTTTTGGTCTTCAGGTGGTACCGCGTAGCCAGATAAAAATTGTACAAAGGCCATACGCTGCCCACTGGCGGTAGTTATAAATCCGGCCAGATTGTACACGCCTTGCAAAGCACCTGTTTTCGCTGAAACCTTGCCGTCAACCCCGGCTTCGTGTAGCCCACCACGATAACGTAATGTGCCGTCGTAGCCTGATAATGGCAGCATTGAGATAAAGTTAAGCTCTTGATCGTGTTGAGCAATATATTGCAACGTCTGCATCATGGTTGCCGGTGAAATAAGGTTATGCCGTGATAAGCCAGACCCATCCACGACAATACTATTTCCGAGGTCTACCCCCGCTTTTTGGCGCAATACTTGGCGTACAGCATCAGCGCCAGCGCGCCATGTACCTGGCACCCCAAACCGCTGATGACCAATAGTTCTAAATACCGTGTCCGCAATCATGTTGTCAGACTTTTTCAACATGATTTTCAATAAGTCATGTAGCGGCGCTGATTGCGCTTGAGCTAACAGGGTGCCTGCTGGATTTGGCGTAGTTTGACGGCGCAAACTGCCATCAATTTGGATATCAGCTTTCTTCAATTCATCCTTCAAAATAGCCCCGGCATAGCTGGCACCATTTTGTACTGCGAAGGCCAAGGGCAGCGGCTCACTGCGTTGTGTCAGGCAGCCCGTCAGTGTGAACCGGTTTAACTCACCGGGCACCACATCTAATTCGCAATATTGTGCATCAGGCGAACCTTTAGCTAAGGTGCGGACTTCACTGAACATCTGCACCGGGTAATAAGATGCGACTCGGATAAACGCCATGTCGCCGGGGTTCGGGGCGCTATAGAGGGAGACTGAAAAACAGTTCCGGTCGACAATCGCCGCAGCTGGCGGGGCGCTAAAGCATTGCGTCATGTCGTTCCACGGCCAACCAGGGGCTTTGTCATGGCTGGCAAAAACCGACGTATCGATAATCAAATCACCGGCGATTTGTTTTACACCCGCTTTTCTGAGTGTCGTCACCATATTACGCAACTGTTGGCGTGTTAAGGTGGGATCACCGTCAAAACGAGCAATTAAATTGCCACGTAATACACCATCCGTGATTGTGGCGTGGCTTTCTAATGTGGTATTAAAGCGAAAATCTGGGCCAAGTTGCAACAATGCCGCCAGCGCAGTCAGGACCTTTTGCGTACTGGCAGGTAATGCCATTTGCTGAGCGTGATAGTCTATTACCGGGGTTGTGGCCCCGATTTTTTGCACGACTAACGCAAGATTTGCCCCATCAGGCAGATATTGTGTGTAATTCTCAACTTGAGCCGCATTGGCATTAGATATGCTGATATTGATTGCAATAGCACAGGCCAATCCACTGACAATTCGTGAAAAATGCATAATTTCGATATAACTGCTGAATAACGTGTTGCCATACTACGGTGCAACGAGGGCGAAAGTAAACGATGACCCTAAAGGAACTCTACGTTAAAATGCATATCAAAATGCAAAATCGATCCTGACTTGGGGTTTTAGCTCCGGGGGTGATTTTTTTGTTTATCGCCTGGAGGCGGGTAAAGTATCTGACTTGCCGCATTTTCATTCGAAAACGTTAGGATGACGGTTTTTTGAACAGGATAGATTTAGAGGTATTTAAAAGATGAAACAGATTCCGATGACGGTAAATGGCGCAGAAAAATTGCGCGAAGAGCTGGATTTTTTGAAAGGCGTTCGTCGCCCTAAAATTATTGCTGATATCGCTACTGCCCGTGAACATGGCGACTTAAAAGAAAATGCGGAATACCACGCAGCCCGCGAGCAGCAAGGGTTCTGTGAGGGCCGCATTCAAGAAATAGAAGCAAAGCTCTCTAATGCGCAGGTGATTGATATCACCAAAATGCCAAATAATGGCCGCGTTATTTTTGGTTCCACTGTGCGTGTATTAAATGTGGTTTCTGAAGAAGAGCAGCAATACCGGATTGTGGGTGATGACGAAGCTGATTTTAAACAAAATCTTATTTCCGTTAACTCACCTATTGCTCGTGGCCTGATTGGTAAAGAAGTCGATGACGTAGTTGTTATCCGTACTCCAGGTGGCGAAGTAGAATATGAAATTCTTACCGTAGATTATGTGTAATACTTGTTCAACTGAACAGTAAGCATGCATTATTTATAAAAAATGAAGTTGTAAAGAAAAGTAAAAGGCCGCTTGCGGCCTTTTATCAGAACAAAGTGCATGGCACCTTTTCTCTAAAACAAGCGTCATTAACGCGGTAAAATAATTTTGCGCTCTTTTGCTGGACGATAGAGCACTAAAATATTACCGATGATTTGGACGTTAACGGCACCGGTCTCACGCACGATGGCATCAGCAATTAGGGCTTTGGTTTCACGCTCTTCAGCAGTGATCTTCACCTTAATAAGTTCATGATGTTCCAGCGTTTGTTCGATTTCAGCCAGCACCCCTTCGGTTAATCCGTTATTGCCTAACATGACTACTGGCTTTAATGGATGGGCCAAGCTTTTCAGGTGCTGTTTTTGTTTGTTATTCAGATTCATCGTCTTTTTTGCTTAAGTTGGGATTGAAAACGGTTCATTCTACCGCCATCTCATGTGTATCACCAAATCGGTCTACGCCGAGAGGGAGTTTACGCGAGCTAAGCAATAGATGCGCGGACTCTTAATTAAGATAGTTGGAAAAAGAGATGTCTAATAAAAAGCGTTCAGGTAGCTCGAGTCGCTGGTTACAAGAACACTTTAGCGATAAATATGTCATTCAGGCACAGAAAAAGGGGCTTCGCTCCCGTGCCTGGTTTAAACTTGATGAAATACAACAAAACGATAAACTTTTTAAACCCGGTATGACAGTCGTCGATTTAGGCGCTGCACCCGGAGGTTGGTCTCAATATGTTGTAACCCAGATCGGCGGTAAAGGGCGAGTCATCGCATGTGATCTTCTACCAATGGATCCTATCGTTGGTGTCGATTTCCTTCAGGGCGATTTTCGTGATGAACTGGTTCTGAAAGCTTTACTTGAGCGCGTTGGGGATAAAAAAGTTCAGGTGGTCATGTCTGATATGGCCCCGAATATGAGTGGTACTCCGGCAGTTGATATACCTAAATCAATGTATCTGGTTGAATTAGCTTTGGAAATGTGTCGTGATGTACTTGCACCAGGCGGAAGTTTCTTGGTGAAAGTGTTCCAGGGAGATGGCTTTGATGAATACCTACGGGAAATTCGCTCCCTGTTTACGAAAGTTAAGATTCGTAAGCCAGACGCTTCTCGTGCGCGATCACGTGAAGTGTACATTGTAGCGACAGGGCGGAAACTGTAGTACCCTAACGCTGTTTGTTAACACAGTTGTAATATGAGGTTAATCCCTTGAGTGACATGGCGAAAAACCTAATACTCTGGTTAGTTATTGCAGTCGTATTGATGTCTGTATTCCAGAGCTTTGGACCCAGCGAATCGAATGGTCGTAGAGTGGATTACTCTACTTTCATGTCCGACGTAACCCAAGATCAGGTTCGTGAAGCACGTATCAATGGACGTGAAATTAACGTCAGTAAGAAAGATAACAGCAAATATACGACTTTCATTCCGGTCAACGATCCAAAGCTGTTAGATGTCTTATTGACTAAAAATGTGAAAGTTGTTGGTGAGCCACCGGAAGAACCGAGCTTGCTGGCTTCTATCTTTATTTCTTGGTTCCCAATGCTGTTGCTGATTGGGGTCTGGATCTTCTTTATGCGTCAAATGCAGGGCGGCGGCGGCAAAGGGGCAATGTCCTTTGGCAAGAGCAAAGCCCGAATGCTGACGGAAGATCAGATAAAAACTTCTTTTGCTGATGTCGCCGGTTGTGACGAAGCAAAAGAAGAAGTCAGTGAATTGGTTGAATATCTACGCGAGCCAAGCCGTTTCCAGAAATTGGGCGGTAAAATTCCGAAAGGCGTATTGATGGTCGGCCCTCCGGGGACGGGTAAAACCTTGCTGGCGAAAGCCATTGCAGGTGAAGCTAAAGTGCCATTCTTCACCATTTCGGGTTCTGACTTCGTAGAAATGTTTGTTGGTGTGGGTGCATCCCGTGTCCGTGACATGTTTGAACAGGCTAAGAAAGCCGCGCCTTGTATCATCTTTATTGATGAAATTGATGCGGTAGGCCGTCAGCGTGGCGCAGGTCTGGGCGGCGGTCATGACGAACGTGAACAGACTCTGAACCAAATGCTGGTGGAGATGGATGGCTTTGAAGGTAATGAAGGCATCATCGTCATCGCGGCAACTAACCGTCCAGACGTTCTTGACCCGGCGTTACTGCGTCCAGGCCGTTTTGACCGTCAGGTTGTGGTGGGTTTACCGGATGTTCGTGGTCGTGAACAGATTTTGAAAGTTCACATGCGCCGCGTGCCATTAGATACCGATATTGATGCTTCCGTCATCGCTCGTGGTACACCAGGCTTCTCTGGTGCTGACTTGGCTAACCTGGTCAACGAAGCCGCACTGTTTGCCGCTCGCGGTAACAAACGTGTTGTTTCAATGTCTGAGTTTGAGAAAGCGAAAGACAAAATTATGATGGGTGCGGAACGTCGCTCCATGGTAATGACAGAAGCGCAGAAAGAATCGACGGCATATCATGAAGCAGGGCATGCGATTATCGGTCGCCTGGTACCTGAGCATGACCCAGTACATAAAGTGACCATTATCCCGCGTGGTCGTGCATTGGGTGTGACATTCTTCCTACCGGAAGGTGATGCAATCAGTGCCAGCCGTCAGAAACTGGAAAGCCAGATCTCGACTTTGTATGGTGGTCGTCTTGCTGAAGAAATCATTTATGGCCCGGAAAAAGTTTCTACCGGTGCATCGAATGATATCAAAGTCGCTACGTCTATCGCACGCAACATGGTGACACAGTGGGGCTTCTCCGAGAAACTGGGGCCGTTGCTGTATGCTGAAGAAGAGGGCGAAGTGTTCCTTGGCCGTTCTGTTGCGAAAGCCAAGCATATGTCCGATGAAACAGCGCGTATTATTGATCAGGAAGTTAAATTACTTGTCGAGCGTAACTATCAGCGCGCGCGTACTTTGCTGATGGAAAACATGGATGTTCTGCATACCATGAAAGACGCTTTGATGAAGTATGAAACTATTGATGCTCCACAGATTGATGACTTGATGAATCGCAAAGAAGTCCGCCCGCCAGCGGGGTGGGATGATGTAAACAAGACTAAATCATCTGACAACGATAGTACGCCAAAGGCACCAACACCGGTTGATGAGCCACATACACCAACGCCGGGCAATACTATGTCAGAGCAGTTGGGCGATAAGTAAGTCTACTGTTGGCATCTAAAAGCGATGTGATTAATATAAACCTCGGGCTTGCTCGGGGTTTTTCTTTTTTGAGGCGTAATAGTATGCATTTAAAGGCTAGAGGTCTGAAGTTGGATCTCACTCGCCCGCAGGTTATGGGTATTCTGAATGTCACACCAGATTCATTTTCGGATGGTGGGCATCACAATAATCTTGATAAAGCATTACAACACGCCCAACTGATGTTATCGGCGGGTGCTACGCTAATTGATATTGGTGGTGAGTCCACTCGCCCCGGTGCTGCTGAAGTTAGTGAGCAAGAAGAACTTGATCGGGTCGTGCCTGTGGTGGAAGCATTGGCGAAACGTTTTGATGTTTGGCTATCTGTAGATACATCCAAAGCAGCGGTAATCACTGAGTCAGCTCGTGTCGGCGCTCACCTAATCAATGATATTCGTTCGTTGCAAGAACCCGGTGCGCTTGAAGCTGCGGCAAAAACCGGCTTGCCGGTGTGCCTGATGCATATGCAAGGGCAGCCACAAAGTATGCAGCAGTCCCCTCATTACGATGATCTTATGACTGATATAAATCAGTTTTTTAAGCACCATATTGACCGTTGTGTTGCGGGCGGTATCGCAAAAAGTAAATTGTTACTCGACCCGGGCTTCGGTTTCGGTAAAAATCTGGCGCATAATTATCAACTACTGGCACGGTTGGCCGAACTTCACCATTTTGATCTGCCATTATTGGTCGGGATGTCACGAAAATCTATGGTTGGGCAGCTATTAAATGTTCCGCCACAACAACGGGTTATCGGGAGTGTCGCTTGCGCTGTCATTGCCGCAATGCAAGGCGCGCAGATTGTCAGAGTGCATGATGTCAAAGAAACTGTCGAGGCGATGTGTATCGTCGAGGCAACACTTTCAGCGAAGGGATAAATAAAAATTATGAGTAACCGTAAATACTTTGGTACAGATGGCATTCGCGGCAAAGTGGGTGACAGCCCGATTACGCCAGATTTTGTATTAAAGCTGGGCTGGGCTGCCGGTAAAGTTCTGGCTCGACATGGTTCTCGTAAAATTATCATCGGTAAGGATACGCGCATTTCTGGCTATATGCTGGAATCAGCACTGGAAGCCGGTCTGGCTGCTGCAGGGCTATCCGCTTCATTCACCGGTCCGATGCCGACCCCTGCGGTTGCTTATTTGACGCGAACTTTCCGCGCAGAAGCGGGCATCGTTATTTCGGCATCCCATAATCCTTTCTATGATAATGGCATTAAATTCTTCTCAATTGACGGCACTAAATTGCCTGATGATGTGGAAGAGGCGATTGAAGCCGAGATGGAAAAACCATTAACTTGCGTAGAATCTGCGGAGCTGGGCAAAGCCAACCGTATCGTGGATGCTGCGGGCCGTTACATTGAGTTTTGCAAAGGGACATTCCCGAGCGAACTCAGCTTGAATGAGCTGAAAATTGTGGTCGATTGCGCTAATGGCGCAACTTATCACATTGCGCCAAGCGTATTGCGCGAGCTAGGTGCAACCGTCATTACTATCGGCTGTGAGCCGGATGGTATGAACATTAACGAGCAATGTGGTGCCACAGATGTTCGCTTGCTGCAAGAACGTGTTCTTGCCGAAAAAGCGCATGTTGGGCTGGCATTTGACGGCGACGGTGACCGGCTGATGATGGTCGATCACTTGGGTAATAAGGTTGATGGCGACCAGATCCTCTATATCATTGCTCGTGAAGGTCTACGTCAAGGCCAGCTGAAAGGCGGCGCTGTCGGCACTCTGATGAGCAATATGGGGTTGCAACTGGCGTTGAAGGAGCTGGGCATTCCGTTTGTTCGCGCTAAAGTAGGCGACCGCTACGTGCTGGAAGCTATGCAGGAAAAAGGCTGGAGAATTGGTGCTGAAAACTCAGGCCACGTAATCCTGTTGGATAAAACCACCACTGGTGATGGTATTGTGGCTGGTTTGCAGGTGCTGACTGCGATGGTGCGTAACCATATGAGCTTGCAGGATTTGTGCAGCGGTATGAAGTTATTGCCACAAATTCTGGTCAATGTGCGTTTCTCTGGTGATCATAATCCACTGAAATCAGATTCAGTTGAAGAAGTGACCCGCCAGGTTGAAAAAGAACTGGGCGACCGTGGCCGAGTTCTGTTGCGTAAGTCAGGTACTGAACCATTAATCCGAGTGATGGTTGAAGGTGATGCTGAAGAGGCACTGATTTCTGAAATGGCGAATCGGATTGCTGATGCGGTAAAAGCGGCAGGATAATGATTTTTTAGCGGGGGAGGGGGTTCTCTCCCCTGTAAATTATGCTGAAGTTGAATAACTTGACGTTTTTTTCCGCAAATAAACCTATGTAATGAAATTGCCCTTGCGTGTACTAGACGCTTTGGTTAGTATTCACACCCGCTTAAGTGGGTGAATAAGTCCCCCGCTTGATGGGTGAGAAGCATTTGGCATGCGGTGAACCCGCAAGGATACAGGTACAACTATGTACGAAGCTCTTCTGGTTATTTTCTTGCTGATTTCGATTGGGCTAGTTGCTCTGATCATGCTGCAGCAAGGTAAAGGCGCGGATATGGGAGCCTCATTCGGAGCAGGTGCTTCTGCAACTCTGTTCGGTTCGAATGGTTCCGGTAACTTTATGACCCGCATGACGGCTGTATTGGCGGCGCTATTTTTCGTCATTAGCTTGATTTTGGGCAATATGAGCACCAACCAGGGCAATAAAGGCAGCGAGTGGGAAAATCTGGGTCAGCCAGCAAAAGCTGAACAGACTACAGCACCAGTAGCGCCGACTAAGCCGAGTAGTGATATCCCGCAGTAATGTTTCAAAAGAAGTCAGTAGTCAGAAATAGAAAGAAAGTTTTAAAGTGGTTGTGACGACTTAATCAGTAAAAACAACCATTTGAATCAGTGCCGGGGTGGTGGAATTGGTAGACACGCTACCTTGAGGTGGTAGTGCCCGATTGGGCTTACGGGTTCAAGTCCCGTCCTCGGTACCAAATCAGACAGATAACTTGCTTTTTTGTCGTTATCAACGTAATATTTGCCACGTTTTCGGACGCGGGGTGGAGCAGCCTGGTAGCTCGTCGGGCTCATAACCCGAAGGTCGTCGGTTCAAATCCGGCCCCCGCAACCACTTTCCTAAAGTGTTTTTTTTCAAATGTTGTATTCGGTAGACCTCAGATACTTTCGATTTCAATTTGAAAAAAATACTTGTCAGAAAGTTGTACCGAAGCCGCTTTGCGGCAAACAGGGTCCAGTTGCATAAAGCCCCGAATTTCGGGGTTTTTTGTTATTTGACAGCAGAATCACTGGGCTATTAGGCCCTTTTTTTATGTCTTGGGGGTGGGCTTGTCCACATTAGAACAAAAGTTAACAGAGATAATTTCAGCACCGGTAGAGGCCTTAGGCTATGAATTAGTCGGCATCGAGTTCATCCGGGGGCGCCAATCGACGCTACGAATCTATATTGATAGTGACGACGGAATCACTGTTGATGCTTGTGCTGATGTCAGCCACCAGGTCAGCGCTGTCTTGGATGTCGAAGATCCCATTACGGTCGCTTACAACTTAGAAGTTTCCTCTCCGGGCCTTGAACGCCCAATGTTCACTGCTGAACACTATACTCGTTACCTTGGTGAAGAAGTTACTTTGGTGTTGCGTATGGCTATGCAGAACCGCCGTAAATGGCAGGGCATTATCAAAGCCGTTGATGGTGAAATGATCACGGTTACTGTGGATGGAAAAGATGAAGTGTTCGCGCTGAGCAACATCCAGAAAGCGAACCTGGTACCCCACTTTTAAAGTTTGGATGAGGCAACTAGGATGAACAAAGAGATTCTGGCTGTTGTAGAAGCAGTTTCCAATGAGAAATCCCTTCCGCGCGAGAAGATTTTTGAGGCGTTGGAAACCGCTCTAGCGACAGCGACCAAGAAAAAATACGAACAAGAAATTGAAGTTCGCGTCAGCATCGACCGTAAAACCGGTGATTTCGACACCTTCCGTCGTTGGGTTGCCGTTGATGAAGTCACGATGCCAACTCGCGAAATTACGTTAGACGCGGCTCAATATGAAGATCCATCGCTCCAGTTGGGCGATTATGTTGAAGATCAGATTGAATCTGTCACTTTTGACCGCATTACCACCCAAACTGCCAAGCAAGTTATCGTACAAAAAGTGCGTGAAGCAGAACGGGCTATGGTAGTTGAACAATTCCGCCAGTATTTAGGTGAGATTGTTACCGGCACGGTTAAGAAAGTTAACCGCGACAGTATTGCACTGGATCTGGGCCATAATGCCGAAGCTGTTATTAACCGCGAAGACATGTTACCGCGTGAAAACTTCCGCCCAGGCGACCGTATCCGTGGTGTTTTGTACGATGTTCGTCCAGAAGCTCGCGGTGCTCAGCTGTTTGTCAGCCGTTCACGCCCTGAAATGCTGATCGAACTGTTCCGCATTGAAGTGCCAGAAATCGGCGAAGAATTGATCGAAATTAAAGCCGCTGCCCGTGATCCAGGTTCGCGTGCTAAAATTGCGGTTAAAACCAACGACAAACGTATCGACCCGGTCGGTGCTTGTGTTGGTATGCGTGGTGCCCGTGTTCAAGCTGTTTCCAGCGAACTTGGCGGCGAGCGCATTGATATTGTATTGTGGGATGATAATCCAGCCCAGTTTGTTATTAATGCCATGGCGCCAGCTGATGTTGCGTCAATTGTGGTTGATGAAGACAAACACACAATGGATGTTGCCGTTGAAGCCAGTAACCTGGCACAGGCAATTGGCCGTAATGGCCAGAATGTGCGTTTAGCGGCACAGCTGAGTGGCTGGGAACTGAACGTAATGACGGCGGACGATCTTCAGGCGAAGCATCAGGCCGAGGCTCATGCCGCTATTGATACCTTCACCAAATATCTTGATATCGATGAAGACTTTGCCACCATCTTGGTAGAGGAAGGTTTCTCTTCTCTGGAAGAATTGGCTTACGTGCCAATGAAAGAACTTCTGGAAATCGATGGTCTTGACGAAGATACGGTTGAAGCGCTGCGTGACCGCGCCAAAGCTGCATTGACCACGCTGGCCCTGGCACAAGAAGAAAGTCTTGGCGACCAAAAACCCGCTGATGATCTGCTGAATCTGGCTGGTCTGGAACGTAGCATGGCATTTAAATTGGCTGCGCGCGGTGTGTGTACGCTGGAAGATCTTGCCGAGCAGGGTATCGATGATCTGGCAGATATTGAAGGGCTTAGCGATGAGCAAGCCGGCGAGCTGATAATGGCTGCACGTAATATCTGTTGGTTTGGCGATAACGCGTAATAAACTGTAGCAGGAAGGAACAGCATGACAGATGTAACCGTAAAATCGCTGGCAGCTGAGATTCAGACTCCAGTTGATCGCCTGGTACAGCAATTTGCTGATGCAGGGATCAAGAAGTCTGAAGTAGACTCAGTTACCCAGCAAGAAAAAGAAACATTGCTGGCGCACTTAAACCGTGAACACGGTAGTGCGCCTAATAAACTCACGTTGCAACGCAAAACGCGTAGCACCTTGAATATTCCGAGCACCGGCGGAAAAAGTAAATCGGTGCAAATAGAGGTCCGCAAGAAACGCACTTATGTAAATACGCCGGAAGCTGAACAAGCGAAAGCGGAAGAGCAGGCACAGCGTGAAGCGGAAGAGCAGGCACAACGTGAAGCGGAAGCAGCAGCGCAGAAAATCGCTGAAGAAAAAGCTAAACGAGCGGCCGAAGAACAAGCCAAACGTGAGGCCGCTGAAAAAGCTAAACGCCAAGCAGCGGAAAAAGAAAAAGTGACGAATCAACAAACCGACGAAAAAACCAAGCCAGCTCAGACTGATAAAGCACGCCGTGAAGCTGAAGCTGCCGAGCTGAAACGCTCTGTAGAAGAAGAAACACGCCGTAAGGTCGAGGAAGACGCTAAACGCGTTGCTGAGGAAGCCCGTAAAATGGCAGCCGAAAATGAAGGTAAATGGCCAGCACCTGTGACTGAGCAGACTGAATCTGCCGATTACCATGTGACCACCTCACAACATGCGCGCGCCGCGGAAGATGAAAACGACGCCAAAGTTGAAGGTGATCGCCGCAGCCGCACTCGTGGTGGTAAAGCAACTAAACAGAAGAAAGGCAATAAACTCTCCGAGTCTAAAGCTGATCGCGAAGAAGCACGTGCTGTTGGCCGTAAAGGCAAACGTAAACCAAGCACATTACAACAGAGCTTCAACAAGCCTGTTGTTGCCGTTAACCGCGATGTAGTGATTGGCGAGACGGTAACTGTTGCTGAACTGGCAAACAAAATGGCTGTTAAAGGCTCTCAGGTCATCAAAGCAATGATGAAACTGGGTGCAATGGCAACCATTAACCAGGTTATCGATCAGGAAACAGCACAGCTGGTTGCTGAAGAGATGGGCCACAAAGTTATCCTGCGTCGTGAAAACGAGCTGGAAGAAGCGCTGATGAGCGACCGTGATACCGGCGCTGAAGCTGCAGCTGAGCACCGCGCTCCAGTTGTGACCATCATGGGCCACGTTGACCACGGTAAAACTTCTCTGCTGGATTACATCCGCTCCACGAAAGTGGCGTCAGGTGAAGCCGGCGGTATTACACAGCACATCGGCGCTTATCACGTTGAAACTGAAAACGGCATGATCACTTTCCTGGATACACCGGGACACGCCGCGTTTACTTCAATGCGTGCCCGTGGTGCTCAGGCGACTGATATAGTGGTGCTGGTTGTTGCAGCCGACGATGGCGTGATGCCACAGACTATCGAAGCTATTCAGCATGCCAAAGCGGCGAACGTGCCAGTTGTGGTTGCTGTGAATAAAGTCGATAAGCCAGCCGCTGACCCAAGCCGTGTTAAAACTGAATTGATTCAATACGGTATTATATCCGAAGATTTTGGCGGCGATGTTCCATTCATCGAAGTCTCTGCGAAAGTCGGTACCGGTATTGATAATCTGCTGCAAGCAATTCTGCTGCAAGCTGAAGTCATGGAACTGAAAGCAGTTCGTACTGGCATGGCAAGTGGTGTTGTTATCGAATCCTTCTTGGATAAAGGCCGTGGCCCAGTTGCTACCGTGCTGGTTCAACAAGGTACGCTGAACAAAGGCGATATCGTACTGTGTGGCTTCGAGTATGGCCGTGTACGTGCGATGCGTGACGAGCTAGGCCGTGATATCACGTCTGCTGGTCCTTCTATTCCGGTTGAGATCCTGGGCTTGTCCAGTGTTCCAGCTGCTGGTGACGAAGTTACTGTTGTTCGTGACGAGAAGAAAGCCCGTGAAGTTGCACTGTATCGTCAGGGCAAATTCCGCGAGGTTAAGCTGGCTCGTCAGCAGAAATCTAAACTGGAAAACATGTTTGCTAACATGACCGAAGGTGAAGTTTCTGAACTGAACATCGTCATCAAATCTGACGTACAGGGTTCTTGTGAAGCTATCTGTGATTCACTAGAAAAACTGTCTACCGATGAAGTGAAAGTCCGCATTGTGGGTTCAGGCGTTGGTGGTATCACCGAAACTGACGCAACACTGGCCGCAGCTTCTGGCGCAATCATCCTTGGCTTTAACGTTCGTGCTGATGCTTCAGCGCGTCGTGTAGTAGAAACTGAAGGCTTGGATCTGCGTTACTACTCAGTCATTTATAGCTTGATTGATGAAGTTAAGCAGGCGATGAGTGGTATGCTGGCACCTGAGTACAAACAACAAATCATTGGTTTGGCTGAAGTTCGTGATGTGTTTAAATCACCGAAATTTGGCGCCATTGCTGGTTGTATGGTTACTGAAGGTGTGATTAAGCGTAATAATCCAATCCGTGTTCTGCGCGACAACGTGGTTATCTATGAAGGCGAGCTGGAATCTCTGCGCCGCTTCAAAGATGACGTTAGCGAAGTTCGTAATGGCATGGAATGTGGTATCGGCGTTAAGAACTACAATGACGTCCGTACGGGTGATGTGATCGAAGTCTTCGAAATTATCGAAATCAAACGTACTATCGATTAATCGCCTTAGATCTGCTTATATCCATTTGGGGGGCCTTGGCCCCCCAATTTGTCTGGAGAATCCAAATGGCAAAAGAATTCAGCCGTTCTCAGCGTGTTTCACAAGAAATGCAAAAAGAGATCGCACTCATCTTACAGCGCGAAATCAAAGACCCTCGTGTTGGCATGGCGACCGTGTCAGGTATCGAGCTATCTCGTGATTTGGCTTACGCTAAAGTCTTTGTGACCTTCCTGAATGTGTTAACTGACAATGCTGATCCGGATACAGTAAAAAATGGCATTAAAGCACTGCAAGATGCCTCCGGTTATATCCGCACTCTGCTGGGTAAAGCAATGCGCTTGCGTATCGTGCCAGAACTGACTTTCGCTTATGACAACTCTCTGATTGAAGGGATGCGGATGTCTAACCTGGTGACTAACGTCATCAAAAATGATGCAGAACGTCAGGTTAATCCAGGAAACGACGAGGAGAAGTAATGGGTCGTCCACGTCGTCGCGGCCGTGACATTAACGGCGTTCTGTTATTGGATAAGCCGCTGGGCCTCTCCTCTAATGACGTTTTACAAAAGGTAAAACGCCTCTTTAGCGCAAACCGCGCAGGTCATACTGGTGCACTTGATCCTTTGGCGACCGGTATGTTGCCTATCTGTCTGGGTGAAGCGACCAAGTTTTCCCAATTTTTGCTAGATTCAGATAAACGCTATCGTGTTGTGGCCCGTTTAGGTCAACGGACTGATACCTCGGATGCCGAAGGCGCATTAATCAGCGAGCGGGAAGTTAATGTCACGCAGGCGCAGATGGATGCCGCTCTGGACAGTTTCCGTGGTGATAGCCAGCAAGTGCCATCCATGTATTCTGCGTTGAAGCATCAAGGCAAGCCACTGTATGAATATGCCCGTCAGGGGATTGAAGTAGAGCGCGAAGCGCGCAGTATTACTGTGTACGAGCTGCTCTTTATCCGCTGGGAAGGTAATGACCTAGAGCTGGAAATTCATTGCTCTAAAGGGACTTACATTCGCACCATTGTTGATGATTTGGGTGAATTGTTGGGTTGCGGCGCGCATGTCAGTTATTTGCGCCGTTTGCAGGTAGCGACTTATCCAAGTGATCGTATGGTGACTTTAGAGCAGTTAACGGCGATGGTTGAAGCGGCACAAGCAGCAGAGCGTTCGCCAAATGCGGAACTGGATGCGCTGCTATTGCCGATGGACAGTGCAGTATTAAATTTCCCTGAAGTCAATCTGTTACCTGCTGTTGCTGCTTATATAAAACAAGGGCAGCCGGTGCATGTAGCCGGTGCGCCAGGCGAAGGAATGGTTCGTATCACTGAAGGTGAAGAGCGTAATTTCATTGGTATTGGCACCATTGCAGAAGATGGCCGAGTGGCTCCTAAGCGCTTGGTTGTGGAATATGCTGAGTAGGGCCTAGCGGCCTACCTTGCGATCCCGCAGTTCAAAGAGTAGAATAGTGCGGCTTACATATTGGGTTGCTGAATTAGAGATCGGCGCCTGTCTTAATTTATCTATATATTTATATTTGGAGTTGTATCATGTCTCTAAGTGTTGAAGCGAAAGCTAAAATCGTTGCTGACTTCGGTCGCGGTGCCAATGACACCGGTTCAAGCGAAGTTCAGGTTGCTCTGTTGACTGCTCAAATTAACCATTTGCAAAGTCACTTCTCCGAGCACAAAAAAGATCACCACAGTCGTCGTGGTCTGCTGCGTATGGTATCCACGCGTCGTAAGCTGCTGGACTACCTGAAGCGTGAAGACATATCGCGTTATGCTTCCCTGATCGAGCGTCTGGGTCTGCGTCGCTAAGTCTGCGAGTTTCGGGAGAAAGGGGCCAAATTGGCCCCTTTTTTCTAAGAAGCAATGATAAAATACGTTAGTATATTGTTGTTGTTCTATATTTTAAAAAAAGGATCTTCCGGTGCAGAGGTTCGCGCGGCTAATGAGAGACTTTAACTCAATGGGAGTTAAGGGTTGTCATTAGTCGCGAGGATGCAGTGTGAAGGTATTAGTAACAGGTGGATGAGATCGTCAATACGATCCGGCACCGCATAGTATAAGGATACTATTTTGCTGACTCCGATTATTCGTAAATTCCAGTACGGCCAACATACCGTCACCATCGAAACTGGCATGATGGCTCGTCAGGCAACTGCTGCTGTAATGGTAAGCATGGATGACACAGCAGTATTCGTCACTGTTGTTGGCCAAAAGAAAGCCAAACCAGGCCAGAGCTTCTTCCCTCTGACAGTTAACTATCAGGAGCGTACTTACGCTGCTGGTCGTATCCCAGGCAGCTTCTTCCGTCGTGAAGGCCGCCCAAGTGAAGGCGAAACACTGACTTCACGTCTGATTGACCGTCCGATTCGCCCACTGTTCCCAGACAGCTTCCTGAATGAAGTTCAGGTTATTGCGACTGTTGTTTCGGTTAACCCACAAATTAACCCAGATATCGTGGCATTGATTGGTGCATCAGCTGCGCTAAGCCTGTCAGGTATTCCATTCAACGGCCCAATCGGTGCTGCGCGCGTTGGCTTTATCAACGACCAGTACGTGCTGAACCCAACCACTGACGAGCTGAAAGAAAGCCGTCTGGACTTGGTTGTTGCCGGTACTGCTGCTGCAGTATTGATGGTTGAATCAGAAGCTCAAATTCTGTCTGAAGATCAAATGTTAGGCGCGGTTGTCTTCGGTCACGAACAACAACAAGTTGTGATTGAAAATATCAACGCTCTGGTTGCTGAAGCGGGCAAACCGAAGTGGGATTGGCATGCAGAACCAGTGAATGAAGCGCTGCACGCGCGTGTTGCTGAGTTGGCTGCTGCTCGTCTGGGTGACGCATACCGTATCACCGAGAAACAAGAGCGTTACACACAAGTTGATGCTATCAAAGCTGACGTGACTGAAGCGCTGTTAGCGCAAGACGATACTTTAGATGCTGCTGAAATTCAGGATATCCTGGGCAGTGTTGAGAAAAACGTCGTGCGTAGCCGTGTATTAGCTGGCGAGCCGCGTATTGATGGCCGCGAAAAAGATATGATCCGTGGTCTGGATGTGCGTACCGGCGTATTGCCACGTACTCATGGTTCTGCGTTGTTCACCCGTGGCGAAACTCAGGCACTGGTTACTGCAACATTGGGTACTGCACGTGATGCACAAAATATTGATGAGCTGATGGGTGAGCGTACTGACTCATTCCTGCTACACTATAATTTCCCTCCATATTGTGTTGGTGAAACCGGTATGGTTGGCTCACCGAAACGTCGTGAGATTGGCCATGGCCGTCTGGCAAAACGTGGTGTGTTGGCAGTAATGCCAAGCCCGAGTGAATTCCCTTACACGATTCGTGTGGTTTCTGAAATCACCGAGTCTAACGGTTCTTCCTCAATGGCTTCTGTTTGTGGTGCTTCTCTGGCCTTGATGGATGCAGGTGTGCCGATTAAAGCCGCTGTTGCCGGTATCGCAATGGGCTTGGTTAAAGAAGACGAAAACTTTGTGGTGCTGTCTGACATTCTGGGTGACGAAGATCACTTGGGCGACATGGACTTTAAAGTAGCCGGTAGCCGTGACGGTATCACCGCATTGCAAATGGATATTAAAATCGAAGGTATCACCCGCGAAATCATGCAGGTGGCTCTGAACCAAGCTAAGGGTGCGCGTCTGCACATTCTGGGTGTTATGGAACAGGCTATCAGCACACCGCGTGGCGATATCTCTGAGTTCGCGCCACGCATCTACACCATAAAAATCAATCCTGAGAAAATCAAGGATGTGATCGGTAAAGGTGGTTCAGTGATCCGTGCGTTGACTGATGAAACCGGTACTACCATTGAGATCGGCGATGATGGCACCATTAAGATTGCGGCAACCGACAGCGAAAAAGCACAGCATGCTATCCGCCGTATCGGAGAGATTACTGCCGAAATCGAAGTAGGTCGTATCTATAATGGTAGTGTGACCCGTATTGTTGACTTCGGTGCATTTGTGGCCATTGGTGGCGGTAAAGAAGGTCTGGTTCACATTTCTCAAATCGCTGACAAGCGTGTTGATAAAGTGACTGACCATCTGCAAATGGGCCAGGAAGTTCCAGTGAAAGTAATAGAAGTTGATCGTCAGGGACGTATTCGCCTGAGTATCAAAGAAGCTTTAGAAACTGCCACTCCTGCTGTAGAAACTCCGGCAGCTGAGTAATTAGTATTCCACAGCTCCTTGCTGATGAGTGAGGGGCTGTGTTATCTCGAGGGCAGGATGCTCTTGTATTAAACAAATGGATGAAAGGATATTTATCCAATGTTTGTCTTCGGGAGTAGGAAATGAAGCCTTTCTTGCGCTGGTGTTACGTTGTGACAGCACTGATGCTGGCAGGATGCAGCAACCATGATTGGCGTAAAGACGAGGTGTTGGCAATTCCGTTGCAACCTACGTTGCAGCAGGAAGTGATTCTGGCGCGCATGGAACAAATCCTTGCAAGTCGGGCACTTACGGATGATGAGCGCGCGCAGCTTTTATATGAGCGCGGAGTGCTGTATGATAGCCTCGGGCTACGGGCACTAGCGCGAAATGATTTTTCGCAAGCGTTAGCTATTCGTCCTGATATGCCAGAAGTTTTTAACTATCTGGGCATTTATTTAACGCAGGCAGGCAATTTTGATGCTGCCTATGAAGCGTTTGATTCTGTACTAGAGCTTGATCCAACTTACAATTACGCGCGTTTAAACCGGGGTATCGCTCTGTATTATGGCGGTCGACTCCCGTTGGCGCAGGATGATCTGCAGGCGTTTTATCAAGACGATCCAAATGATCCCTTCCGTTCGTTATGGCTGTATCTGGTGGAAAGAGAAATCGATCCTAAGACAGCTGCAGTAGCGCTACAACAGCGCTATGAAAAATCGGACAGAGGGCAATGGGGATGGAATATTGTCGAATTCTACTTGGGCACAATCAGCGAAAAAACGCTGATGGAACGGCTCAAGGCAGATGCAATGGATAACACTTCGCTCGCTGAGCATCTCAGTGAAACTGACTTCTATTTAGGTAAACATTACCTAAGTCTGGGGGACAAGAACACTGCTTCGGCGCTGTTCAAACTGACGGTAGCTAACAACGTTCATAACTTTGTTGAGCACCGCTATGCATTGTTGGAATTGGCGCTTTTGGGCCAAGAACAAGACGACCTATCGGAATCGGACCAGCAATAGCTGACGAACAATTATTAGCCTGATATACCTTGGTTTTTACCAACGTTAATCACCCTAACAGGTGATGGCCTTTTTGTTCGTTTTATAATCTAATTTGAGCCGGTTCACACTTTTCAATGAAAATGACTGAAAATTTTCTCGACGAGTTATGTAGACTGGCTGCCATTATTAATGAGGCACGTGTACATGACTACTGAGCTTGAAACCTCTTTTGCTGATCTGGGGCTGTCCGCTCCAATTCTTTCCGCTCTGACTGATCTTGGTTATGAAAAACCATCTCCTATTCAGTTGGAATGTATTCCACACCTGTTGAACGGCCGTGATGTTCTCGGCATGGCACAAACCGGTAGTGGTAAAACAGCCGCATTTGGTCTGCCGCTGTTGCACAACATTGACCCAACATTGAAAGCGCCACAGGTACTGGTGTTAGCACCGACCCGTGAGTTGGCTATTCAGGTTGCACAGGCACTGACCGATTTTTCAAAACACATGAACGGCGTTAACGTGGTGGCCCTGTACGGCGGTCAGCGTTATGACGTTCAATTACGCGCTTTGCGCCAAGGGCCACAAGTTGTTGTCGGCACCCCAGGTCGTCTGTTAGACCACCTGAAACGCGGTACTCTTAACCTATCTAACCTGAGCGGTTTAGTGTTGGATGAAGCAGATGAAATGCTGCGTATGGGCTTTATCGAAGACGTCGAAACTATCATGGCGCAGATCCCAGCAGAACATCAGACTGCACTGTTCTCTGCTACCATGCCAGAAGCGATTCGTCGTATCACCCGTCGCTTTATGAAAGAGCCACAGGAAGTCCGCATTCAGTCTAGCGTGACGACCCGCCCTGACATTAGCCAGAGTTTCTGGAGAGTTGGTGGTGGTTATAACAAGAAAGAAGCATTGGTTCGTTTCTTGGAATCTGAAGATTTCGATGCAGCCATCATCTTCGTGCGTACTAAAAATGCGACGCTGGAAGTTGCAGAAGCTCTGGAACGTAGTGGTTACAACAGCGCTGCATTGAACGGCGACATGAACCAGGCGCTGCGTGAGCAGACACTGGATCGCCTGAAAGATGGCCGTCTGGATATCCTGATTGCGACTGATGTTGCTGCTCGTGGGCTGGATGTTGAACGTATCAGCTTGGTTGTAAACTATGATATCCCTATGGATTCAGAGTCTTATGTTCACCGTATCGGCCGTACTGGTCGTGCGGGTCGTGCAGGCCGCGCATTACTGTTCGTAGAGAACCGTGAACGTCGTCTGTTACAGAACGTTGAACGTACCATGAAGCTGACTATCCCTGAAGTTCAGTTGCCAAATGCAGAATTGTTGGGCGAGCGCCGCTTAGCTAAATTCGCAGCGAAAGTGGGCCAACAGCTGGAAAGCAGTGATTTGGATATGTACCGCGCGTTGTTGGCGAAGCTGCAACCAGAAGAAGAGTTTGATCTCGAAACTCTGGCTGCCGCACTGTTGAAAATGGCACAGGGCGAACGTCCTTTGATCCTGCCACCGGAAGCTCCGCGTCGTCCACAGCGTGAATTCAATTCTCGCGATGACCGTGGTAGTGATCGCGGCCGTGATCGTAATGACAGCCGTCGTGAACCTCGCTCTGACAACCGTGAAGGTGGCGAGCGTCCAGCACGTCGCGAACGTCGTGATGTTGGCGAGATGGAACTGTACCGCATTGAAGTGGGTCGTGATGATGGTGTTGAAGTTCGTCATATCGTTGGCGCTATCGCTAACGAAGGTGATATCAGCAGCCGTTATATCGGCAACATCAAGCTGTTTGCTTCGCATTCAACTATCGAGCTGCCAAAAGGCATGCCGGGCGAAATGTTATCTCACTTCACCCGTACCCGTATCCTGAACAAGCCGCTGAACATGCAGCTGTTGGGTGATGCACAGCCGCATGAGCGCCGTGAGCGCCCAGCGGGTGGTAACGGTGGTGGTGAGCGCCGTGGTGGTGCTGGCCGTTCAGCCGGTGGCGAACGTCGTGAAGGCGCAGGTGCTCCTCCTCGTCGTTCATTCGGCAGCGACCGTGCTCCAGCTGGTGGTGGCGAACAACGTCGTGGCAATCGTGATGGTCAGCGCTCAGCTGCACCAGCACCACGTCGCGATGATGCCGCAGCGCCAGCCGCACCCGCTCGCCGTCGTTTCGGTGATGCATAAGTCTTAGTCATCTTTGATGATTAAAAAAAACCAGCCCTCGGGCTGGTTTTTTTATGTCTGCAATGTTCAACCTGTGAGTGAATTACAGGCGCTCGGCGGGTTGCAAGTCTTGCTGCAAACCGGCCACTATCTCAAATGAATACAATCGTGCCTGGTGATCAAAAATCTGGCCATTGACCATCAATTCATCGGCCTGAGTTTCCCGCAATAGTGACTGAAGCCCGTGCCGGACTTTACTTTTATCGCCAATGATAGACAGGCGCAGCGCTTGGTCGACACCAAACTGTTCGGCTGGCGAGCAGATTTTTTCCATATCGTCGATAGGCGGCGGCAACTGGCCCGGTGTGCCACGGCGCAGATTGACAAACTGTTGCTGCATCGAGGTAAACAGAAAACGGGCATCACGCTCAGTATCTGCGGCGACGACATTCACACACACAATCGCATAAGGTTTTGGCCACTGAGTGGAGGGTTTGAAATTCTCCCGATACAGTTTGAGCGCCTGGAATAGCATGTCTGGTGCAAAATGCGAGGCGAAAGCAAAGGGCAGGCCCATGGCGGCGGCCAATTGCGCACTATACAGGCTAGAACCCAGCAGCCACAGCGGGACATGCAAACCCTGGCCGGGGACGGCTTGTACCGCTTGCCCTGGTTGCGCATCGGCAAAGTAGTTTTGCAGTTCGCGTACATCGGACGGGAAATTATCCACCTCACCAGAGAGATGGCGGCGTAGCGCCATCATAGTGCGCTGATCACTGCCGGGGGCCCGGCCAAGGCCGAGATCGATGCGGTCAGGATACAGCGAGGCAAGGGTACCAAACTGCTCAGCAATCACCAGTGGCGAATGGTTTGGCAGCATAACACCGCCAGAACCGACGCGGATGGTGCTGGTGCCACCGGCAATATAGCCAATCAGCACGGAGGTCGCGGCGCTGGCAATGCCAGTCATATTATGATGTTCAGCCAGCCAATAGCGGTGATATCCCCACTTTTCAGTATGTTGAGCTAAATCCAGCGAGGCATGAAATGCATCTCGTGGGGTCTTACCCAGTGCTATTGGTGATAAATCGAGAACCGAAAGCGGTACTGGCGAGCTATCTGCCATAGAAACGTTGTTATTATTCATAGAATCGTCCATCTTAACCTTAGTCGAGTCGCTTGAAGGGCGAGCGCGTTTATTGATAACCGCATTGATTTTAAAGAGATAACTACGGATTACTATATTCACCATGTGAATAAATCACAGCCATAACAGCCATGCATGAATAAGAGCATAATCGAAATAGTGTCTTTCGGGAGGGGAATAAATGCGGCCTGAAAGGGGACAGATTGTCTGCGTGAATAATCAATGTGAATAAATGGGGAGCCGTGGCCCCCCGCCTAATCTATTAGGACACCAATTCTAGCCCGGCTAATCGCCGCCAGTAGCCGTTACAATCGGCTTTATTGGCCAAGGTCAGGGGAACTAAACCTTGCTCGTTGGCGCGGAACTGGTCGATAACATTCAGTGTATCAATACCTTGTGGCGAAAGACGGACGATATCCACCAAACCTTGCATGGAAATCAAATCATTACCGAGGTTATAGCAGTAGCCACTCTGAGTTTGAATGCCATTGAGAATAAACACCTGCTGCTCTTCTTGTGACCGCACTGGCCGCCCTTGTGGGTACTTAATGCAGCAAGTTTCACATTGGTCTTTAGCTAGATTTTCTGAACGCGCAGTAAAACAGCGGGCAGAATAAGCCAATGGCAGATGGCCGTAGCTCAACACTTCGACTTCAAACTGATTGCGGAACCCCAGCTCTTCACACTGTTGCAGCACATTAGCCAGCCAATCGCGAGATAGCTCAACTGGCATACACCAGCGCATCATCCCCTGGCGATGTAAAATCCGCAGGGTATAAGCGTTGTAGCAATTGAGTGCATGACCGGCCACAAACGGCAAACCGCGTTCGGCCGCCATATTCACCGCACCCAAATCATTCGCTTCCAGCAAGAATTCGCCGTTTTCCACATAGCGCTTTAGTTCATTTAACTCTGATGGCGCTTGCAACAAGGCGAGAGTGGAAATCACCACCTGCTTACCGCTGGCGGCAACTTCTTTGGCTAAAGCTAACCAATCACCCACTTTCATTTCGCGGCGCTTGGTGCAAACATTCTCACCAAGATAAATGATATCGGCGCTGCTGCTGACTGCGGCCTGATAAAAAGCTTCAATATCGGTTTTTGGCCAGTAATAGAGCACTGCGCCTAAGGCGTACTTCATATTTCCTCCGGCTACTGCCACTTACGATGATAAGCGCCCAGGGTGGTTTGGGTGCCTTCGGACATTGCGCCCAGTTGTTCCATCCATTCTGCTTTAGCAGAAAATTGCGCAGGGTTTGCCTGATAGCGGTCAATTGCCTGCCGCCATACTTTGGCGACCTGGCTGACATAAGCCGGGCTGCGCTGACGCCCTTCAATTTTCACTGAGGCAATATTGGCGGCAAATAATTCTGGTAGCAGTTCAAGGGTATTCAGGCTGGTCGGCTCTTCCAGTGCATGATAGCGCTGGCCATCCACCAGATAGCGCCCTTTACACAGGGTCGGATAACCGGCGTTTTCGTTATCTTCATAACGGTCGATCAGCACCTCATTGAGGCGAGATTCCATCCCTTGCGGGGTTTGCTGCCAGCGAACAAAGCGCGCTGGTGAACAGGCACCCACGGTATTGGGGGATTCACCGGTCAAATAGGATGAAAGATAACAGCGGCCTTCGGCCATAATGCACAAGCTACCAAAGGCAAAGACTTCCAGCGGCACCGGGCTGGTGCGGGACAATTGCTTAACCTGATGCATGGATAGCACGCGCGGTAAAACGACCCGTGCCACATCAAAATGGCGTTGATAGAAACGGATAGCTTCATCATTGGTCGCAGATGCTTGCACCGACACGTGGCGCTCAACCTCTGGGTAGCGTTCAGCGGCATATTCCAACATGGCCAAATCCGCTAAAATCAGAGCATCGGCTCCCAGTTGCGCCGCCATATCCACCGCTCGCTGCCAACGGGAATAGCCGTCGGGGTGGGCGAAAGTATTAATAGCGATATGTAATTTGCGCTTGCGGCTGTGAACGTAATTGACCGCTTCCTGTAGCTTTTTCTCGGTGAAATTCAGTCCGGCAAAATGGCGGGCGTTAGTATCATCTTTCAAGCCGATATAAACTGCGTCAGCACCATTATCAATTGCGGCCTTTAATGCGGGTAAATTGCCGGCAGGACAAAGCAGCTCCATAGAATTTTCCCTATCCGAAGATGATATTAGAATATAGCGAAGGGCGATTTTAGTTAACCTGCTGTGAACTGACCTTGATTTAGGGCAGTTTCTTTGGCATTGGCACCATTCTCCTGATATTTAGCAAGACTTTCAGAGACAACTTGGTGCAAAATTTATCGATATAACATATTTATCTGGATTTAGAGGAGTCACCGCCTGTGTTGGGAGAACTACGAGCGCGCCTTGTGCGCCAAGGGCCTGCGCTGCTGCGGGGTCCGTTAAAATTGACACCATTTGCCTTACAGCGCCAGGTACTAGAACAGGTGTTGGGTTGGCAATTCCGTCAGGCACTGCTGGACGGTGATTTGGAATTTTTAGAATCTCGCTGGTTAAAAATTGAAGTGCGCGATCTCGCATTGCAATGGTTTATGACGGTAGAAAGCGGTAGGCTGGTGGTCAGCCAACAGGCTGAGGCAGATGTTAGCTTTAGTGGTGATGCCAACGATCTGATTTTGATCGCTGCCCGTAAAGAAGATCCGGATACACTGTTTTTTCAGCGCCGGTTGCGAATTGAGGGGGATACCGAATTGGGCCTGTATGTGAAAAATCTGATGGATGCCATTGAATTGGAATCCATGCCGACGCTACTGCGAGTAGGTCTGCAACAATTGGCTGAATTTATTGAAGCAGGTCAGCAAGAGGGTGCGGTGGGTGCTTCCCGTACATTAGCATCATGCTGATCCGGGTTGAAATTCCAGTCGATGCGCCGGGGATTGACACCTTATTGCGCGAGGCATTCAAGCGAGATGATGAAGCGGAATTGGTGCAACAACTGCGCGAGGACGGCTTACTGACGCTGGGTGTTGTGGCGACGGATGATGAGGGCGGTGTGGTTGGTTATGTCGCATTCAGCCCGGTAGATGTGGGCGGTGAGGACCGGCAATGGGTTGCGCTGGCTCCGCTGGCAGTGGAGGATGGCCTGCGTCGGCAAGGTCTGGCGGAGAAGCTGGTATATGAAGGTCTCGACTCTCTGAATGAGTTTGGCTATGCCGCTGTCGTGGTATTAGGTGAGCCAGCTTATTATCAGCGTTTTGGTTTTGTTCCTGCCACCCGTCATCAATTAACCTGCCGTTGGCCTGATACTGAAGAAGCCTTTCAGGTGTATGCGTTGGCAGACGATGCACTGACTGACGCTGATGGCGAAGTGGTGTTTTCTGCGCCGTTTAATCGGTTCTAACCTCTAGCAGAGATACCAATGAAGAAGGCTGGCTCATCACCAGCTTTTCTTTTTGCTGCTTACTAAGCTGTTTCACCCGATATTCTAGTTTTAAGGCAGTTGAACGATCCCCTGCTTCACAATGAAATACCAGCGCTAACTCCCCCTTGCCCCGCAGCGCTTTTGCGCCTTTTCCTGCTTGATGTTGCGTGAGTCTTCTGGCCACATCAGTGGTAATGCCGGTATACAGCATGCCGCTGGCGGTGCGCAGCAAATAAAGATGCCAAAGGCTGTCCGACATAATCTTATTCCAGTCCGGGGTGGCGGTTAGGAACATTATTACCGGAATTTCCTATTGCATCCTGACTTTTTTATCTGCTGGCACCTGATCAGTTTAAATTGGCCCTATCTTGCTCGATATGAGCCATTCTGTTGCTTATTTAGTCTTTGCTGCAAACTCAAAGCGCGGTGAAACCAAGCCGTACAGTGTCCAACCAAGGAACGTCACAATCGCGCCCCACGTCATGGCTTCCTGACCAGAACTGTAAAGCGCATAGAAGCTGTACATTGCACCAATAAAGGCAATGATATTGGCTTTGCGCGCTTTGGCTGGTGGAACATTGGCAGTTTTCTGAATAATCACCAGCGCTGCCATAGATAGAATGTATGGGATGATATTGGTCACGACCGCCAGATTGACCAGCACATTGAATTGTTTATTCAATGACGGGCTAATGGTCATTAGCGACAAGACACTCTGGATGACAACAATGGTCAGCATCCCTTTGATTGGCGCATTAGCTTTGCTGACTTTAGAGAAAATTTTCGGGAAGAAACCTTCATCAGCAGAGGATTTAAAGACCTGAGCAATGGTGAACTGCCAGCCGAGCAATGAACCGATACAAGACATAATCATCAATGCCATGATGATTTTACCCACGGCTGGGGTAAACATATAAGCGAATGCCAGGCCAAACGGCGCAGTTGAGTTCGCCAAATCCATATTCGGCACAATACCGGCGATGACGTTGGTCGAAATAATGTAGATAACTGCTGCACCTAAAGTCCCGCCCAATACCGCGATCGGAACGTTACGTTCAGGGTTTTCTACTGCATCGGTGTTGGCACAGGCAGATTCCAATCCCAGAAAAGCCCATAACGTCATAGAGATAGAAGAGCCGATAGCTTCAAAGGTCGGCACGTTATGTGGATTCCATGCTGCCATATAGGCCGAGCCGCTAAACCAGAACCAGCCCACAATAGAGATGCCTACCACCGGGATAATGACCCCCCAGATAGTGACGCTGCTGATTTGTCCGGTAATGCGCGCGCCACCGAAGTTAGCCACAGTTGCCAACCACAACACGCCGATGGTGGCGATACAAATACCGAGTGGCGTTAAAGTGGTACCCAGTAATTCTGTCCCGTACCCGACGGCTGATATCGCAATGGCGATATTGGCAATCAACAGGGATGCACCATAGGTATAGTTGGCCATAAAGTTGCCGGATTTGCCGAACGCGTATTCTGCATAACCGCCCATCCCCCCTGATTTGCGGCTGAACATCCCGCACTGAGCAAAGGCGTAAGCCAGTGCCATAGAACCCACTGCGGTAACTAACCACGAAACGATAGAAATCGTCCCAACTTCGGCGAGTTTGGTTGGCAGCATAATTATGCCGGACCCCATCATATTGACGGCGGTCAGAATAGTCAGCTGGACGACTCCCATCTTATTATTTGTTTTACTCATTTTTATTATCTCTTTTAAAATTTCAGAGACTGCGGGGATAATTCCCCGCAGGTTTGAGTTATTTATTTTTCATCATATAGCCGTATGCACGGTTCCATCCGTCTTCATCGACTTGTAAATAAACACCTTGTAATTCAGGTGCAAAACCGGGCAATAAATTAATACTTTCTTCAAGTGCCAAGAAATAACGTTGAGCTGCGCCGCCCCAAACTTCACCAGGGACAACACACAATACTCCCGGTGGGTAAGGAAGTGCGCCTTCAGCGGCAATTCGACCTTCTGCTTTGCACAATGGTACTAATTCGGCATGTCCACGGACGAATTCAATATTGGCATCCTGAGGATTCATCACGACTTTAGGGAAATATTGTTTGCGGAACATTTCTTTTTGCAGTTGTTTCACATCATAGCTGACATAAAGATCATGCATTTCCTGACATAGTTTTCCGATGGTATATCCTTTATAACGAGTTTCGTTATTACGATAAACAGTTGGTAATACCTCACTTAATAATGCATCTTCTTCAATAAAACGTTCAAAACGAGCAATTTGCGCCACCAAGTGTTGCATTTTTGCCAAGTCTTCTGCTGGCGTTAATAAGAACAGGATGGAGTTAAGGTCACATTTTTCTGGCACGATGCCATTTTCACGCAGGAAGTTAGCTAGAATAGTCGCTGGAATACCCGATGCAGTATATTCGCCAGTATTGGTATCAATCCCAGGTGTGGTTAATAATAGTTTGCATGGGTCAACAAAATATTGTGATTCTTCGTAGCCTTCAAAAGCATGCCATTTTTCGCCCGGAATAAAATTAAAGAAGCGTAAATCTTGTGCCATGGCATTGGTGTCATATTGTTGCCAAGGTTTACCATCAACCTCTACCGGAACAAAAGGCTTAATCATTTTACAGGTATTTAAAATCATTTTACGGGCTTCAATACCAGTCTTAACACAATCTAACCACATGCGCTGGCCACTTTTTCCTTTATGCATTTTGGCATTAACATCTAATGCCGCGAATAATGGATAAAATGGGCTGGTGGATGCGTGTAGCATAAAGGCATTATTAAAACGCTTATGGTTACAATAACGGTCCTGACCTTTAATATGTTTATCTTTCTTATGAATTTGCGAAGTTTGTGAGAAACCAGCCTGTTGTTTATGTACTGATTGCGTAACGATAATCCCCGGATCATTTTCATTCAGTTCAAGTAATAATGGTGAACAATCTTTCATCATCGGAATAAATTGTTCGTAGCCCACCCAAGCGGAGTCGAACAGAATATAATCGCAAAGGTGACCAATTTTATCCACGACCTGACGAGCATTATAAATGGTGCCGTCATAAGTCCCCAATTGAATAATGGCCAGGCGGAATGGGCGAGCTTGATTGGCTCGCTCAGGAGCGATGCTATGTATTTGTTCACGAAGGTATTTTTCTTCGAAACAGTGGGCGTCAATACCGCCGATAAAGCCGAATGGGTTACGGGCAGTCTCCAGATATACCGGTGTTGCCCCAGCTTGAATCAGTGCGCCATGGTGGTTGGATTTGTGATTATTACGGTCAAATAGCACCAGATCACCACGGGCTAACAGAGCATTAGTGGCCACTTTATTCGAGGCAGAAGTCCCGTTCAGTACGAAATAAGTTTTATCGGCATTAAATACTTTTGCTGCATGTTTTTGAGCATCACAAGGTGCGCCTTCATGAATAAGCAAATCACCTAATTTGACGTCAGCATTACACATATCAGAACGGAAAATAGTTTCGCCGTAGAAGTCAAAGAATTGACGGCCAGCGGGATGTTTACGGAAGAATTGGCCCCCTTGGTGTCCTGGGCAGGCAAAAGAGGAATTTCCCATTTCTACATATTTTTTTAATGTATTGAAGAAGGGCGGCAATAATTCTTTCTCATATTTTTCAGCGGCGGATTCCAGCTGTTTACCGTAAAAATCAGTATTGTCACCGCACAGCTCAAACACCCCATTTAAAGACGGTAATACATCAGTATTTAGTTCTTCTTCACAACAAACCGCCGCAAAAATAGGAATATCCAGACCTAATGAATGAATGTTTTCAATGACATCATTATTAATATCCTGAACAGAAAGCACCACAGCAGCAACATCAGTAAAGTCTGTGTGTAAAACATCTACTACTTCGCGTTGAGTTTCAAAGCAGGGTATTGCTGAGGTACTTGCCGCGATATTTAACTTTTTCATTTATTTTTCTCTCTTTTTTTATTTAGGGTATATGAACCCGTCCAACATTTTTTCAAGTTGGATTTAGTCGTTTAATAAATTCTGTGTATAGCAATCCGTATCAATGAATTAATATTCATTAATAAATAGTTTGCTTGTCTGCGCACACGTTGCCTTTATATCATTCATTTCTTTGGTATAAAAAAGGACTGAATTTAAGGCGCAGTTGTCCTTATGTCATGAAGCATCAATGACAAAGGTGACATTAATTTTTTACGAGATAGCTATGTTTCTGCTGAAAGACGTAAACATCGCACTAATAGAGATTGAGTCATAAAATGCACCCATCTGTTAGGCATGGAAATATTACGATTGTTCGTCTTTTCGAATAACGCAGACAATAGTTAACATTACGCCAAGGTAAGAACACGCTTTTCGTCGCTGTTAAAAATTGAGCATAGACAATGACTATCCAATAAAAATGGATGTCATCGCAGGAGGGAGATTATCTATAATGGTAATAAGAAAAATTAAAATAACTACGGTGTGCGGGCATCATTAAATGCGTTGTTCGCCTTATATGTGCCATTTTCTTGTTGTTATTTTCCATTTGTGTAAGGTCTCTGGTTTTTTAAACAAATTTCTGGTTTTAAACAAGGTTGCCGTTTTAAACAAGGTTTTCAAAAAATGAACTGATGGCGGCTATTCTAGTCATAACACTCATTCGTTCTGTGATTTGGGTCACGTTTTTATCCGATTTTTAAATGCCTTTTGACTAAAAAATGAATAAATAACTATTTTTATTCGTTTTTAACGGTATTTATTCAAAACTGTACTGGATGTTATGCAATACAGTAAGATTATATTTAACATGGCAGATACATTGGCGGGTTTATTATTATGCGATTGCCAGCAATGAGTGCGGCTTCTTAATAGATTTTGTATTTTATTTGTTAATCTATAATTATTTGTTACATCCGAACTTATACGCTTATTTTGCATATAAATTCATATGTATCTTATGTAGTAAATGCTAACTAAATCACGTTATCAGGCTGTTTCTCGCCATAAATCCTTTTCTATGGGGGGATGTGCTGGGAATGTCTCTGCTAAAAGAGATAAGTATCGACACAGAGGGGCAATGATTGCCCCATCCGGAATAAAATTAACTGAATAGCGGTAGGTTACTGTCGGTAAAGGGAATTTTTACCTGTATAACCTGCTGTTGACGAGTTAATTTGATGGATAATATCTCGCCATTATTGTCCACTTGAACATCCAACAGTGGGTCGTGGTTATTCATATCAAATACGCAAGTGACCAGTGACTCGGGTTGATGATGACGTAAAACCAGATAACTGATATCACGCACTGACGGGTTTGCTGGTGCCAGCCCTTGGAATAGGGTGGCATCCGCAGCGAGCCAAAGTGATAATGGGTGTGCTGCTGCTGTTTGATAGTGGCACTGAATCACGCCATTAAGTGGTTGGGCGGTAACCTGATGTAAATATTGCATCGGCCCACTGTTACTGAAGGTGGTACTTTCCCCGACTGATTCCATTGCCATGCCGTCAATATGCAGTGTCCAGCTCCACTCTTGCTGATGTGGATTAATGATACTGCTGAGGTCAATAATGGCGTCATCCAGCCACAAAATACGGCGACGGAATTTTACATCGCGATAAGCTTCGCAATCCCATTGAACACGAGTATGGCTGTCTAACTCGGGCGCTTTTTTACGCCAATCTACCTCTGTATCCAACCAACTAAATTTTGCCGATTGATGCCAGTTATGAATCACCGGCACAGCGGGCGGCTGATTTGCCTGGTTAATACTAAGCGTATTGTGAGTGGCGCTATTTTTGTAGTAACCATAATGTAGCTGCGCGCCATAACCAGTGGTGCCTAAATCCGGCAGAATTTCGTGCCCTTGCTCAAACAGAATTAAATTTAGCCGATCATAATGATCGTGTTCACCTCCGTAAGGGCTGTGTTTTACCAACAAAGCACGACCAGACTGCGGTTGGCGCAAGATGGTCAGCCCGCAATCCGGTGCATGCAGTGTATCTGTTGGAATGACATCAATCATTTGTGGTGGTAATTCTTCAACGCCATACAGCAGAGCATCCAAATTTAGGCGCGGCTCATGGCGATAAATATGCTGTAGGGCGGCAGCATATTCATCATTACCATAAGTTTTAAAAGCAAACTCATACAAATGGGCATGATTGAGTTGCTCTTGACCCGCAGTACAATCATTGATGCGCGGGAATGTGCCATCGGGCATCAGCAGTTTTAAAGGGAAGCTGAGCATATCGCGGTAATAAGGTAACGCCAGCAGACTGTAGCGGCTACCGGCGGCCAGTTTTTCAAATGACCAGAAGCCTTGCAGCGCATAAAAGTGATAATGCACCGAGCCTTCAAACCATAATCCCTCATTGAACAACCCATGTTCTAGCTGATAACGCAGGCCATACTCGGCATTCACCGCAAACTCAATATAGTGTTCATCTTCGAGGATCAAGCCGATCACCGCGATAGCGCTGCTGATCTTCACTTCATGGTTATGCAACTGGCGGGTGCGGTGTTGCATTAAGAAATCCGCACCCTCCCGCAATAAACGCCCGGCGATACAGTCGCGTTGTTCCTGACTGAGCGTATCGGCAATAAAGTCATAACCCAATGCAAAATCAAGCAGGCAATTGGCCTCACACAATGTCTGCGCATTGGCTTTGCCCGGCCCGTTGTACGGTATCCCCCCGTGAACTTCATAGTCAGGATAGTAGCGGGCGTAATTGATCAGAATATCCCGCACCTTTTCGAAGTAACGTATTTCTCCAGTGAGTTGCCACAGTAAACCGAGCTGATTACAAGCTTTGGCATTGAGGCCATTAAGCGCCCGCCACCAGGCGCCGTCATAGGGTTCTCCGCTAAACAGATGCGAGTCTATCGGGCACCGGTGTTGAGTCGGTGAATGGCGATCCCACTCCAACATCACACCGTGATCAGGGCAATAATAGTAATGGTTCCAGGTGGCGATACCGGTGGTCGGGACTTGTGTTTTTGAGTCCAAAATCACCTGATTACCCGCAATCAGCGTGGCAATAATATCCGGCTGCTGCACTGTATTTCCTTGATATTGCACTGTATTTTCCTGATGTAGCACAGCGCGCTGGCGGATTTTTGCCATCTGCCGATCCGTAAACTGCTTCATATCTGGTGTGTCCTCGCGGTGCTTATTTTTTTGTGTTCAATGGCTGTGTTATTGGGTAAAGCAGGATTTCAACGGCATCCGGATATTGGGCAATCAGGTATTGCGCTTTCTGTTGGAAATCAGTGTCAGCCGGGTAGGCGCGGGCGGCCGTTATCATATTGACCAAGGCTTTTTTATCTTGTACCCCGTCCAAGTCTTTGTACGGCCAAACCTGGTCGGTATTGATAAAGCCCGCGACATATTGATAGCCTTTTTTCAAACTGTGTTCATCAAGGCTAAAGTTCCAGATATCTTTATCGGCGACTTCACCCAGGCGGCCCAGCTTGTTGTAGGCTTCCAGATGGAAATTACTGTAATGCCATGGGCGGGTGCGTTCCAGTTCTGCATTTTGGCGGCCTTGCATATCAAAATGTGACGGAATTCGGCGCAGTTGCGTGATTTCTAAGCGTTTTTGTGCGGCGGCTTTTTGGTCGCTGAATAACGCAAAAGAGGCGGCTTGCATATCAAAATAGGTGCCGTGGTTATTATGCCAATTATCCTCTTCGAAACCATTTTGGCTGGTGGTCATCCATTGATAAAAATCTTTGTACCAAAGTTTGATCGCTTGATAGTCGGCGTCATTGAGGACATTTGCGGGCCTTATCAATTCCACCGCATCAATCACGTCTACCAGTGCCCGGCTATCTATCAAGCCAATACCTCGGCCTTCATTGATGCCTGGAATAGCTTGAGCATATTGTAGATTCGGGTTCATTCGGGTGTTAGGGTTGACGAACCAATTGACCAATAAATCGCGCGCTTTTTCGGCATACTCTGGCTTGCCGGTAAAGCTGTAAGCTAATGCCAGATAATAGACATCGGCACTGAAGCTGTTCATGCGTTTTTTATCAGTCGCGTCGCTATTGGCATCAGGATTCGTTTCGCCGTCTTTGCGTAAATAAGGCATGCCGTCTTTCTTACTTGGGTCCGGCCACCAATAAGGCGGGAAGCTGTAATAGTCATGTTTATCACCACTGGCGGCCAACAGACTTTTATCCATGACAGAGTAGAGCGGCGCTTTCAGGGCAATGTCTGCTTTAGCTATCAGATTTTTATAGGATTTCTCATATAGCGGATTGTTTTGTTTAATTTGGTCAATGCTATAGTTTATATCATTCATCTTTAATAATAATGGGTGGCTTTCTGCCGCGTAAATAAATGGCGAGGAGCCAAGAAGAATAGCCAGTAATAGGTTATTTTTACCCAACATTTTCATCATACTTTCCTTATTTTTTATGATTTACATGATTAAAAATAAAGTGTCTTGGTTAATTTAATTAATTTATTCATTTTTAATGAATAGTTTCCTTACCTTTCAAAAAACAAGGTTATTAAATTTATTGGTGCATTATCAATAAAGAGAACGCTGTTTCATTTCAGATGGATTTGAATTCTAGGGTAAAGTTTTAGGACTTTTGTGATCTAGATCGATATTATAAATCATCTGTTAATAAATGATTTAAATTGTGATTGGCATCAAATTAAATCTCTATTTTAGACATTTTTTAGGCAATTTAAATAATTACACGGTTTTTTTGTTTTTTTAAATGAATATTATAACTTTATGTTTTTAAATGTTAATTTAACTTAATTGTTATTTTGTCTCATTTTTCAAGTGTGATCTTAAGCATAAATTTTAAAATGGAATTAAGTTTTGTTTTTTATGGTGTAGTTTTTTGTTTTCCTCTGGGTTCTAATGTTGTCGAGTGTTTCGTGATTTTATTCTGTTATTTAAACTTCTGGGTAAATTCATAAAAATTAGATTTCAACGAGGACGCTAAGATGAAGACAAAAATGATAATGTCAAAAGTAAAAATAAAATCTTTGCTGGTGTTAACTTATTTAGCCATGGGGGTTCCTTCTCTCCACGCAGCAGAGACATTACAGGTGTGGATACGCGCCAGTAATGATTCAAAAAATATTTATAAAGCAGAAGCTGAAACTTTTGAGAAGAAAACCGGCATCAAAATTGAATATTTCAATGCCACCACCGATTTTGAACAGCGCCTGGCAAGGGCTGCGGCAGGTAATGCTTTGCCGGACTTGATTTTCAACGATGCGGCGGCTATCGGGCAGTTTGTTCAGCTCGGTATTGTTGAGCCGATTGAACCGAAAAATATTATTGGCGGGTCAGATATCTTAGATACCGCTTGGGAGAGTGCCCAATATATTGATGGTAAATATTATGGCGTACCCACTTCAGCACAAACTTTTGCTTTGTTTATCCGTAAAGATTGGCGCGAAAAACTGGGGTTAGAGTTACCGAAAAGCTGGGAAGATATCAGCACTCTGGCCAAAGCCTTTACCTTTAATGACCCCGATGGTAATGGCAAAAATGATACTTACGGCTTTATTTTGCCTGCCTCCACCACCCGTGGTTACACCAGCTGGTTTATCAGCTCCTATCTGTGGCAAGCCGGTGGTGACTTCATTCGCCCGGCCGGTGAGGGCAAATTTAAAGGCTCACTAGAAGAACCCGCAGCAGTTGAAACACTGAGCTTCATTCGCGGCATGGTGTGTGACAAAACGGCACAGCCGGGCGCGATTAATGCCACCACCGCCGATGCCATCCCTTCTTTCCGCTCCGGTCAAAGCGGCATGTTCGTCACCGGCCCATACCATATTGCTCTATTTGATAAAGATCCTGGTAAAGATGCTTTTGAAGTGATCCCGCCGCCAAAAGGGCCAAAAGGGCAGGCAACACTGGCCGAAGGTACCACGGTATTTATGATGAAAAGTAGCGAGAAAAAAGAAGCTGCTCAGAAATTCATAGAATTCATGATTTCACCTGAAGGCCAACAAATCGGCATGGGCATGGGCAGCAACAATATGCCGGTGGTGCGCTTATCCATTAATAAACTGGTTGATACCAAAGCAGTTTATAACGACCCACGCTGGGCAATGTTTGCAGATTTGTACGCCGAACATGGCCGCTATATTCCGCAAGTACCTAACTGGACGCCAATTCGTCAGGTCACTGCTGAAGGTTTCAACCGCATCTTAGCCAACTGTGAAGGTGATATTCCTGCTGAATTAAAAGCAGTGAATCAGAAAGTGAATGATGAGTTGGCTAAACAGAATGTCTTAGGGCAGTGAGTAAATCATGATAACGCTAACCCCCCGACTAAAACGTAATCTGGTTCCGTGGCTGTTCTTGGCCCCGGCACTGGTCATCTTCACCTGGTTTAAATTCATCCCGATGCTACAAGGGTTGGTGATGAGTTTTTACAAGGTTAACTTTAACCAGCCAAATGAGTGGGTCGGGTTTGACAACTTTTCCCGCGCGATGGGTGATGAAGCACTGCATTCTGCGGTTTTCAACACCCTGTTATATGTGGTGGTCACCATGGTGGTGGCCGCTTTTATCGCTTTCTTCTTAGCGATGCTATTGGAAGGGCCAGCGCGGCATTTGCGTTTTATCCGTACCGCAATCTTCTTGCCAGCGGTGACCAGTGCAGCGATCGTCGCCGAAATGTGGCGAATTCTGTTTAACCCGACCAGCAACGGTGTCGTCAACCACATTTTGTCGTGGTTTAGCATTGAAGCGCAGGGTTTTCTGGCCGATACCGACCAAGCGCTGTGGACCGTGATGCTGCTGCATATCTGGAAAGCCGTGCCTTACAACATGGTTATCTTTATTGCGGGTCTGGTGGGGATTAGCCGTGATTTGTACGACGCCTCGAATGTGGACGGCGCTAACTGGTGGAACCGTCTGCGTTACGTCACTTTGCCGGGCATGATCCCCGCGCTTTCTGTGGTGCTGATGCTGTCATTTATCCGTGGTTTCCGGGTGTTTGCTGAAGTCTATGCCACCACAGGCGGCGGCCCGTCTAATGCGACAGAAATGATAATGACTCATATCTACAAGCTGGGCTTTGAACAGTTTGATTATGGTTATGCGTCAGCGGTGTCCTTCCTGTTATTCGCTTTCACTGTGGTGCTGACTATTTGTCATCTCACCTTGAAAAAGCGTATAGCCCGTTACTAACCCGAGCCGGAGACTGGTAATGAAAAGTAAAAGTTGGAACAGTATCGGCCGCTGGGTAATTTATGGTCTGTTGCTGGTGGTTTTTGTCGGCCCATATTGGGGCATCATTGCCACCGCATTCAGCGGCGCACCGGTAAAACCGGGGGAGCTGCTGGCCTGGCCCAATCAATTCTCGTGGGATAACTTTATCTTTGCCTGGATGGATATCGGCGTCTGGCAATACCTGCTGAACTCCATCGTCGTGGTGTTCTTCGGCACCATTTTACAGGTGTCGGTCAGTGCTCTGGCGGCCTATGCGCTAGCCCGTAAAAAGTTTGTCGGGGTCTCGCTGACCAGCTTGATTATTCTGTCGACCATGATGCTGCCGGAAGAAGTTATCGCCATCCCGCTGTATATGATAATCAACTGGCGGCTGCCGGTGATTGATGCCTCGCTGTACAACAGCTATCTGGGCATGATCCTGCCGGTCGTGGGTTGGGCTTTCTCTATCTTCGTGCTGACCGAGTTTATGGCGGCTATCCCGAAAGAGCTGGAAGAGGCGGCGCGCATTGATGGTGCCAGTGAATGGCAAATATTCTTCCACGTCATCTTACCGCTGGTTAAACCGGCATTGGGCACCGTGGTGACTTTCGGCTTTATCATGATTTGGGACCAATACCTGTTGCCACTGATTGTGGTGAATCAGGACAGTTTGAACACTATTCCGGTGATCCTCGGCACATTACGCACTGACGAGACCATCACACCAAATATCTTTATTGCCATCACTCTGTTGGCGATGTTGCCAAGCATCATCGTGTATCTGGGTCTGCAAAAACATTTCAATCGCGGGATCATGTCTGGCGCGGTTAAAGGCTAGGGAGAAACAAAATGGGATCGGTTGTACTTAAAAATGTCTGTAAATCTTACGGTGACACCCATGTGATCCGCGATGTATCGCTGGAAATCCCTGACGGTGAGTTCTGCGTGTTAGTTGGCCCGAGCGGCTGCGGAAAATCCACCTTACTGCGCATGATCGCCGGGCTGGAGGAGATCTCCGGCGGCACGGTGGGCATCAATGATAAAGACGTCACTGACGTTGAACCCAAGATGCGCGACATTGCCATGGTATTCCAAAGTTATGCTCTGTATCCGCAAATGACGGTGCGCGAGAACATGGGTTTTGCGCTGAAAATGGCCAAAATGTCCAAAGCGGATATCAATAAAAAAGTGGAATCCACGGCGGAATTACTGGGTTTACAAGCTTTGCTGGAGCGGCTCCCGAAAGATTTGTCCGGTGGTCAGCGCCAGCGAGTTGCCATGGGCCGTGCCATCGTGCGTAACCCACAAGTGTTTTTGTTCGACGAACCCTTGTCGAACCTGGATGCCAAATTGCGTACTCAGGTGCGTGGCGAGATCCGCGAATTACATCAGCGGCTAAAAACCACGTCGGTGTATGTCACTCATGATCAGATTGAAGCTATGACTATGGGGCAGATGATCGTGGTGTTGCGCGATGGGCGCATTGAGCAAGTCGGCTCGCCACTGGATCTTTACGATCGTCCCGCCAATCTATTTGTCGCCGGCTTTATCGGATCGCCGGAGATCAATCAGTTGAAAGGCACCGTAGTGCTCAATACTGGAGAGCAACAACAGGATGGAGAATTCTTGCTGCGGCTGGAAGACGGCTCTTTGCTGACATTGCCAGCCGGTTTGCAAGTGACTGATGGGCAAAATGTGGTGTATGCCATTCGTCCGGAGCAGGTCAATGTGGTGGATGAAACGCACCACGCCAGCGCACTGAAAGCAACCATTACCGCGATTGAAAATACCGGCTCGGATATGCAGCTATTTTGCAGCACTGGTGGGGGCCGCTTTACCTCGGTGTTCAAACAGCGTTTGGCGGTGAATGCAGGGGAGACCGTGTATTTGCAGCCTAAGCTGGCCGGTATCCACATTTTTGATGCCGCCACTGGCGTGCGGGTTGCCAGTCAGGCTGCATAAAGGAAGCAATGCCCATGACGCCAATGAAATTGTACACGCTCGATGTGGATTGCCTTGCCAAAGCGAAAGCGGTATTGCAGCAGCCATTTTCACCATTACAACCGGCATTGCGCCGGTTATTAAGTGAAGCCGATGCATTGCGCGATCAACCGCCGGAAAGTGTGACACACAAAACGCTACTGCCCGTCAGTGGCGACATTCACGATTATTACAGTTTTGGCACTTACTGGTGGCCGAATCCGCGTAAGCCCAATGGATTGCCTTATGTGCGTCGCGATGGACATACCAATCCACAGAGCCAGAATGACGATACCGACACGCAGCGCATTGAACGGATGTGTGACCGCTGCCTAACCCTCGGACTGGCTTACTATTTTACCGGAAATAGCCGCTATGCTCAGGTGGCGGCAGAGCAGATCCGTTGTTGGTTTTTAGATGCCAAAACCCGGATGAACCCGCACTTGAATTATGGTCAGGCCATCCCCGGCATTGTTTCTGGCCGTGGGACGGGGTTAATCGATACCCGGCTGATGTGGATGGTGATTGATACTATTGGGTTGATATTGCCCGCCAAGCTACTGGATACCGAGGATACCGCGGTGTTGCAGCAGTGGTTCCGTGACTTTAACCACTGGATGTTTCACAGCGAAGTGGGCCATTCGGAATATGTCTGGCACAACAACCACGGCACCTGGTATGACGTGCAGCGCGCGGCAAATGCGATGTTCTATGGCGATCGTGGGCTGGTTTCCACCATTATTCGCCAGGGGATAACCCAACGGCTGGCGGCACAAATAGCGCAAGACGGTAAGCAATGGATGGAACTGGAGCGCACCGTGCCTTTCCATTATTCCTTATTCAATATGGAGGCGCATTTGCTGCTGTGCCGCTACGGCGAGCATGTAGAAATAGGCCGCTGGGAGTGGGTGCAGGACGGCCGTAATGTGCAGCAAGGCATTGATTATTTACTGCCTTTTATTGCTGAACCCGAATTGTGGCCTTACCGCGATTTGCGCGGCATTGATTATGACAGCGCATTGCGGCTGTTATTACAGGCGGCTCGGGGCTATCCACAAGAGGCCAAACGCTATCAGGCGGTGCTCGCCACTTTGCCAGCAGACACCCTGACATCACGCGACCGTCTGATGTGGCAAAGCTAATAGAGGTAAAAGCTAATAGAGGCAAAAGTTAATCGAGCTAAAGTTGATGTACACTGAAAGCTGTTTTTAGCTGGAAAGTGATGTGAATATGAGTGACGTGAATAACCCTGATGATCTGATCTCCATTACCCGCTTCCTGCGCCAGCAACATGTCCTGACGCTGTGCGCTGGCAGCGGTATGGAGATGTGGTGCGCCAACTGTTTTTATGTCTTTGATGAAGCCCAAATGGCGCTTTATCTGATGACAGAAAAACACACTCGCCACGGCGAGCTGATGCAGGTAAACCCGCAGGTTGTCGGAACCATTGCTACCCAACCGCGTACCGTGGCCTTGATAAAAGGCATTCAATATCGCGGCGAAATAACTGAATTAACGGGCGATGCCGAACACCTCGCTCGCCAGCGCTATTGCCGCCGTTTCCCAGTGGCTAAAGTCGCCTCCGCTCCCCTCTGGCAGCTCAATTTGCTGGAAATCAAGATGACCAATAATACCCTTGGTTTTGGCAAGAAATTGTATTGGAATACATGCCCTTAGCCCTTGAAGTTGCAGGGGTGTTAGCTACTCTCACTTACCCGAATCACTTACTTGAGTAAGCTCATCGGGATAAGTTCGTTTGCCGCCTACCTGCAAAACTCCAATGACTTTGGGCATAGTTTCTTCGCTATGTTCTGGTGTTTCTGGTATTTATTATTCATAACAATTGATTTGATGATTGTCTCCATGTTGGGTGGTGCTAGTGTTTTTATTGGGAGGTTAGATGGCGAAGGTACTATTACTGGGGGCAAGTGGTTTGGTAGGGGGCGAATT
This sequence comes from Yersinia rochesterensis, assembly GCF_003600645.1. NCBI lineage: Bacteria > Pseudomonadati > Pseudomonadota > Gammaproteobacteria > Enterobacterales > Yersiniaceae > Yersinia > Yersinia rochesterensis. Next base: position 569,110 of record NZ_CP032482.1, read on the forward strand.
ACTGCGCTTGCTACGTTTGGATGCCCGCGTGACATCTATTATTGCGCCAACTCGTAAACCATTGGCTGCTATGAATAAACTGATTAATCCGCAAGGCGAGAATATCGGCGAGTTGCTAAAAACACTCAATGAGCCAGTGGATTTAGTTTTTTGCTGTCTGGGCACCACCCGTAAGCAAGCGGGCAGTCAGGCGGCGTTTCGGCAGGTGGATTATCGGCTGGTGCTGGCAGCGGGTGAAACCGGTTTGCGGCTTGGTGCGCGGCATTTCCTGCTAGTGAGCGCGATAGGGGCGAATCCAAATTCATGGCTGTTTTATAACCGCACCAAAGGTGAGGCTGAGCGGGATTTGCAAGCTCAGGGCTGGCCACAACTTACTTTCGCCCGGCCGTCCATGCTGGCGGGTCAGCGCACGGCACCACGATTAATGGAAAGTCTCAGCGCCCCGCTATTTGCCTTATTACCTGATAAATGGCGCTTAATTAAAGCCAAAGATGTGGCGCAAGCACTGCTGGATCAAGCTTTTGCTCCGCCGAAAGAGGGCGTGACAGTATTATCATCAGCCCAAATGCAACATCCCCTTCGTACTTGAAGCCGCAGGGGGGTTAGCTGCATTCACTCACCCGAATCACTTACTGGCGCAAGCTCATCGGAATTCATTTACTGGCTGTCTACCTGCGATTCCAATGACTTTGGGGAGCAATTATTATAAGCTAATTATCTGATTATCTTGAGCAATAGTGATGCCGGCGGGCAGTGTGTTGTCGAGCGCCCAGACATCCAACTGGTGACTAATGTGGGTCAGTAAAGTGGCTTTGGGCTGCAATAACTCACTGATGGCGAGCGCCATTGTCACGTCATTATGATTACGTGGCGGTGGATTATTTTGTGAAAGCTCCTGTGGCGGATGGCTGCAATCTTGCACCAGTAAATCAATGTTTTTACTGGTTAAAAATAGCGCGCTATCAGCCGGTAACCCAATGGTATCTGTCAAATAGGCGATAATTTTGTTGGTGCTTTGCAGTAAATAGCCGAAGGTGATTTTTGAGTGATTTAAGGGCACTGGCGTGACCCGTAAATTGCCAAATTTAATCGGGTGAAATGCCCTTAATGGCGGCTGAAAAGCCAGTATTCCTGGGTGCTTATACAGATCGTCACAGCCGTCAGGATCCGCAGGGCCATAGACCGGGATCGCATTTGCGCACCCCCAACGTAACGGAAATAACCCCTGAACGTGATCCATGTGGTAATGTGTAAGCAAAAAACGCTGAATTTCCCCCGCAGCAAACTGCTGATCCAGTGTCGGCAACCCCGCATCAATCAAGGTCGTTTCCCCCTGATAACGCAACATTGCACTGCAAGATTTACGGCGTAGCGCGGGCTGCACTCTGGCTTTGGCGCAAATCACACACTCACAGCCAAACACCGGCACCTGTTGGGCGCATCCGGTTCCTAACAATGTCAGTTCCATGATTGACTCTCTTTGGTGTGTTCTGATGACGAGCCGATTGCCAGTAATTGCTGCAATTGCCCCAGTGTGTGGTACAGCTCGCCGTCATTGCAAAGTTGCAAGCAGTTAACTGGCAGTTGTTGCTGATAATGTTGCGCCCGCTGTAAACGCGCCTCGATTTGCTCACTGTTTTCACGGCCACGTTGCTGTAAACGCTGGGCTAAAATAGCGGGCGAAACAGTCAGACACAGCGGCAGTAATTGGTCGTGATAGCGCCGTAGGGCCTCAGGTAAATAAGCGCGGGAGCCATTTACCACCACATCCAGCCCGCGTTGCAGCCAGATATCAATCTCAATTCCCACCCCATAATGATGCTGATGTGCTTGCCAACACAGCGCAAATAATCCCTGTTCGGCGCGCAATAAAAACTCCTGCTCACTCAGCGCAATATGATTTTCAGCGCCCGCGTGGGCCTCGCGGGTAATATAGCGGTGCGCTACCATCATATTGACGGGCATTGCTGCCCGTAGTGCGGACAGCAGGCAATCCTTACCGGCACCGGAAGCGCCCATTAGATAGATTAAGCGCGCCATCAAAACACCTGTATTCCTTGCCGCCAGACATTTTGCACGTAAACATGTTGACCCTGCGGGCCATCATGGGTGCGAGCTAAGATCAAATCCGCGCGTTTTCCCTCGGCAATGACACCGCGATCCTCCAGCCCCAAGGCCCTGGCCGGGTTACGTGTCACCAGATTGACCGCTTGCGGCAAAGTGAAGCTGTTGGTCGAGTCCTGCGCGATACGGAATGCCGCATCCAGCAAGCTGGCGGGGTAATAATCGGAAGATAAAATATCCAATACGCCCAGTGTCGCCAGTTGGTGCGCCGCCACATTGCCGGAATGGGAGCCACCGCGCACAATATTGGGCGCACCCATCAAAACTTGTAACCCATGTTGGTGCGAAGCCCTGGCCGCCACTTCGGTGGTGGGAAATTCGGCAATGACGCTGCCCAATTGTTGTGATTCCGCCACATGTTCGGCAGTGGCATCGTCATGGCTGGCTAGTGCAATGCCCCGTTGGCGGCAGTGAGCGGCAATGGCCTGCCGGTTTTGCCCTGACCAGCGGGCTGAAAGGCTGATTTGCTCTTCTTCAAATTCTGCCATTTGCAAGTCATTAAGATGATATTTCCCCTGATAATATTCACGGTACTTAGCCCGTGAAGCAAACTGGCGCTGGCCCGGCGAGTGATCCATCAAAGAAACCAATGAAAGCTCTGGCTGCATCATCAGTTCTTCAAACAGTGGCAAGGTGCTGTCATGGGGTAATTCACAACGTAAATGAATCCGGTGTTCAGCTCGATTCAATCCCGCCCGCTGACTCTCAACCACCGCATTAATCATTTTTTGCAGATTATCCAGCCGATGACCGCCATCCCGTACATCGCCGACAGCCACGGCATCCAACACCGTGGTGATGCCGCTGGCCACCATCAGCGCATCGTGGCTGCTCATTGCTGAATGCGCGGGCCAATCCACATTGGGGCGCGGGGTGAAAAACTTGTCGAGATTATCAGTATGCAGCTCGATCAACCCCGGCAATAACCAGCTATTTTGTCCATCAAGAGCCGCTGAAAGTTGTGTCGGGCGATCACTGAAACTGCGGATCACGCCTTGCTGGATTTCCAGTGATCCGTTGACCACCTGATCCTCGAGAATAAGATTAATGTTATTGAGGATCATAATGAGACCTCCGTGCTGACATTAGAGGGCGGTGGGGTCATGGTCAGTAGGCGGTCACTGACATGATTTCGCACGTTTTCATCGTGGAAAATCCCGACAATCGCCGCTCCGCGCTGTTTAGCTTCATCAATCAGGCTAACCACTGCCGCGCTATTGGTGCTGTCCAGTGAGGCGGTCGGCTCATCCAGCAGTAAAATAGGGTAATCGACGATAAAACCACGGGCGATATTGACCCGTTGTTGTTCGCCGCCGGAAAAGGTGGAGGGGGCCAAATCCCACAATCTCGGCGGCACATTGAGGCGGGTTAGCAAGTCTTGCGCCCGCTGTTGGCAGATTTGCCGGTCAATCCCTAGCTCCAGCAAGGGCTGCATCACTACATTTAATGCACTGATCCGCGGGATCACCCGCAAAAATTGGCTGACCCAACCCACAGTATGGCGGCGCACGACCATAATCTGCCGAGCTTCGGCGCTCACCATATCCAGCCATTCACCCTGATGTTTCACCCAGATATGGCCGCTGTCGGGTAAATAATTGGCATATAAGGAGCGCAGTAAGGTCGATTTTCCGCTGCCGGAATGGCCGTGTAGCACGACACATTCTCCACTGCTGACTTCCAGCGAAGTTTGATGTAGCACCGGCAGACGAATGCCGTGCTGGTGGTGTAACACAAAGGTTTTACTGAGATTTTCAACTTTGAGTTGCAGGGGAGTCATGGGCAGTTGCAGGGAGTTCATAGTCAGCTCTCAATCAGTTTTGCAGCACGGATGAAACCAGTAATTGGGTATAAGGATGGTGAGGATCATCCAACACCCTGTCAGTTAGGCCGCTTTCGATAACCCGGCCCTCTTTCATCACCAGCAGGCGGTTAGCTAATAAGCGGGCAACCCCCAAATCATGAGTGACAATCACCACCGCCAGTTGCATTTCCACCACCAGATTGCGCAGTAAATCTAGCAACCGTGCTTGCACCGACACATCCAGACCGCCAGTCGGTTCGTCCATAAACACCAGTTTTGGATGAGTCACCAGATTGCGAGCAATTTGCAGCCGCTGTTGCATCCCACCGGAGAAGGTGGTGGGCATGTCGTCCAGACGGGATAATGGGATCTCGACATCCTCCAGCCAGCGGCCTGCTTGTTGGCGAATTTCGCCATAATGGCGCTGCCCGATGGCCATTAGCCGTTCGCCGATATTGCCGCCCGCCGAGACTTGTGGCCGCAGCCCATCAAGTGGATGCTGATGAACCACGCCCCATTCAGTGCGCAGTAAACGGCGGCGTTGGCTTTCTGCCATCTGATATAAATCAAGTGCTTGCTGTGCATCAGGGCGGTAAATAATTTGCCCCTGTTGCGGTGTCAGGCGGGCTGAAATGGATTTCAGCAAAGTTGTTTTCCCCGAGCCAGATTCGCCAACAATCCCTAATACTTCGCCGGGATACAGTTGGAAAGAGACATCGCTGAACCCCTTACCCGGCGCGTACAAATGGGTGAGATTCTCCACCGACAACAGCGGATGGGCGACGGGGGTTTTTAAAGTAATGGATGTTAAAATAGCGGCTTGTGAAATCATGGGATATTTACCTCTGGTGCAGCGGCCTCAGCCAATTGCTGCTGGCAATAATCAGTATCCGAGCAAACAAACATCCGGCTGCCTTTATCATCCATCACCACTTCATCAAGATAACTGTGGCGCGAACCGCACAGGGCGCAAGGCTCATCCCATTGCTGCACGGTAAACGGGTGGTCGTCGAAATCCAGACTTTCTACCTTGGTAAAGGGCGGCAGGGCATACAGGCGTTTTTCCCTACCGGCTCCAAACAGTTGCAGCGCGGGCATCATGTGCATCTTGGGGTTATCAAATTTCGGGATTGGCGACGGGTCCATCACGTAGCGGTCATTCACTTTCACCGGATAGGCATAGGTGGTGGCGATATGGCCGTAGCGGGCGATATCTTCATACAGTTTGACCTGCATCACGCCGTACTCCTCCAAAGCATGCATTTTGCGGGTTTCAGTTTCGCGCGGTTCAATAAAGCGCAGCGGCTCTGGGATGGGCACTTGATAGATAAGAATCTGATCTTCAGTCAGTGCTGTTTCTGGAATGCGGTGCCGGGTCTGGATCAAGGTGGCGTCAGTGGTTTTTTCCGTGGTGGCGACCCCACTGACGCGCTGGAAGAAGCGGCGGATCGACACCGCGTTGGTGGTGTCATCAGCCCCTTGGTCGATCACTTTCAGCACGTCATAGCGGCCAATCAAACAGGCGGTTAGCTGAATTCCACCGGTGCCCCAGCCATAGGGCATCGGCATCTCACGCCCGCCAAATGGCACCTGATAGCCGGGAATGGCCACGGCTTTGAGTAGCGCGCGGCGCAGGGTGCGTTTGGTTTGCTCATCCAGATAGCCCAGATTATAACCGGCGAGGATTTCAGTCATGGCGCGGCTCCTGCGGTTGTGAAGTGAGTGGCTGAGTGGATGGCTGTTGTAAAGTAAGTAAATGCTCACACCGCAGGCGCTTGAGTAACTCGAGTTCGGCTTGGAAATCCACGTAATGGGGCAGTTTGAGGTGAGAGACAAAACCGGCGGCTTCGACATTATCGGCGTGGGATAATACAAATTCTTCATCCTGTGCCGGGCTGGCGACATCTTCGGCATATTCCCGGCTTTGCAGGGCGCGGTCCATCAGTGCCATCGACATGGCTTTGCGCTCTCCACGGCCAAACACCAGCCCATAACCGCGGGTAAAGTGCGGCGGTTCTGACTCTGGGCTGACAAAACCATTCACCATTTCGCATTCGGTCAGCAGGATTTCGCCGATATCAATGGCAAATCCCAGTTCTTCCGGCTCAATGGAAATTGTCAGGTAGCCCGTGCGGATCTCGGCGGCGAATGGGTGAGTGCGGCCATAACCGCGCTGGGTGGAATATCCTAGCGCCAGCAGGAACCCCTCATCACCGCGCACCAGTTGTTGCAGCCGTGCCGAGCGATTGCATGGGTAAACCGGCGGATTGCGGGTGATATCTTCCGGCGGGGTATCGTCATCTTGCTCAACATGCGCTAATTGCTCTTGGGCCAATAAATCAAACACATGGGCGTAAAAAACTTGCGATAAATCTTCTGACGATGCTTCCCTGCTATTGGGGGCGCGCGGGGCATCTCCTGCGGCCATCAGGGTGAAATCCAGTAGCCGGTGGGTGTAATCGTAAGTCGGGCCAAGCACTTGGCCGCCGGGCAAATCTTTGTAAATGGCGGAAATACGGCGCTCCAGCCGCATATTGCCAGTGGTCAGCGGTTGGCTGACTGCCAGACGCGGCAAAGTGGTGCGGTAGGCGCGCAGCAGGAAAATGGCCTCCACCAGATCGCCACTGGCCTGTTTGATGGCCAAAGCGGCCAATTCGCGATCATAAATTCCGCCCTCGGTCATCACCCGATCCACCGCCAGTCCTAGCTGTTGCTCAATTTGTTCGCAATCGACCGCCGGGATTTGTGTATCGCCACGGCGCTGGTGTTCCAGTAACTGATGGGCGGCGGCAATAGCTTTTTCGCCCCCTTTGACGGCAACGTACATCAGCACACCTCCACATGGGTAGTGCGTGGGATTGCCATTAGGTTCTCGCCACAGGTGAGTAGAAAATCGAGTCCCGCAGGGAATGCGGCGGGGCGGTTAAGCAAGTAATTCAGCACAGCAGAGGGTAATTGCGGCGCGACCGTGCGGTAGTGTTCAATTCCCGGCCCGCGTAGGCGCAGAGGTACGCCGTGATGCAGGTTTTCGGCCTGAAGAATGACCGTGGTGGAGTGCTCCGGCGAAAGTTCATTACCCGCCGGGCAGTTAGCCAGCAAATCTTCGGTTATCTCATGGTCAAATAAGGCAAAGCTGGAGGTACTGATGCTAGCCGTCAGGGGCGCTCCGCAATGAAAACGCACATTCTGCTGCACGGCATCATTGTTAAGCACTGGTGCTAAATAGAGCGGCGTTTCCTGATCTGCCAGAGTCAGCAAAATACTGGTGGCGGCGGGATTTAATGGTGGCCAGCCGCGACTATGGGGTAGCGAAATCAAGACCCCAGGCTCACTTAACGCTTTGAGAATACGGCGAAAAGCATGTTGGGCATCATCAACCGGTTGGTCGAAATGGGTTAATAAGATCATTAATCTTCTCCTCGTACTAAGGTGAAGAAATCAACTTTGCTGGTGGCGATAGCTTGGGCGCGTAATTCCCGCCGTTCTTGCTGTATCGCCGCCAGTGGGTGAATGACGGTTTTCAGTAACAATTCACTCAGGCCAGCAGGTTTACCGTTAATTATTGAAAGCTGTAATAACGCATCCAACACGGCGCAAAGTTCTGCATGGGGCTTATTGCGCCCGGCAATGTAGCTGTAGCCGTAGGTGTCCGCGTTATCGTCGAGTTTGATAACCGCGCGGGTGATGGTCATATCGCCCAGAATAAATCGGCGGCCAGTACCGCCCATCCGCGCCTGCAATTGGTTTAAACCAATTTCGGGAGCGCGAATGACTTGATATTGCGGTGATAGATTCAAAGGTTGCCAATGGGCAAGTAATTGCGCCGGTTGGCTGTGGGCCAACACTGACATCCAGCCTTGCCGCGTGTTCGAGGTACTTTCCATTTAGTGCTCCATGGTCAGTTCAATCATGTCAGCGCGGGTCAGACTGACGGAATACTCCGCCACCTGCTGGCTAGCAACTCCAATATTCAAGGTGCGCACACAGAGCAATGGGGCGTGGGTGGCGATTTCCAGCAAGCGGCTCTCTTTGGCTTGAGCACGGCGTGCGCTGATGCGAGTTTGGCTACGGCTTAATGGCTGTTGTAGATGTTGGGCGATGAATTGATGCAGTGAGCCGGAGTTAAACTGCTGTAATGCAGGCCACCAATTCAGGTCTGGCAGGTAGTGATCAATAACACAGACTGGGACACCATTGACTCGGCGCAAGGTGCGCAAATGAATCACTGTCGTCCCTTCATCCAAAGACAGAGCTTTGGCGACATGCTCAATACAGGGGCGTAAAACCGCGAGTAAGCGCTCACTGGTGGGGTCACTGCCCTGATCTAATAAGTTTTGGCTAAAGCGCGCATTGGCATGCAGCGGATAATCATAAGGGCGCATCAACACCAGAATGCCGATGCCCTGCCGGCGTTGCAGCCAGCCGCGCTCGACCAGTTCATCGACGGCGCGGCGCAGAGTATGGCGATTCACCTGATAGCGTTCAGCCAATTGTTGCTCGGAAGGCAGATAGTCGCCACAGCGATAAGCGCCGCGCAACTCTTGCTCTAACTGGGCCGCAATTTGTTGATAGCGGGTGGGATAACTGGTCGGTGGTCTAGATAAGTGCATGGCAGATAACCCTTCTCTGTGTATCAACACTCCCGACAGCCATCCACACTGAAACAACAAAAGTAGCAATATTGATGAGCAGGTGGCGGAGGGTCATGGTGATAGCCCGTAAGTTTTCTCACCGCTATGCTGGCGGTTTTTAATGACAGTAGGGTTAAGCTGAGATGGCAGAACGATGAAGTTTTACGCGGTTGATAACGCGATTTTTACAAGGGAAAGTGTATTTTGGGGGGAGATATGAACAGCGATAGCCACCACCATTCTGCGCATTGGAAAGCACAGAATGGAATAGTGAACAGAATGGCTAAAATAAATTACCGCAGGTGATGGATAACTTGGTTACCGCTGCCGCGCCAGATAAGTGAAGGGTCTTTTAGGTCTTGCACAAATTTACCATCGACCAGTACATTAATTAAATCAACCACTTGTAGCTGCTCGATGGTCAGTTCAGCCAGTGTATAGCCGGTCCAGACCCAAATATCTTTGCCGTCGCACTCTTGGCGTACACGTTTTACCAATTGCAGAATGGCGGGCAGATTTTGCGGATGTAGCGGATCACCGCCGGAGAGGGATAACCCTTGCCGATGGATGCGCGAGTCATTCAGATCCGCAACTATCCGATCTTCCATTTCTTGGGTAAATGGTTTACCCGAATTCAGTCGCCAGGTGCTTTTGTTATAACAGCCCACACACTCGTGCACACAGCCGGAGACAAACAGTGTGCAGCGGGTGCCGGGGCCGTTGATGACATCGACTGGATAATATTGGTGATAATTCAATGTGATAATCAGCCCAGTTGTCCGTTTGCCAAATGCTTAACGCGGCGCTTCACTTCTTCTTGTTTACCGGCGTTAAATGGCCGTGCATCCGGGCTGCCTAAATAACCACATACCCGACGGGTGACCGACACTTTCGACGGCTCATGATTACCACATTTCGGGCAGGTGAAACCCTTGCTGGTACAAGAGAATTCGCCGGTAAAACCGCATTCATAACATTCATCAATCGGCGTATTGGTGCCGTAATAAGGCACTCGGCTGTAGCTGTAATCCCAGACATCCTCTAGCGCTCTGAGGTTGTGCTGCAAGTTCGGGTATTCGCCGTAACAAATGAAACCGCCGTTAGCCAATGGTGGATAAGGCGCTTCGAAGTCCAGTTTGTCATACGGATTAACTTTCTTTTCAACATCCAGATGGAAGCTGTTGGTGTAATAGCCTTTGTCGGTGACACCCTCGACCACACCAAATTCTGCGGTATCCAGACGGCAGAAACGATCACACAGGTTTTCACTTGGCGTGCTGTACAAACTAAAGGCGTAGCCGGTTTCTTCTTTCCAGTTATCAGTGGCTTGTCTCATGCGTTCGACGATAGCCACGCCTTTTTCACGTAATTTTTCGTCATCAAAGACATGTGCATGATGACCAAACAGGGCATTAACTGTTTCATGAATACCAATGAAGCCCAGAGAGATAGATGCGCGGCCGTTTTTAAAGATTTCTGAAATATTATCATCCGCTTGCAAGCGCACCCCACAAGCCCCCTCCATATATAGGATAGGAGCCACGCGAGCTTTGATCCCTTCCAGACGCGCAATGCGGGTCATCAGGGCCTTCTTGGCTAGCAACAGGCGCTCATCCAGCAATTGCCAGAATTTTGCTTCATCGCCCTGGGCTTCCAATGCAATACGCGGCAGGTTAAGACTAATAACCCCAAGGTTATTACGGCCATCGTGGATTTGCTTGCCATCTTCTTCATACACACCCAAGAAGCTGCGGCAGCCCATTGGCGTTTTGAAAGAGCCAGTAACTTTAACCACTTGATCATAATTGAGAATATCTGGATACATGCGCTTGGTTGCGCACTCTAGCGCCAACTGTTTGATATCGTAGTTGGCATCGCCAAATTTATGGTTTAGACCATCACGGATAGCAAAAACCAGTTTCGGGAACACTGCGGTTTTGCGATTTTTGCCCAAACCGGCAATGCGATTACGCAGAATCGCCTGCTGAATCATGCGCGATTGCCAGCTAGTGCCCAGCCCGAAGCCGAAAGTGACAAACGGCGTCTGGCCATTGGCGGTATGCAGGGTATTGACTTCATATTCCAGTGATTGGAATGCGTCGTAGCACTCTTTTTCAGTACGCGACATAGCATAACCGGCGGCATCGGGGATCTGCCACTCTTCGGCTACCGCCTTATGTTTGTTAAAGCTTTCCGTGACAAATGGCGCCAGGACTTCATCAATACGGTTAATGGTTGTGCCGCCATAGATATGGCTGGCGACCTGCGCAATAATCTGAGCGGTCACTGCGGTGGCGGTAGAAATGGATTTTGGCGGCTCAATTTCCGCATTACCCATTTTAAAACCTTGGGTCAGCATGCCATTAAGGTCAATCAGCATGCAGTTGAACATGGGGAAGAACGGCGCGTAATCCAAATCGTGGTAGTGAATTTCACCGCGCTCATGAGCCAAAACCACATCCCGTGGCAAAATATGTTGTTTGGCGTAATGTTTCGCGACAATACCGGCCAGCAGATCCCGCTGAGTTGGGATGACTTTGCTGTCTTTATTCGCATTTTCGTTCAGCAGCGCTTGGTTACTTTGCTCTACCAGACCGCGAATTTCCTGATTCAGGCGACCACGCAGTTCGCGCGAGATATCCCGGTCATGGCGATACTCGATATAAGCTCGGGCGAGCTGCTTATATTGACCGGCCATCAGTTGGTTTTCTACCGCAGTTTGGATGTCGCGGATATCAACTTTCGACTGGTTCTCCATCGTCTGAGCGACCACACGAGCAACAGTTGCACAATAATCTGCGTCTACCACGCCAACTGCCAGCGCTGCGCGCTCGACCGCTTCCTTGATTCGCACCTCATCAAAAGGTACCTGACAACCGTCCCGTTTAATCACTACTGTTTTCACAATGTCGCTCCTGTTTACTGCCGCAAAGGTTATCCACAAGACAACCCGCAGCACATCAGGGTTGCGAGGGGGTGTGGATGATTTTGTGGATAACTACTACATATGGGTTTTTAAATCACTAGAAGCACTATATATAGGTGGCGGTAAACAAGTTTGACTTAGGACAAGGAAAACAGCGTTAGGTTACTCCCTGTTCAGAGCACCCCAAAATAGGCATTTTTATGCCGCCTTTTTGTACAGGACGACATAAGTCAGCGCCACTGCGGATTGGTGGCGGTGATTAAGGGGTTTTAGTTGATGTGATTGTGTGTACAAATTCAGTATAAATTTGATATTTCGCAAGCTGCTGTTAGCTTACTTGAAGCATGATTGGCAATTGAAGGAGAAATGTTACCCCATAAAATGTTCCGCTAACTCAAGATCCCGCCGCGTAAACTCTCTTACAATCTTCCCACTCTCCATCATGGCTGCGCGCTCGGACATGTGTGCGACCACATCACTGTCATGGCTAACCAGCAAATAGGTCATGCCGTGTTCGCGTTTCAAGTGATTGAGTAAGTTGAGAATTTCTGCCTGAACTGACATATCTAATGCTGAAGTCGGCTCATCCAGCAGCAACAGTTTGGGCCGCAATAACAGGGCGCGGGCGATGGCAATCCGCTGGCGCTGGCCGCCGGAGAATTGATGAGGGTAGCGCTGTGCCGCAGAAGCCGGTAAGCCCACTTGCTCTAAAGCTTGATCAATTCGCTGCTGAATATGTTGCTCGCCATGAATCTTTAGCGGCTCACCCAATGTGCGCTGAATATTATGCTGAGGATGGAGAGAAGCATAAGGGTCTTGGAACACCATCTGCACCTCTTTGCGCAGTTGGCCGGTAAAACGGTGCCCTGGTTGCAAAGGTTGGCCCAGCAAGGTTATCTCGCCTTGCCACTCGCGCTGCAAGCCCGCCAGAGTGCGTAATACGGTAGATTTACCACAGCCAGATGCGCCAATCAGACTGAAAGTTTCACCCTCTTCAACGGTAAAACTGACCGACTCAACCGCCGTTTTCAACTGATTTTTTTGAGCAAAACTGACCCGTAGATTTTTGACTTCAATCAGTGCCACGGGAACCTCCAGAGAAATCAGCGCTGCGATCTAATACTGGTAAATCAGTGCCATAGGTGCTGGCGTTCGGGCGGCAGGCCCACAAAGTATGGGTATAAGGGTGGGTTGAATGGGGTAAGTCAGCCGCCGCGCCTTGATCCACCAGTTTCCCCTGATACATCACTAACACCCGATGGCAATGCTCGGCAACCAGCGGAAGATCGTGGCTTATCAGCAACAAACTCATATTGCGCTGCTCAGTCTGCTCGACAATCAACTCCAATATTTGGTTGCGCAGTTTGGCATCCAATGCGGAGGTGGGTTCATCAGCAATTAATACCCGTGGGTTATTCACCAAAGCGATGGCTAACATCGCCCGTTGGCCCATGCCACCCGAAAGTTGGCCGGGATAACTGTGCCAGGCACTGGCATTTAGCCCGACCGAGGCGAGCGCATTTAATACCCGCTCGCGGGTATCCGCACCGGAAAGCGCATTATGCAGCAGCAGAGATTCTTCAATTTGTTTCCCCACGGTGCGCACCGGATTCAGTGCATAGCGCGGGTCTTGCAGCACCATGGCAATTTCACTGCCACGTAATGCGGCCCATTGCTTTGGTTTCAACTGCAGTAAATCGTGTTCAGTAACTTGACCAGCATTGCCCTGTGCGTCGGTGTTATCCGCATAATAACTCAGCTTTTTGGCACTGACTTTGCCCGGCGTGCGCACTAACCCCATCAACGCTCTGGCGGTAATGGATTTGCCCGAGCCGGACTCTCCCACCAACGCAACCCGCTCGTGGCCGAGATGGAATGAAATATTATCCACCACCCGCTGTTGTTGGAAATCGACACAGAGATTGTCGACGGCAAAAATTTTATCAGTCATGGTGAGGGTCCAAAATATCGCGCAGGCCATCGCCTAACAGATTAAATGCCATGCTGCTCAGTAAGATAGCGCAGCCCGGAATCGCGGCAATCCACCATTGGTCAAAAATAACCTGCATGCCGTCGGCGACCATAGATCCCCATTCTGACATCGGCGAGCGAGCACCTAACCCAAGGAAACCAAGCCCGGCAGCGGCTAAGATGATCCCGGCTAAATCTAATGCCAGCCGCACCACTGCCGAGGGGAGGCACATAGGCAGAATATGGCCCCACAGCAGCCGCAACCCTTTGATTCCCATCATTTCAGCGGCGGCCAGATAATCACTTTTACGCAGTAATTGAATCTCTGCTCTGGCCTGACGGGCATAGGCCGGCCAGGTGGTCAGCGCCAATGCCAGTGCGCCGTTAATTAAACCGGGGCCGAGCATGGCGACGAAAGCAAAAGCCAGAATCAGACGCGGCATCGACATCACCACATCAGTGACGCGCATCAGAATACGTTCGAGCCAGCCGCCGTAATAGCCGGAAAGCACCCCGACCAGCAAACCCAGCGGCAGGGTTATCACGGTCACCAGCAGCACCAGCCCCAAGGTTGGGCGCGTCCCGTAAATCAGGCGCGACAGCATATCGCGGCCATAGCTGTCAGTCCCCAACCAGTGGTCGCGACCCGGTGGTAGCAGGCGGTCAGCCGCGTTTTGCCAGTTGGGATCAAAGGGTGCCAGCCACGGGGCGAAAATCGCGATGAACACCAGCAAGGAGAGAATAAACAGCCCGATGCTGGTGGAGGGCGAACGTTTCAGTGCATGGAAGAATTTTGTCATTGGCATATCAGCGCGTTCTCGGATCCAGCAAGCGAACCAGCAGATCCGTCACATTGTTAATCAAAATAAAGCACATACCGAGCAACAGTGTCCCGCCCATAATGGCGGTGGTATCGCCGGCAAACAGCGCGCTGGTGAGGTAGCGGCCAATGCCCGGCCAGGCAAAGACAGTTTCGGTTAACACTGCGCCCTCCAACATGCTGGTATAGGCCAGCGCAATCACTGTCAGCAAAGTGCCGCGAATATTCGGCAACACGTGCGTGAGTAAAATGCGCATCTCACCCGCGCCTTTGGCTCTTGCCAACGTAATGTACTCTTTATTCAGCTCACTCAAGCAGGCCGAGCGCGTCAGGCGAGTAATACTGGCCAGCGCGTAGTAAGAGAGCAGGGCAACCGGCAAGATCAAATGAGCGACGGCATTGCCAAAGGCACCGGCATCACCGGAGCGCCAGGTATCAATCAGGGCAAAACCGGTTTTTGCTTCCACGGTATATTGATAAATATCATCGAGGCGGCCAGGGCCGGGGCTCCATTGCAGCCGGGCATAAAATAGCAACAGCATCAACAGACCGAGCCAGAAGATGGGCACGGAGTTCCCCAGCAATGTCATAAAGCGGATAGTGGCATCCAGCTTGCTACCGGCCCAGCGGGCGCACAACAAGCCGAGGATAACCCCCAGTGCGGCACCAATCACCAGTGATAATGTTGCCAGTTCCAATGAGGCTGGGAAAACGGTCAGCAAGTCTTGCAACACTGGCTGACCGCTAGCGCTGGCAATGCCGAGATCGCCATGAGCCAGCCGCTCGAGATAATGCCAGAACTGCACGGGTAGCGATTGATCCAGCCCAAGCTGGTGTTTAACTTGCTGATAAGTGGCTTCACTGGCGTGGTCGCCCACGATTTGCAACACCCGGTCCACCGGCGACAGCGCCGACAGGAAAAAGGTGATAACCAGTAGACCGAACAAGGTCAGGGCCAGGGTCAATAACCCCTGTAAAAACCCCCAAAGACGACGCCGGGATAGCGTTCCCGGCGTTTGATTTAGTGCTACAGACATTAACTAGCAACTCACTATTTCATGATTACATTTATCTATATATCAACCCGTTATGCCAAGTATGAAAGGCATAGGCTATTTGCTCACTCGATCATAATAGACCATATCGGCATTTAGACCTTGTTGATAGCCTTTTACGTTATCTCGCAGCACAACTTGTGCTTTGGCTTGATCAATAAAGATATATGGCGAGTTCTTTTGCAGTTCTTCCTGCAACTGAGTGTAAAGTTCGATACGTTTGGCCGGATCGGACTCGGCGACTGCCGCCAGTGTTTGTTTATTCAGCTCAGGAATAACCCAGCCGTTTAAACCGGCAACCGTGCTGCTCTTGCCGTCATTATAGGCAAAGGCACTGGCGTTAGAGTGCGCATCAAAATAATCCGGGATCCACAGACGGATAGCCGATTGATGCTGTTTGGCACGTACGCGGCCATAAACTTGGCTACCCGCGGCTGGCAGTAATACCAATTTCACGCCACCTTGGGCAAAGCTGGCTTGCAACGACTGAGCAATGGTAATGAATGGCGGTTTGTTCTCAACATCCAGTGTCAGCGTGGCATCTTTAATTCCGGCCTTTGTCAGAATCTCTTTGGCTTTAGCTGGGTCAAAGGTGTACGGATTGCTTTCCAACGCGCCCGGCAAACCGACTGGCAGGAAGCTTTGATGCACAAAATACTGGCCTTTCAGCAAATCTTTGGTAATGCCCTGATAATCAACCAAATAGCGGGCAGCCTGCCAGAATTCGGGTTTGCTTAACAGCGGATTCGCCTGGTTGGCGGTGTTAAAGACTAAATAGTTTTGTTCGGCAGACGGGATTTCGACAACTTTAACACCGGCCTGAGTTTTCAGTGCTGCGGTTTGGTCTGGCCCTAATTCACGGGCGATATCAGCATCACCTTGCTGAATCAGCAAACGGCGAGCACTTGGGTCGGGCACGTTTTTAATAATGATATTTTTAATCAGTGGCTTACCGCCAGGTGACGTCGGGTTAGCATCCAGTACGATGGCCTGATGCGGCTGATAAACACGCATTTTGAATGGGCCACTACCGGCTGAATGCATTTTCAACCAAGCATTGCCGTAATCGTCGTCTTTAACATTGGCGGTCACGGCTTTTTTATCAACAATGGAGGCGATCGGCGTTGATAAAATATTCAGTGCCACCGCAGGGCTGACATCTGCGCCCCAGCTCAGTTGCACGGTATTGTTATCGATCTTTTTCAAGTGTTGGTCGATATTACTCGGATCCCAGCCTAATACATTCAGGATAAAGGCAGGTGAACGGTTCATTTTGACCGCGCGAGTAAAGGAGAAAATCACGTCATCCGCTTTCACCGGATTACCGGATGAGAATACCGCGTCTGGACGCAATTTCACTGTGAGAGTTTTGGCGGCGGCATCACCCTGCCAACTTTCAGCAAGAATAGGCACGACTTTTGCCGGATTATCACGATCGGCTTGCACCAGGCGTTGATAGAGACTTGGCACGGTCTGAATACTGGAGAGTTCATTACTTTCAGCTGGATCAAGGCTAACAATATCATCCAGGGATTGCACGACAACCAGCGTATCTGGTGGCGTTGCTGCAAAGGCACTGCCAGATAGTGCTGTCAAAACCAATAATGACAGAATTTTAGCTTTCATTGAGACTCCCTGAAATGGATCATGACCATCGATATATAAGTATGGATAGCGGGTGGAAATTATAAACATTGCGCGGAACTTATTGTTTTTAAAACTATTTCATCGCATTTTCTCACGATAATAGCTTTGCTGTCTGTGGTCAAAGTCTCAACAGTTATTTGTTATAACAATTAGTGATAAAAAAACTTTACAAAAAAGTAATGATTCTGAGGTGATTCAAACCTGTGGTCGGTATGAATAAATGTCAGAGACTTCTCACTCAATAAAGAATGAAATGGTTATAATGAAACGTCATTTCATTTAATTTATAAGAAAGGGAATAGCATGATCACCGGAAACATTCATCATTTGGAATTAGTACCTTATTTACCTGCGCAATTAAAAGAAGCTATTGAATATGTGAAAAGCCACATCACCGCAGAAACCCCATTGGGCAAACTCGATATTGATGGCAATAATATGTTTGTATTGATTTCCAATGACTGCACCGACTATTTGGAAAATCGCCGAGCGGAATATCATGCTAAATACTTGGATATTCAAATCATCCTAGAGGGTGTCGAGGGGATGACTTTCAGTAGCTTACCTGCTGGCAAACCTGATACCGACTGGTTAGCAGATAAAGATATCGCCTTTTTACCGGCGGGGGTTGATGAGAAGCAGTTTGTGATGAAAACCGGTGATTTCGTGGTGTTTTACCCAGGGGAAGTGCATAAGCCATTATGTGCGGTGGGCGAACCGGCAAATGTGCGTAAAGCAGTAGTGAAGATATCTGTAAAATAAGCTATTTCACTTGCCAACTTGAGCTTCGGGCAGTGCTCGCCGCCGTCACATACTCCGTGTATGCTCCGTTGGCTGCGCGCTGTCCGCACTCAATCTGTCTGCGCCAATAACGCTTATTGATTAGGTGTGAAAATAATCAAAAGCCGGCACTTCGGATGGCCGGCCCTGTTATGTTTAGTGTTGACCCAATGTCGCAACCATCACGGCTTTGATGGTGTGCAGGCGGTTTTCTGCTTGATCAAACACAATACTATGTGTGGATTCAAACACTTCGTTGGTGACTTCCATGCCGCCCGGTAAGTCATAAAGCTCCGCCATTTGTTTGCCGACGGTGGTTTGGTCATCGTGGAATGCGGGCAAGCAGTGCAGGAATTTAACCTGCGGATTGCCGGTCAGTTTCACTACATCCATATTGATTTGATAAGGTTTCAAGAGAGCAACACGCTCTTGCCACACTTCTTTCGGTTCGCCCATTGAGACCCAAACATCGGTATACAGGAAGTCGGCACCTTTTACACCTTCGGCAATATTTTCTGTCAGTGTGATTTTACCGCCGGTCTTTTTGGCCTGCGCCTGACAAGCCGCCACCAGTTCGGCCTCCGGCCAGCATGCTTTTGGTGCCACTAACCGCAAATCCATCCCGACCAGTGCAGCAGCTTCCAACATAGTGTTACCCATGTTGTTGCGGGCATCACCCAAGTAGGCAAATGTCATTTCACTCAATGGCTTACCCGGTAAGTGTTCCTGCATGGTCAGCAAGTCGGCCAGTAATTGAGTTGGGTGAAATTCATTTGTCAGGCCATTCCATACCGGTACGCCCGCAAATTCTGCCAGTGTTTCAACCACTTTTTGGCCGTGACCACGATACTGAATGCCGTCATACATGCGGCCTAATACTCGGGCAGTATCTTTAATTGATTCTTTATGCCCAATTTGGCTTCCTCCTGGGCCGAGGTAAGTCACGCGCGCACCTTGATCATATGCGGCAACTTCGAAAGAGCATCGAGTACGAGTCGAGTCTTTTTCGAAGATGAGCGCGATATTCTTACCTACCAGTTTTTGTTGCTCACAGCCGGATTTCTTGGCTTTCTTCAGCTCAACAGCCAAATCGAGCAGAGCTATAATCTCGGTGGGAGTAAAATCTAATAACCTTAGAAAGTGACGTTTATAGAACTGACTTATCGTGTTCATCTTTTTCATCCTGAAGGGTTAAACTGAATTTAAATTCAATTTATACGGATAAATATTCAAATACAACCCTAATCAATAAATCTTTCTCGTTTATAGTGGAGGCAATAGCGTGGGTGTGGGAAAATAGCGCCATACTAAGCCCATTGACTGAGGATAAAGGCATGGCAAACCGCGAAATGCTTGACGAACAACGTGACGAAACCCGCCTGATCATCGAAGAACTGCTGGACGATGGCAGCGATCCAGATGCGCTGTACACCATTGAGCACCATCTTTCTGCGGAGAAATTCGAAGTTCTGGAGAAAGCGGCTGTTGAAGCATTCAAGCTGGGTTATGAAGTGACAGATGCTGAAGAGCTGGAAATAGAAGACGGCTCAATGGTGATGTGCTGTGATGTGATTAGCGAAGTTGCTCTAAATGCTGAAATTATTGATGCGCAGGTTGAACAGCTGATTGCTTTGGCTGAAACCTGTGGCGTGAATTACGACGGTTGGGGCACTTACTACGAAGATCCAAACGCAGAAGATGATGAAGACGGCGAGTTCGACGACGAAGAGTCGGTGGATGAGGATGACGACGGCAAGCGCCATTAATTCCCCGTCGTCCTTGACGCTATAGCGGTGTTAGCGGCACTCACTCACCCGAATCACTGACTTGTGTCAGCTCATCGGGATTTGCTTGTTTGCTGCCTTGCTATAGCGCCAATGACTTTGGGTCATGTGAAGCTATAGGTTTCCGCTAATTATTCAGGGCGCTTGATACGCCCTGAATTATCATAACGTTTTCAACATCGTGACTTCGCAATCAACATGACCGGTGTTTCCCATCGGGCCATTAATATGCTCAAAACCCAATCTTTCATATAAGCCGACAGCACTGGTCAGGCTCGCTGTCGTTTCCAGATAACAGTGACTAAAACCCTGCTGGCGGGCAAACTCAAGTGCTTGTAATGCCAATTGTTTTGCCAACCCTTGACCACGTAATATCGGCAGAAAATACATTTTCTGCAACTCACAAAGGGAAGCTTCGCCACCAGACAACGGTGCCACGCCACCGCCGCCCGCAATATTTCCATCCACTTCAATCACCCAGTAAGCACTGCGTGGCTGGCTGTACAGCTCATACAAGTGATCCAAATTAGGATCGGACACGGTATAGCCTTTGTCGGCGGTTAAGCCGAACTCAGCCGAAACGTCGCGGATGACATTAGCGATAGCGAGATTGTCTGCGGCGAGGATGGGGCGCACCAACAGGCGGATAGGTGTGGCTGTGGTCATGCTCTATAAACCCAAAGGTAATAACTTAGTTATAATCTGTAATACCATCTATACCCGCCATACTTCAAGTTGTATGTGCGTTGGCCGCCTTCCGACAACTCGAATTAAATGCAATGGCAAAAAAAAACTGGGGGCCAAATTATTATGGCCCCCAGTGAGTGCTTACTTCATGTCAGATTGAATTACAGTGCGGCGATAGTCGCCTGTTGTTCAATTAACTTCTGCTTAGCTTCGGCACAGGCCGCCATTCTTTCGCGCTCTTTGGCAACCACGGCTTCTGGCGCGCGCGCCACAAATCCTTCATTACTCAATTTACTTTCGATGCGTTCAATCTCGGCTTCCAGCTTCGCTACTTCTTTTGCCAGCCTCTCCAGTTCGGTGGCCTTATCAATCAGGCCAGCCATTGGGATCAACACCTCTGCACCTTCAACCAATTTGGTCACAGATATCGGGCCTTTATCACCGTCAGCTAACAGAGTGAGAGAAGACAAACGGGCTAGCGACTGGATGAAACTCTGGTTTTCCAGCACACGGCGTTGAGCTTCAGCATTGGCTCCGCGCAGCATCACTTCCAGCGGTTTACCTGGCGCAATATTCATTTCTGCCCGGATATTACGCACCGCAATAATGGTTTGCTTGATCCATTCCAAATCGCTCAGGGCTTTTTCATCCACCTGACTGGCATCATATTCTGGGAAAGGCTGCAACATAATAGTGTCCGCAGTAATGCCTTTCAGGGTTTTAACCCGCTGCCAGATAGTCTCTGTGATGTAAGGAATGATAGGGTGCGCTAAACGCAGCAATGCTTCCAGAACTTCAATCAGAGTATGACGAGTCCCGCGTAATTCAGCTTCAGAACCGCTGTTCATCACCGGCTTGGTCAGTTCCAAATACCAGTCACAGAACTGGTTCCAGGTAAATTCATACAGAATACCGGCCGCCAAATCGAAGCGGTAAGTGTCCATTGCTTCGCGGTAGGCTTTGATAGTCTGATTGAATTCGGCCAGAATCCAGCGGTCAGCCAGTGACAACACCATCTCGCCGCCATTCTGCCCGCAATCTTGCCCTTCGGTGTTCATCAGCACGAAACGGCTGGCGTTCCACAGCTTGTTACAGAAGTTGCGATAACCTTCCAGGCGCTTCATATCCCAGTTGATATCACGGCCAGTCGAGGCCAAAGCGGCCAGCGTAAAGCGCAGGGCGTCAGTACCGTGCGGCTCAATGCCGTTCGGGAACTGCTTCTCGGTGCGCTTGCGGATTTTGTCTGCCAATTGCGGCTGCATCATGTTACCGGTACGTTTTTCCAGCAACTCTTCCAGCGAGATACCGTCAACCATATCCAGTGGGTCGATAACGTTACCCTTCGACTTGGACATTTTCTGCCCTTCGTCATCGCGGATAAGGCCGGTCATATACACGGTTTTAAACGGCACCTGCGGCTTACCATTTTCATCTTTCATAAAGTGCATGGTCAGCATGATCATGCGGGCAATCCAGAAGAAAATAATGTCGAAGCCACTGACCACAACACTGGTCGGGTGGAAAGTTTTCAGTGCTTCAGTTTGCTCTGGCCAGCCCAGTGTGGAGAAAGTCCACAGGCCAGATGAGAACCAGGTATCCAGCACATCTTCATCCTGACGCAAGGCCACATCGGCGCCCAGATTATTTTCGCGGCGCACTTCGGCTTCATCGCGGCCGACATACACTTTACCCTGCTCGTCATACCAGGCCGGAATGCGGTGACCCCACCACAATTGGCGGGAAATGCACCAATCCTGAATGTCGCGCATCCATGAGTAATACATGTTTTCGTACTGTTTCGGTACGAATTGGATCTCGCCGTTTTCAACCGCTTCGATGGCCACTTTAGCCAATGGCGCGGTGCGAACATACCATTGGTCAGTCAGCATCGGCTCGATAACTACGCCGCCACGGTCGCCATAAGGTACGGTCAGGTCATGGGCTTTAACTTCTTCCAGCAGGCCGAGTTTATCGAATTCAGCCACTACAGCTTTACGGGCAGCAAAGCGCTCAAGACCTTGGAACTGTTCTGGAATTGCGCCGCTGCAAGCATCGGACGCTTCGCCATTAGTATCAAACACTTCGGCTTCTGAACGGATATCGCCGTCAAACGTCAGAATGTTGATCATCGGCAGCGCGTGGCGCTTACCCACTTCATAGTCATTAAAGTCGTGCGCTGGCGTGATTTTCACACAGCCGGTGCCTTTTTCCATATCGGCGTGTTCATCACCGAGGATCGGAATGCGGCGGCCCACCAGTGGCAGAATCACTTCTTTACCAATCAGATCTTTATAACGCGGATCTTCTGGATTTACCGCCACGCCGGTATCACCCAGCACCGTTTCCGGACGGGTGGTGGCGACCACCAGATAATCTTTGCCTTCGGCTGTTTTGGCACCATCGGCCAGCGGATAACGCAGATGCCACATAGAGCCTTTGGATTCGCGGTTTTCCACTTCCAAATCAGAAATAGCGGTGCGCAGTTTCGGATCCCAGTTCACCAGACGTTTGCCACGGTAAATCAGATCTTCTTTATGTAGGCGAACAAACACTTCTTTAACGGCATTGGACAGGCCATCATCCATGGTGAAACGCTCGCGTTCCCAATCCACAGAGTTGCCCAGACGGCGCATTTGGCGAGTAATGGTGCCGCCAGATTCGCCTTTCCACTGCCAAATTTTGTCGATAAATGCTTCACGGCCATAATCGTGGCGAGTTTTGCCTTCTTCAGCCGCAATTTTGCGCTCAACCACCATTTGGGTCGCGATACCGGCATGGTCGGTTCCGGCTTGCCACAAGGTGTTTTTGCCCTGCATGCGCTGGTAGCGAATCAAGGTATCCATGATGGTTTGTTGGAACGCATGACCCATGTGCAGGCTACCGGTCACATTCGGTGGCGGGATCATGATGCAGTAACTTTCTTTGCTGGTATCGCCGTTCGGCTTGAAATAACCCTGTTTTTCCCAGTGTTCATACAGCGGCTGTTCGATTTCCTGCGGGCTGTATGTTTTATCGAGGGACGGCTCAGTTTTGTCGGTATTAGAAGGTGTGTTTTCCATTTTCTTTTTATTTCAATTAGTTGGCGGCGTTGCCGTGGTCAAGTGGAAGCCGACGCTGCGATAAGACTTATATCGGTCGCGCGCCAACTGTTTTAAATTTTCTTCGTAAGGCACGAAGTCTACCACTTCATGGAAAGCGGTGGCAAAACCTGCGAACTCTGGCAGTAGGCTAATCAGGAGGTCGCGAGGAGAATTTCCACGTCGTTCCGGCCACGCCAGTTCGACTGGCGCACCATACTTTGGCCCTTCACCGGCTAGATTATGGGGCACAAATTGCTCAGGTGCCCGTTGCCACAGGGCTTCATCTAGCCGCTGGGCTTGTTCCTGACTTTCACAGGCGATCAACACCCGTTTGCCCGCCCGCCAACGTTCAGCCGCAACCTCGCAGGCCAATGCTTCATGAGCACGTAGCTCACCCGCGGGCGTGTCGTGTTCAAGCAGATAAAAGGTGGCGTTCTTCATAGGTTCTCAGCACCCTTCGTCCTTGACGCCGCAGGGGTGTTGGCTGCACTCACTCACCCGAATCACTTACTGATGTAAGCTCATCGGGATGAGTTCGTTTGCCGCCTACCTGCAACCCCAATTACTTTGGGTGTATATCAAATGGAATACATCAAACGATTAATCGTCGCCGTTTAGCCCTGCGCGGTTAAGCAAGAACTGGGATAGCAACGCGACCGGCCGGCCGGTTGCACCTTTGTTTTTGCCCGAACGCCATGCCGTACCCGCGATATCCAGGTGCGCCCAGCTATATTTACGAGTAAAGCGCGACAAGAAACAGCCCGCGGTAATGGCACCACCAGCACGGCCACCAATATTCGCCATGTCGGCAAAATTGGAATCCAACTGCTCATAGAACTCATCACCCAGCGGCAAGCGCCATGCACGGTCACCGGCCTGTTCAGACGCCCCAATCAGCTCGTGAGCCAGTGGATTGTGATTCGACATCAAACCGGTGATGTGATGGCCCAATGCCACAACGCAAGCACCGGTCAATGTCGCGATATCAATCACCAGTTCTGGATCGAAACGCTCGACATAGGTCAATGCATCACACAGCACCAGGCGGCCTTCGGCATCGGTATTCAACACTTCAACTGTCTGGCCAGACATGGTGGTGAGGATATCACCAGGGCGATAAGCACGGCCACCTGGCATGTTTTCACAGCCCGCCAGCACACCAATGACATTCAATGGCAATTGCAGCTCAGCCACCACGCGCATCACGCCATAGACAGTTGCAGCGCCGCACATGTCGTATTTCATCTCGTCCATACCTTCGGCCGGCTTAATCGAAATACCGCCGGAGTCGAAGGTCAACCCTTTGCCCACCAGCACAATTGGCTTAGCGTCCGGGTTTGGATTACCCTTATATTCTATCACTGACATCAATGATTCATTCTGCGAACCATGGCCAACAGCGAGATAAGAGTGCATTCCCAGCTCTTTCATTTGCTGCTCACCAATCACGCGGGTGATGATATTGGTGCTGAATGCATCGGCCAACTGGCGCGCTTGCGAGGCCAGATAGGCGGCATTACAAATATTGGGTGGCATATTACCCAAATCTTTAGCCGCTTTAATGCCGGATGCCACTGCCAGACCATGCTGGATAGCGCGCTCACCGCTGGTTAGTTCGCGGCGGGTTGGCACATTGAACACCATTTTGCGCAATGGGCGACGAGGCTCGATTTTATTACTTTTAAGCTGATCAAAGGTATAAAGCGTCTCTTTCGCTGTTTCTACCGCTTGGCGCACTTTCCAGTAAGTATTGCGGCCTTTAACATGCAGCTCAGTTAGGAAGCAAACAGCCTCCATTGAGCCGGTGTCATTAAGGGTATTGATGGTCTTCTGGATCACTTGCTTGTACTGGCGCTCATCAAGCTCACGCTCTTTGCCACAGCCAATTAACAAGATGCGCTCGGAGAGAATATTCGGCACATGGTGCAGTAATAGCGTCTGCCCGACTTTGCCTTCAAGTTCACCACGGCGCAGTAAAGCGCTGATGTAGCCATCACTAATTTTGTCGAGTTGTTCGGCAATGGGAGATAGACGGCGGGGTTCGAAAACGCCGACTACAATACAGGCACTGCGCTGTTTTTCCGGGCTGCCGCTCTTTACACTGAACTCCATGCACTCTCCTGAATCTTAAAGACAAAGGCGGGAGCTACCGCTAGAATGTAGCACTCCGCAACGATCTCTCTCCGTTGTGTTAACGACGTGTGTTAACCTTAACGGCATAAGTTGTTTTGTTTTGGCGACTATAAGCATGTTCCTATAGGACACCTAAACGCTAGATGTTGTAATACTATTTTAGCTGTGAAGGTTGCCATATGATGAGAATAAATGGCGGATTAACGATGAAACTATCGATTTTCCTGCAAAAAGACAAGTTTTCACAGGCGTATTAGCGTGATCATCATTAGATATCTGGTACGGGAAACACTTAAGAGCCAAATTGCGATTCTGTTCATCCTGCTATTAATCTTCTTTAGCCAGAAGTTAGTACGGATATTGGGCGCTGCGGTCGACGGTGAAATCCCAACAAACTTGGTTTTATCCCTTTTAGGGCTCGGTGTGCCTGAAATGGCACAACTTATCCTGCCATTAAGCTTATTCCTTGGCTTATTGATGACGCTAGGTAAATTGTACACGGAGAGTGAAATCACCGTGATGCATGCCTGCGGCATGGGCAAAAAGTCCTTGATTATGGCTGCATTAATTTTGGCACTGATAACTTCAGCGCTGGCGGTAGTCAATACTATCTGGCTTGGCCCTTGGTCTTCTAAACATCAAGACAAAGTGCTGAATGACGCCAGAGCTAACCCTAGCTTGGCTGCTCTGGCTGGTGGGCAGTTTAAGTCTTCAACTGATGGCAATTCAGCCTTATTTATCGGTAATGTGACGGGCAAAGAGTTTAACCGTGTATTTTTGGCACAATTGCGGCCAAACGGTAATCAACGCCCCTCGGTCGTGGTAGCAGACAGCGGCCATATGACTGAACGGCCTGATGGTTCGCAAGTGGTTATCTTAAATAAAGGTACCCGCTATGAAGGCACTGCATTGTTGCGCGACTTCCGTATTACTGATTTTGTCGATTACCAGGCTATTATCGGTCATCAGGAAGTACAGCAAAACAATAATGTCGCTGAGCAGATGACCATGAAACAGCTGTGGGACTCTACCAAACCTGATGCGCGTGCGGAGTTTCATTGGCGTTTAACACTGATTGTCTCTGTGGTCATTATGGCATTGCTGGTGGTGCCGCTCAGTGTAGTCAACCCGCGTCAGGGCCGTGTTCTGAGTATGTTGCCCGCCATGCTGCTCTATTTGATTTTCTTCCTGTTACAAAGCTCCCTGCGCTCTAATGCAAGTGGTGGCAAGTTGGACCCCTTGATTTGGATGTGGACTGTGAACGGTGTTTACTTTGCAGTGGCGGTGATATTGAACCTGTGGGATGGCCTGCCGGCTCGTAAGTTACGTGCTCGACTGAGAGGGGCTGCCTGATGTTTGGTGTATTAGACCGCTATATCGGACGGACTATCCTCAATACCATCCTGATGACCTTATTCATGCTGGTATCGTTGTCCGGCATTATCAAGTTTGTCGATCAGCTACGCAAAGTCGGGCAGGGCGATTACTCTGCGGTTTCCGCGGGTATGTACACCTTGCTAAGTATCCCTAAGGATATCGAGATATTCTTCCCGATGGCAGCGCTGTTAGGTGCCTTATTGGGCCTGGGCACCTTGGCCACGCGCAGTGAATTGGTGGTGATGCAAGCATCAGGTTTTACCCGCATGCAAATCGCCGCTTCGGTGATGAAAACCGCGATTCCATTAGTGTTGCTGACCATGGCTATTGGTGAGTGGGTTGCCCCGCAAGGTGAGCAGATGGCACGTAACTTCCGTGCACAGCAGATGTACGGGGGGTCATTGTTATCGACGCAATCTGGTTTGTGGGCAAAAGATGGCTCCGACTTTATCTATATCCAGCGAGTTTCGGGTGATAACGAGCTAACCGGGGTCAATATTTATCATTTTGATAAACAGGATCGCCTGCTTTCGGTGCGTTATGCCGCTACCGCGACGTTTGAAGACAATCTGTGGCGCTTATCGCAGGTTGATGAATCTGATTTAAGCAATCCAAATAAAGTGACTGGCTCACAGACACTAACCGGTGAGTGGAGAACTAACTTAACACCAGAGAAGTTGGGTGTGGTTGCTATGAACCCAGATTCACTTTCTATCAGCGGATTGCATGATTACAGCAAATACCTGCGACAAAGTGGGCAAGAGTCGAGCCGATACGAACTGAATATGTGGGGCAAGATATTTGCGCCATTCTCAGTTGCCGTGATGATGCTGATGGCGCTGTCATTTATTTTTGGTCCATTACGCAGTGTACCAATGGGGGTTCGGGTGGTTACCGGTATCTTCTTTGGTTTTGTTTTCTATGTATTGGATCAGATTTTCGGCCCACTTAGCTTGGTTTACAGCATCCCTCCGGTCATCGGCGCGCTGTTACCGAGTATACTTTTCCTCCTAATCAGTGTTTATTTGCTGCTAAAACGGCGTTGATGGCGGTTTTTTCAACACTTAGACTAAACTTAGTGGGATAACAGTTGCATGCGGACTTCGGGTAGGTATAATTCACCTCGTTCTCCGCATACTACTTCAGTGCCGAAGTGGCGAAATCGGTAGACGCAGTTGACTCAAAATCAACCGCCGCGAGGCATGCCGGTTCGATTCCGGCCTTCGGCACCAACAGTATGTAAATAGACCTCAACTGAGGTCTTTTTTTATGCCTAAAATCCAGTCCCCGCAAGGCTTCCCTCGCTTTTTCAGTCAACATAAGTCAACCTGATTCAATCTACATCAACTTACTGATGCGGGTACAAATGCGGGTATATCCCGGTTCGATAATGTTTGTACCCACACAGACCCCTTGAAAGGATACTCAACATGGCTCTGAGTGATGTGAAGGTTCGTACAGCCAAGCCTGAAGAAAAAGCCTATAAGCTTACCGATGGTGATGGCATGGTGTTGTTGGTTCACCCGAACGGTTCTAAATATTGGCGGCTGCGTTATCGCTTCGGCGGGAAAGAAAAGATGCTGGCATTGGGGAAATATCCTGAAGTGTCATTGGCTGATGCCAGGGCACGGCGTGAAGAAGCCCGCAAGCATTTAGCTAATGGTGTCGATCCCAGTGAGAATAAGAAAGCCGTTAAGGTAGAACAAGAGCAAGAAGCGATAACTTTTGAAGTGGTAGCTAGGGACTGGCACGCCAGCAATCAAAAGTGGTCTGAGTCGCACAGTGCTAGAGTGTTAAAAAGTCTGGAAGACAATTTATTTGCCGCAGTAGGGAAGCGAAATATAGTAGATATTGGTACTCGCGATTTACTGGTTCCAATTAAAGCTGTGGAGAAGTCAGGACGTCTTGAAGTAGCTGCGCGTCTTCAACAGCGGACAACGGCAATAATGCGCTTTGCGGTACAGAACGGTTTAATCGATTACAACCCCGCACAAGATATTGCTGGGGCGATAGCTACTGCTAAACGGCAGCATCGCGCTGCGCTAGACCTCAGTCGTATTCCTGAATTGCTTCATCGTATTGATACATATACTGGAAGACCATTAACTCGGCTGGCTGTGGAACTCACGCTGTTAGTTTTCATTCGTTCAAGCGAACTGCGTTTTGCGCGCTGGTCAGAAGTGGATTTTGAAACCGCTCTGTGGACGATTCCGGGAGAGCGTGAACCACTGGAAGGCGTTAAACACTCTCAGCGCGGTTCTAAGATGAAGACTCCGCATCTTGTTCCCTTGTCGCGACAGGCTCTCGCCATTTTGGAAAAGATCAAAAGTATGAGTGGAAACCGAGAGCTGATTTTCGTTGGCGATCACGATCCACGTAAGCCTATGAGTGAGAATACATTGAATAAAGCACTGAGGGTGATGGGTTACGACACTAAGGTTGAAGTATGTGGTCATGGTTTCAGAACCATGGCCTGTAGTTCACTGATTGAGTCAGGGTTGTGGTCGAGAGATGCGGTAGAGCGGCAGATGAGTCATCAAGAGCGTAGCTCTGTGCGGGCAGCTTACATTCATAAGGCTGAGCATCTTGGGGAGCGTAGGTTGATGGTGCAATGGTGGGCAGATTTTCTTGACGCTAATCGTGATAAGGGGATTAGTCCGTTTGATTTTGCGAAGTAGGGCAGCAGTGCTGGTCGATTAATGAAAATAATAGAAGAAATGTTAAGAATATGCTTTCCGTTATTCCCAAATAAAAACCATGACCGATAGACGCGGCTACTTACTATCAGTGAGCAGTAAATCATTAGTTTTTATAAAATAATCAATTTTATTGTGAACATAATAATTATACAGTCTTTACCCCCAAGAAGGGGGATGGTCTAAAGAGGCTATGTAGGATTAATTCAGACCATTTTGTCCCATATACTGGACCGGGACTGGCCCAGTATATGGTCATATTTTTATTAGCTATTAATTACTCAATGATTCGACAGGAACTACAACACCAAATTTTTCCAGCTTAAGGAATTTTGAACCCATAACTTGTGAAGGGATCTTGCGCTGAAGCAAACTAAAGAAGTTATCATCATGTGTTGAGATTATAATCTGCTTATTAAAACGAACAGAAATGCTTCGTAGGAGATCAATTGTGGCTAAGACATTAATTGAGTCCATTGATTGTATCGGGTCATCAATCATAATGACATCTATTGGATCACCATTATCATCCTTGGCATGAAGTGCACTAGCCAAAAATACGCTTAAACTGAGAATATTCAACTGAGCAGCGCTGAAAAAAAGAATTGGCGACACAGTTTTCCCTTCCTCATCGCTGAGGACAATATTTAATCCAGGACGATCTGATGTCTCAAAATCTGGACGGAACTCAACCTTTTTGAGGGATGGATGTGGATCGATTTTTCTGTAAATAGAATCAATAAGATCTTCATAGAAGAACTCTCTTATGAGCTTTCTAAGTTCATCAATAACATTTTCTCTCTCAGCCAACAGCACTTTATCAACTTGATTTCTCTGAGTTAAGCGTTTCTCCACGGTGGTAAGGTTTTCACGGAGCACTTGATTTGTTAAATACAACTCTGTTGCTTTCAATAGTTCTGATAACAGTTCAAATTTTTTCAGTTTGCTATCAATTCCTCGATATTCCAGTATCTGGAGATTAATGGTTTCGGTTATAGTATTTCCTATCTCATCGGCAGTCTTGCCATCCTGCGGGCCAATCATTTGATTTAAAGACGCAACGAAAGACTGTATAAATGATTCATACTCAGCGATATGATTCTCTGCCTGCTTTTTCTCTGCGGATAATACCTCAATATCAGTCACAGTTTCGTTAGCAATCATAGTCTCTTTCAGGGATTTTGACTGCTCAGCAATTTTTTTTGCATCAGATAAATTTTCTTTTCTGCATTTTTCAATTGCCGCTCGCTTTTCGACGTAATATTTTTTAAATTCATGTGGCTGCAAGCTATTTTCAATAAGGTAAACATTTACCTTTTGATAAGCTGATTTAGAGGAAGTGGTTTTAATTTGTAAATTGAGCATTTTAATCGATGACTCAATCTGCGTTATGAGCAATTTTTTTTCATCAATATTTTGGCTTAACACTGTTTTACTATTAAGCAATTCTTCTTTCTTTAAAGTAAGATCTTTGAGTTCGGCTTCTGTCCGAGATATGAGTTCTTCTTTAGTAAGTTCCCAGACAGAAAGTTGAAGGGATTTGATTTGCAACTGCAGAGAGTTGACCTGTGCCTGAAGTAATGATTTTTGCTCTTCTAGTTTAGATACTTGCAAACCAAGGTCGTTAAGTTTAGTTCTTAGATCAGAAAGGCGATCCATCTGAATCCTAACGGCCTCTTGGACGATTGCATCCATCTTGGCTTTGAGTAAGCTTTGTCGTTTAGTGGAAGCATTGAGTTTTTCTGCATTCTCCTTACTTAGAATTGACAATAGTTCTGTATTCTTTACTTCTTTTTGGAGAGCCGACTCAGAATCATGCGGCTTGTTACATAAAGGGCAAATATTAGTGGGCCATATACTCAGATACTCTAGACCAGAGGTAACCAGACGTTCATGAAGTCCCATTTGTTCGGCTAAAGAAATTTGAGTTTTCTTAACAGATTGATCGTGCAGCAGTAACGCATTCAGTTCTTCAGAAATGTGTCCTAATTCATCCAGTTTAAGCTTATCAAAATTAATTGCGCTTAAATCAGAATTAAGCAATGATTCCGCATTAACCGTGAGGGAAGATATCGTTGTTAACTCAAGCTGAATATTATCTCGCAGATTCTTATTTAGAGCTAATGACAAATTTGTATTTACAACTTGAGCACTAAGTTTTTTTAGCCGTTCTTGTTGTACATTTATTTCAGAGTAAATAGAGGAACAATTATCTAACGCTGTACGTAGAAGCAATGAGCGATTATCAGCCTCGGTTAAGTCTGAATCAAGTTTGCTGAGTGACTGCTGAAGATCAACAAGTATGGTTGCTTCATAAGTGTGTTGCCTAGAAAGCGAGGAGCATTTTTCAGTGACATTTGTTATTTCTGATTGAGTATCTAGAAAAATTTTTAAGTATTCAGCTACTTCATTTAGAGTTAGCAATTGCTGGCTTGCATACTGGTATTCGTTCTGAATAGTCGAGTATGAAGTTAATAATGACTGATATCGTTCGGCCTCCTGCAATCCTTTACTAAATTTAAGCAGCTTGTGTTGTTGCTCCTTGATTAGGCTAAGATTAAGTTTTAATTCTGGCAATTTAGAAAAATATTTAGTTAGTGATTCTCGCAAATTGATATTAGCAGAAGCTTGTTTTTTTAGTTCTTGAGTACGGGTTATGATGGCTGAAACCATGTCATGTTGAGTATTTAATGAGAATTGATCATCCACCAAGATCAAATTTTCATCGTTTTTATTCAATTCAGACACAATTTTATTAAATTGTTCGAACATATATACATCAACTGGTTCCTGTAGTTGATCTAGAAGTTTGTTTCTCTCTTTTTCCAGATCAGCTAGTACAACCTTGTTATCATTAATTAAAACTGTTAACTCCTGACGGGCAATCTCGGCATCACACCCAAAGCTTTCCATGAAACTATTATATCGATCCTGCGGTTTAGCCTCCCTTAAAAATCGATCAATTTCATCTTGGCTTAGGATAATCTTTCTAAAGTATTCATTTTCTTTATTCTTATTTACACCGATTCTGATATCACTTGAATTTGAACGTGGCGCTCTAAGGTTTCGGTTGAATGGTTTTGGGAGAGTGGTGGTAACTGTAACGCGTGTTGGTATACTGCTATCAACATCCTTATTGCGTAGGATTTTTTGAGCTATGCCTTTTTCTTTAGTACTTTTAGCTGCGAGTTCATGATTTGAACGATTATAGTCACCACCAAGCCTTTCCAAATGATTCGTAATCGCCCATTCAACTGCATCATAAAAGGAGCTTTTTCCAAAACCATTAGGAGCATAAATTGCAACAAAGTTAGAAGGCATTTCATCATCGTTTGTAAAATCGAAAATTCCATCCTCCTTATATTTGTAGGCACGGAAACCTTCGATCTCAACTTTTTTTATTTTCATTTTGGCTCAGAAATTCAATTATGTTATCGATTCTTCGGGCTCGAGTCTCTCTTGATTCAAAAGTTGAATCTAAAGGAGTACCTCGAACATAATCACCCAAAGATAAGGAAAACTCATCCTCTGTACCCTTGTTTCGTTCGGTAAGCTCCAGATCAGCACCTAACAAGTGGTTGTTTAGAAGAGTCAGGGATTCAGCATTAGGAAGAATGGTTCCAGTTCCATCGAGTACCAACTTTCTGACAGCATACTTATCATTTTCAATTTTATATTTCTCCCATATTGGAAGCGTTTCTGTACAAAAAAATGCCAGGTAAATATTCCATAGCGCTATATCCCCCGGGGGCTGATAAAAAACAGATAAATAGTTTTGGATGGCACTCCAGTTGTCAACAACTTGGGAAGCACTTTCACACCAACATGCAACACAAGAGATATATGAACCTTCATCATTTGAAACAAAAAGCTGAAAGCTCATCTCTTTGAATTTTGTATGCAGGAAATTTAAGTCGTGTTCTTTATTTAATAAATGCATTGAAGTACTCCTTAAACGCACGCAACTGAGCAATACCAGGTTCGGTATTTGCAAAAAGTCTTTCATTACGTACGACGCATTGTTTACGAAGTCCCTCGAGGTGCGTCAATACAAAACTTTTGTACATCGCCCGTTCAACCTGATCGATAGGGGCAAGAGGTCCGGCTCCCGGAACCAGTGCGATATTTTGTATAACTCTGTCCACTTCAAATCCATCTGGCAATAAATCAGCTCCCTGTTCTGGAGAAGCAACAATCACAGTTCCGTCTTTATCAAGAAATTTTCTAGCGGCTTTTAGAATTATGTCTAGCTTACCAACCCAGTTAGAACCATCATTTGTATATAGAATTCTTCGGCGTCGCTCTAATTCTTTAATATAGCGATAGTCAGTGGCGCTTACATTATCCAGAATTGCGCAAATTATCAAAAATTCGAAATAAGCAACCCATAACCTTTTATCTTTTATATCAGCAGGCTGAAAAGGTCCGATTATTAAGTCGTCTTTATATTTTGTCATGAGCTCGAACGGAGGCGGTATCCCTTGAGCGACAAGGCTATCAGCAAAGTTAAGTAACTCAGTCTTTAAACCAATAATAGTATTTTTATTAATAACATTAAAACTGAATATCTGTTCTCTCAGACGCGAAAAGCATTCCAAATAGGCTGGTATAATGGGAGCTTTGTTATTTGCCTCGATGATTTCTTCAAATCTCACTAGCCCTTGGCATTGAACACGGCCATATTGTTGATGCTTGTTGATACTATCCATACCAAATTCAACCCCCACCAAATAGGGACGTTCATTGGCTACATGATAAATACCACCACCAGACATACCTTCAATTGCATCTTTCCCTGGTGTGCCACTGACTGTGAAGACAATCAAATGGTCCCTTACGCTTGTCATATGTCCGTCTTGGACTTTCATTGGGTCTGTACTTCCTCTCTCTGTTCCCGGAAAACCGACAAGCTTTAGAGGTGCCATATCAGGCAATGATGAGGCTGGGAATGATTGTTGTGCAACTGTTGGAATATACTCAACCTGTATCACGGCACAGTCATATGTGTCTGAATGACTTTGATCGGTGTGATTCAGAACTGATAAAACCTTGAGCTCTCTACCTTGAACGTCTGTGACGACAAGTTTAGCGTTGGCCTCTGTTAACACGTGCCTTGCCGTAAGAACGTAAGAATAATCCTGAGACATAGCATTGACCAGAACGCCGCTGCCCTTATTTACAACGACGCAATAGGAAGCCATTAATTCTGATGCGGTCATTTTATAGCCTGATTTTTCCGTCAAGTGCTACGAGTCGTGAGGAATAGGTTTCGGTCTCATGTTCATGCAGTAATGGCGAAATAATTTCAGAGTAATTAAAGCATATATTCCCACTACCAGAGGCCAAAATTCGGGCGATAGTTCTTTTATTAGGTAGCCCGTGCATAGCTCCATTGGTAGATATAATGAACCGGTGTGTATTTATCAATGAAAGAAATTCTGAACTGGTATTGTATTGACTGCCATGATGAGAAATCTTTACAAAATCAAGCGGCAGTTTTCTCGTCTCACTATATCCAAGTGCCCGGAGACTACGCACAATAATTTTGTCATGAGCATCGCCGAGAAAAAGCATTCTTTTCCCCTCAGCTTCAAGAATGAAAGCAATAGAACTGCCATTGTAATCAGAAGGATCATTTTCAAATATATCATCAGCCAAAATTTCATCAAGGCTCAAGTCGTAATCAGTAGAATGCCCTGAGGTAGTAGTTGGCTCAGGGTCATCAGGCCACTTATGAAGAAGTTTCCTGAGTTTGTCTTCATCGGGAGATAATATAGTAAATGTGAAAGGACCTTTTATGATTTTTTGAGAAGCCATTACGACAGGTTGCCGCGCGCAACTGATTTCATTCAACAGTGTTTCCAGGTTTTTACCTTGCCTGACGCTCGTCAGGGGCGAATCGTCCCGGAGATGAATATCGTTGTCTGAAATTTCGGCAACATTGAAGTAGTCAGTAATGAACCGCGATGAATTGAACCAGATTGACGACACCATTTCACTCAGATAGCCCGGTGTCTCAAATGCTCTTAACAGGCCGCCAATGTGGTCATCATCGATGTGAGTTAAAATCGCTAAATCAATTTTTTGCCCTTTCTCCTTCAGTTCATCAAGCACACAGCGAAGAGCACCGCTATAACGACCTCTTTGGCCGAACTGAAAGGTAGCAGCGTTGCCTCCATCAATTAGTAAGTTCCATACGCCATTCAGACTTTCATGTGTTACTAGGATGCAGTCACCATGATTGGCTTGTAGAACTTGCACACTGATACCCATTTGAACTCCTTGTGTAATATCCAGATATCCCCGAATGACCACATTTTCACAATGACTTTAACATACCAGTTGTGCTGTTTATATTCCAAACTCTTGATTGTTAGACTACAGAGAAATTTACGGAGCCAATAGTAAATAATTCATCTGGATCTTACATTTAGAGAGCTCTGTCACTGATCTGCTCCCCGTTGATCAATACCCCCAGTGATTATAAGCCAAGGGCATCTTATTCAACTTAGCTCTGTGTTCACGCCAGTTCGGTAGGTACATATTCATCAGGCCGATAAAACGCTCGTTATGTTTGCGTTCGTGTAGATGAACGAGTTCGTGAACCACAATGAATTCAAGGCATTCAGGAGGCTTTTTAACCAGTTCGAGATTGATCCAGACACGCGCAGACTGAGGGTTACAGCTACCCCACTTAGTCTTCATACGCTTGATACCAACGAAGCTCGCTTCAACCTTCATCTCGGGCTGCCATTTGGCAATCAACTTGGGCAGTCTATGTTTTAAAATACTGCGATACCATTGGTTGAGAACTGCTTCCCGTTGGGCTGTGTCGTAATGTGGAGGTACTTTCATGCGTATCCAACCGCCCTGAAGTTTCACTTCAGAGGACTTATCTACCAAAACTACATCCAGCCGATATCCTCTTCCCCAGAGGTAGTGGGTCTCTCCACTGCACATCTCTCGTTCACTTTGGCGAGGCTGAGCCTGAAATTGTGCCTGTTGCTGGCGGATCCACACAAGCCTTCTGACAACAGCCATTCTGATTGCGGTATCTGATAGCGATACGGGGGCCGATACCCTTACTCGGCCATCCGGAGGTAGAACGCTGATATGCAGGTTTTTAATTTTTTTTCGCTGTAAATCCAAAGTGAGTTCACCAAAGGTAACCAATGGCATTAGCGGTACTCCTTCTGAGCTTTCACCAAGGCCATTACATCGGCGACTGTCACTGAATAACCTTTGAGCTCTTCCGCAATAGCGAAGCTGATCTCGCGCTCTTTAAAACGATCTCCATACCAGTCAGCTTTTTTTGTATGACGTACTGCAGTATCTATCTTTATTACTAACACTTCATCCTGCCCGAGGTTGTCATACAACGCTTTCTTGGCGAGAGTATCAATGCTCACTGGATAATTATTTTTATTACCTGACTGTGGATGTTTCACCTGCTTCGCTAGTTCACGTACGTGCTCCAGATACTCTTGATAGGAGATAGCCTGTTGACGGCGAAGAGCGATCAGTTCATCAAGCAACACCGACATTTTTTCGTAGTATTTCGGGTTGACCGGATTTTCATCAACAATGGTTCTGCGAACGTTATTTTCAATCGCTTCAGCCATGGCCTCCTGATTGCCACGCATGTCGGCTGGAAGTCCATCCAGTGCATCTTCTCCGCGTTCAATAATCAACTCAAGCAGCCCTAGCTGCTCAAAGTCCATCAGCGTTTCACTAGGATCGGCATCTACCCAAAGATCTAGCATCTGCCGCATACCTGGCTCGAACTGCTTCATATCCACGAGATCGCCACTGGCTATTTTGATTTCATCGCGAACTTTCGAGTAAAACTCAACTTCGAGGCGGATTTTCTCTGCCTGCTGCTCACTATAGCCAGCATCTGTCAGTTCACCTGCCAGACCAGTAAAAGTGCGGATAAGCCTCGCCACAGATTGATAAAGTGTTAGTCGTAACGCTTCTTTCTCGGATATTTGTTCTACTACTGCACCGGGTTCACCACAGAAATAGTGCTGATAATCTAGCTGATGTCGTGGCATGCGAACTGGTTCGCAAAGAGTGCGAACTGCATCAAGCGCGCCATCTAAATCAATTTTGGCCTGTTGCAAACGATCTTTCAGTAACCCGGCTACATCTTCTTTGTCGTAGCCATCAAAAGCTTCTGCAGTGTAGTCCTGAACTGTTTTTTCAAGTGAACGGAAAAGATCTTTATAGTCGACAATATAACCGTATTCTTTGTCCTCCCCATCCAGTCGATTAACCCGGCAGATCGCCTGGAAGAGGTTATGGTCAGCCATTTTTTTGTCGATATAAAGGTAAGTAGCAGAGGGGGCATCAAACCCCGTCAATAACTTATCAACGACTATCAATAGGCGCATCTGGCCAGGTTCTTTGATAAAGCGTTGTTTGACCTCTTTTTCAAAATCACTCACGCGTTTAGCTGCCTCAGCCTCCGGTTGCTCAAAATACTCCGCAAGCATTTTTCGATAGATGTTGTACTTGGCTAGTTTCTCAGTCAGCCCTTCACCACTTTCCTCGCCTTTAATCTCACTGGCATTTGGCTGGTAGCTCGTCACAATCGCACATTTACCGGCAAAACCAGCTTCGCTAAACATCTCATAGCATTTGCAGGCCTGATAGACGCTGGAACAAACCAACATGGCGTTACCTCGGCCGTCGGCGAGTCGCGGTTTTTGTTCGAAATCGAGAAGGATGTCAGCCACAATCTGTTCCAGCCGCGAGCGACTCGACAACAATTTCTGCATCGAAGCCCATTTCTGCTTGAGTTGCTGTTGACCAAGGCGAGAAAGTTTAGATGTCTTAGCATCAAACCACTGGTCGACTTTTTTCTGAGATTTCACTCGTTGATCGATGTCACGAGCCTCGTAGCGCAAATCCAGCACAACCCCATCATTCACTGCTTCGTCGAATTTATAAGTGTGAATATAGGGCCCGAAGATTTCGACTGACTTCTTCTTATCTTTCTTCATTAGTGGGGTGCCAGTGAAGCCGATAAACTGCGCATCTGGAAGTATGCTTTTCATTGCCGAATGCAATTTGCCGGACTGGGTTCTGTGGCACTCATCCACAAATACGAACAATTTTCCCTTCGGGCTAAAATCGGCAGGAATATTTCGTTTCATTTGTTCGATGAAATCGTCAGTGTCGGCCTCTATGTCATCCTCTTCGTGACGGCCAAATTTATGTACTAGCGAACATATAAGCCAGGGTTTGGTTTGATTAAGACGAGTTACCAAATCTGCTCCGCTTCGGGTGCGAAGGATTTCCTCTTCCACGCCGTTGAAGACTTTTTCGATTTGTTCATCTAGCTCTGTGCGGTCGGTTATGATCAGCACTCTACTATCAGTGATATTTTCTCTGATCCATTTTGCCAGCCAAACCATAGTCAGACTTTTACCGCTGCCCTGTGTATGCCAGATGATCCCGCCTTCATTGCGCTGAATAAAAGGTTTCGTTGCAGCGACACCAAAGTATTGGTTATGGCGGCAGGTTTTTTTCACCCCAGCATCAAAGACGATAAAGTCGTGGATCAATTCCAGCAGGCGCTGTTTATTACATATCTGGGCCAGATGACGATCTAGCATGTTGGAATGGGGGGACTCAGCGGCTTCTTTCCATTGGAGATAATATTTCTCCGGCGTTTCGATTACGCCATAGCGAAGCCCTTCTAAATCATTACCGGCCATCACCAATTGGATAGTGGTGAAGAAGTTACGGATAAATGCTTTTTGCTGGTTATCGAGGTTTTGGCGTATACCTTCTGAAACTGAAACTGTAGAACGTTTCAGCTCAATCACACCAAGTGCAATGCCGTTAACATACAGAACCAGATCCGGGCGTTTCTTATTTTCGCCTTTGTGTGTCACTTCTTCAGCAATAGCAAAATCATTCGCTTCTGGATTTTTCCAGTCCACCAGCCAGATGGTCTGGTTCTGCTCGCCTGCACCTTCCTTATCCTTCACACCGTAGCGCAACAGGCGATAGACCTCCTTGTTGGCATCATAGAGGATACGGCCTTCACCGAGACTTGCGGCTCGGTCAAGTTGTCGCAATACACGGTCGATAAGCACTTCTGAAACGCCACATTTTGTTAGCCAGGCAGAGACTAAGCTAGGTTCGATGTTGCGGTTGTCTTCGCGTTTATGCCAGTTTCCCAGATAGCGATAACCTAAGTGCTCGGTGAATAGTTGGATAACACGTTTTTGTGTTATGCGTTCACGCTGGCCGACATTATTCATAACACCTCCTTAAATACGCTATCCATACCACCGGCACCGGTTAACACTGCCAGCATTTCCGCTTCGTGAGTGACGATTTCCTCCTCGCCCCACTGATTGTTCTTCTTCATCAGCTCGATCATTGCGAGCAATTTCAGGCTATCAATTTCATTACGTTCAAGGCTCGCTTCGAAATGCTCTTGCTTTTGTTTTGGCTGGAAGTTGCTAAGTCGTGAATTTTTGCTGTGGCTAATCAGACTGAGGTTGCCGAAGGTATGCAACGATGTATCTGGAAATGTCCTGTAGCCATCCATGGGGTGCTGAGGATAGAAATGCTCTACCGAACTTCGGAAGGTAAATTCAAAACGTTTGACTATCTCAGCTTTATTTCTGTCACGACACCAGAGTAAGTAGTCTAGGTAATTGAATACCAAGTTGTTTGCTATCGTACCAAAGCGCATCTTCTTCTGAATCTGATCTGACAGTACAACAGGTTGGATATGTGACTCATTGCCGTAGATAATCTCAAAATATGATTTTGGCGTTTCTTCTGCCAGGAAGTTCTGAAAGACAAATGCGGAGGCAAGATGCTCCAGATATTCGAGATATTCCCTTGCTTCGATCTGGCTTACAGCGGAATGGGCATTAAACAGATAGAACAAAGCCCCATTCAACCAGTGTTTGTAAACCAGAGTAGGGGTTGAAACGTGGAATGCGGAAAGCAGCATCAAGATCTGTCGGTTGATGTCTACATAGCTACCATCATCTTCATTAAACGTATTGGTATAGCTGGTGCTCTTTTCCGAATACCAACGCAGGCGCTTAAGGCTCCACCCATCGCTACCTTTAGCGAATTCTCGTTTTATCACGAACTGATCAAAAAGATATTTGCATTTGAGAAGTGCAAAGGTGAAATTCTGTACCGCTTTAACCGGGTCATTCTGCTTTAATAACCGAAGTTCGAACTGGTCGATTAATTGTTTGTCATCAAGCGGAACATCCACTCTGTCCTTTCCAGTTTGCCTACAGACACGCAACACATGGAGCAGGAAGTTGGAGAAATTGATAACACTATTAAAACGCTCTGAGCTACCTTCATCTTCTTCACCTCTATCACCACTTATGGTTGAAGATGACTTGATAATGTCAGCCAGTGTGCGGTTTGTTTGGTTCTCTCTTGTGCCAAGCTCCGAAGCCGATGGGATAAGCATGTCAGCTAGAGAATTAAAATCAGCAGGCACAAATTGCCCCCAATTTTCCTGCCCAAATAATTGATGACGTTCGGCTGGCGAAAAACCGTATTGGACATAACGTTCCATGTTGGAGCAAGCATCCCAAACTCGTGAGAGGGTGTTCAGGCTGCTCTGCCGATCTTGCTGGTCCGTTATCTCGTTGAGCACAGCCATCAGTCGCGCTTTCACCACCTCATGTTTTTCAAGTTGCTCGCCTCGGTTGTTCATCACCTCAAAAAAATGATTGAGGTCGGTATCGGCAGGCACTTCTATTCGGGCAATTTGTACATAGTCGAATAGATAGGTACAAAAATGGTTTAATGGCTCTCCAACTAGCTTCAAGTCGCGCAGCACTTTGCCAATCAGCTCATAACCATTAATCAACCCTTCGTTAAACTCCTTGCTTCGAAGTTTATGTGGTTCGACGCCTTGCCAGAGGCGTGCAAAGGTCTCACTGGATTTTGGTCTACTCTCGAATCCCAGATTAATACCCTGGTACCAGCTCATATCCAGCGTGGATCCCGCATGTTTTTTTAACCAGTTAGCAAGAAGGGATAGGGTCGTGAAACGCTGCTGGCCGTCGATTATCTCTGACTGCCCATCAGGGCGAGTGAACACGACCAACGTACCGATGTAGTAAGTTTGAGGGTATGGGCTATGCAGGCTTTTTTGCTGGTAGTCGAGTATGTCCTGTACAAGTTGAGTGATTTCACCCTCTCCCCAGGCATAATTACGCTGGTACATGGGGATAAGATAACGAGATGCATCACCCAGTAATGATCTGACCGTAAAGGATGTTACCTGTGCATCACTCATAGTAGTTCATCTCCTTGAACAGCCTCACCAGCTCATCTTGCTCATGGTTACCGGTACGGCGGTTATTATTATTTTCTGAAGCCCGAATTGTGAGTAGCGGCATAGATAGTACATCACTAGGTATTCTGGCTTCTTTGATTACCCGGAGCAGATTATTTTCCAGCACATACTTATCCATGGTTGCAAGTTGTACCACTTGCTGCCGAATTCGGCATCTGTAGGCCCAGATAAAGCTTTTTTCAATCGCTGCAGATAAGGACTGCCCACCAAATTTGTCGATATAAAAGATCAGAGCACAATCAAACATAGTGCGTATATATTGATCTCCTGTGCGATAGCGATTTCTATAGCTATTTAACGTTCTTAGTATCTGACTTGCCATTTCACCAAGGATTACGCCCTGAATCATTAACGGCTTTTGAGTATGAGTGCTGACATGCTCACTGGCGATAATTGCCGATACCTGTTGCTGGTAGTGTTCTGCCATTTCGAAAAAGCGTCTTCCATTGATAATCATCTGATCGAGATGGAAAGGGAAACGCATTTTCTGGCCATCAATCTTGCGCTGGTACTGATTGTTATAGTCATCCACAAAATGGTGAGCCATGCGCAAAGATTCCACATAAGGGAACTGGCCAATCTGGTCAATATTGATCCCTTTAAATAGG
The DNA here is from genome assembly GCF_003600645.1 of Yersinia rochesterensis. Lineage (NCBI taxonomy): Bacteria > Pseudomonadati > Pseudomonadota > Gammaproteobacteria > Enterobacterales > Yersiniaceae > Yersinia > Yersinia rochesterensis. The sequence continues at coordinate 611,594 of NZ_CP032482.1, forward strand.
CCGACTTCATCCTTACCAAAGAAACGAGCGGAATTCCCCTGCGACCACTGACGTACCCTGTAGAGATAGGATGCGAAAAGATTAGCTAGGTCATCACTGGGCAATCCTTCCCAATGGGCAACGGATGCAGCTTTTAATTCTACCTCATGGCTAGCGAATTCACGTAGATGGAAGGCTTTAAGCAGATCGTGAGGATCCAGATCCCGTCCACGGGCATTTTGTGAGTCGAAGAACTGAAAGGCTTCAGACAGATCCGTCAGCACAAAGACCACCATCTGGCAGCGATTGAGAAGAAAATCAATATGCTGCTCGCTGAATTCTCGGTGGTTAACCCTGCGTTTTAGCTCCTGATAATTTTGGTACAGATTGTATTCCGACACTTGGCTAGCAAAGCGTTGCCGTACCATAAAACCTTCAACGGAGGGCCTTAGCTGGGTTAGAGTTTCTTGCAAATCCTGACGTTCCAGCCCAGCAAGCCGGGTTTCGATAAGGGCCCATACGGCCAGTATTAATGTCAGTGTTCGTTGCTGGCCATCGACGATATCAAGTCTGTTTTCTTCATCGCCCTCAGCTTGATGAAACACTACTGAGCCCAAGCGGTAGGCCGATTTATCGAGATGACTGTTTATGTCCGCAAACAGTTCGCTGATATTTTTCACCGTCCATTTATAAGGGCGCTGATAGGCCGGAATTGTTACGTCAGTCAGGTTAAGAAGACCCTTGACCGACACAACTGTCTTATCAAGGGTATGTTTCATGGCTGCTGATCCAATGGCAGACGAATACGCCCAGTCAGCAGTTGTTGCATCATCCCTTGTTTTATATCGCGGACCTTGACTAGTTTTTGTTCCAATTTCGTGAGCTCCGCATCCATATCTGAGAGGATGTTGGCGATTGCGGTTTGTTCTTCATTTGTAGGTGGCATCAAGAATTTAAAACTTCTAATATCCTGAGGGCTTATATGGGGAATTGCTGTGACTGTTTTTACTGCGTCACAATGTTCAGTGAAAAATTGACTGCAAATCCATTCTTTTAAAAAAGCTTGATCAACGAAACTAGTTCTAACCCTAGCTACCCGCTGTAACAACACTGCAGGTAAATCGCTATCGGATAATTGAGCAAAGCTTCTGCCGACTAATGAACCATCCATGGAAATAACTATATCTCCAGCATACAGCTCATATTGTTTAATGTCGGCACTGATCTCAGGCCAATACTGAGTAATACCATCACTCCAATCAGTGATCCCACGCTTAACATTTGATCCGCGAAGTAATCTAATACCAGAGTCAGAATATTTATTGCTGGAGAAAGGGAATCCTGTTAGTAAATCGCATACCTGACCAACACTCAAAACTTTCCAATCTTCCGGAATCGACCCCATTTCGCTGGCCTTATAGCTTATGCTAGTACCATCAGGAAATTTAGTAAATTGTGGGAGGCGAGTGCGACCAGTCAGCAACTGCCGCATGGCGGCGGTTTTAATAACCCTTTTTTTGGTGATTAATTGTTCAAGTGCAGTAATTAGCTCGTCGGCATTGGAGAGCGCGTCTGCGATGGCTATTTGTTCTTTCTTTGTGGGACAAGGAATCAAATAAGGAGTTATATGTTTATTATTTATTTGAGGGATCGAAGTTGTATCCGCTACAGAGTCAAGTCCCAAGTAACTGAGTTGATTATATAAATATAGATTATTTAGCTCTGAATGACATGTAAGTGTCATCAGGTTTGTGTCCATATATGAATCTTGCTTCAATACTCTAATTTTATTAGAAAGTATTGATGCACCTCTTTTGGGAAATATTACACTTCCAGCCGGTATTGTTTTCGCTGTATGAATTAAGTACGGCGTTATAGCTGCATATACTCTGCCATTATTCAATTGTTCCACTTTAAAATATGGAATACCTGTAGTATGAAATTTGTACTTTGACGGGCTATCACCACTGCAAATTTCTACCAGCGTTCCTAACTGTTTTACCTCCCAGTCATCAGGGATTACCCCAACTTCCGTATGCTTATAGCCGACAGGAGTAGCTAACGGTGGCGCTTTTATCATCATCTCATTTAGCTGCTTGCTTTGCGCCGTCATAATGACCACTCCAGACCCATTGCTTTTAGATATGAGGAGACTTTAGTTTCTAACTCATCCACATTTTGGGATATTTCCTTCAAGGTAGAGCAATAGCGTTCTTCCAGTTCTTTCACGCGATCTGCCAACCGCTGCGTAACACGCTCAATCTCCGCGTCCAAGGCACTTGCCAGGCTGGCCTTCCATTTATCCTGTACCAGCAAAATTTTAATGTCGTTATCATTGAGCTTTGGATATTGAGCAAATACCGCAAGATCCAGTCGTTCCTGTGCTTCTTTATGCGCTTTTTTAGCTTTGATTTCAGCATCGAACAACGTCTGAGTGGCTTTCAGCATCGCCTTTTCTTCTTTATCCGTGGCGACCTTAAGTCGTGCTTTAATACTGGCAGCGGTCACTTTTTCTTTGTCGTTCATTGCATCAGCAAGTAATCCATCTTCGCCGCTGTTCTCTTCAAGGAAGCTTTCCAGCGCTTGAACAGCTTCGTCATAAGCGACTTGTAGTTGATCGAGCTCTTGCTGCTCGGTAGCAAAATAGCGAGCGACTAAAAGGGCTGTCGGCAACAGTTCAGCCTTATACTTCTTCTTACCAATTATCAGATCCGGTGTTTCTTTTAGTTTTTCGCCTTTTTCCACAACCAGCTCACGTAGCACTTTGCCTGCCTGCCAGCCATCTTGACTCAGAACATAAACATCGTCCTGCATGACATCCATCCAGTAGTCCATCAGTAACTGATAGATGGCGTAGTTCTCAAGCAGAGGGACGTCAGCTGTGGCTTCAGAAGCATAGGCAGCGAGGAGACTCTCGCCAATCTCTTCAATAAGCTGTTTCGGCGAATCACCACGAGCAATTTCATCAAGTCGACATTCTGCAAACCAATTTTCAAAGGGTATTAGTGCTGCAGTTCTGAAGGCGGCAAATTCCGGATGCGCCAGAATAGTGCTCTTAACTTTACCTGCTTCGACCCGAGCATTGTTGTAGCCAGGCCGGGCGGGTTCGAACAGATCCTGACATAAAGTTGGGAAAATTTTCCAGTAAGCACTAAGAGCATCAATATCGCGATCAGGGATACCACCAGCCAAATGGCCAGAAAGGTCGTGCAGATCTTCCGGATCACTGCTGTCGATATAGCGAGGGATATTGAGGTTGTAGTCGTTGGCAGCAATTTCAGACAGCAGCACCTGGCGGCTGAAGCGGGGAATTTCCTGCTCCCGATTAAATGCATCGACAATTTTGTGGATATCTTGGGCACGTAGGCGGTTTTTATTACCATCCTTAATAAAGCCTTTACTGGCATCGATCATAAAGATGCCTTGTTGACTATCGCCATTAGCGTTGAACGCTCTGGTTTGTGCGCATTCTTTATCGATGACGATGATGCATGCCGGGATGCCCGTGCCGTAGAACAAGTTAGCAGGCAGGCCAATAATGCCTTTAATGTAGCCCTGCTTGAGTAGATTTTCACGAATACGTGCTTCAGCATTGCCACGGAACAGAACGCCGTGAGGTAAGATCACTGCCCCCTTTCCGGTGCTCTTGAGGCTTTTGATAATGTGCAGCAAGAAAGCATAGTCGCCGTTCTTTTCTGGCGGTGTCCCCCAGACAAAGCGGTCAAATGGATCGTTCGCAGTATCCAGCCCGCTGGTCCAGTTTTTGTTGGAGAAAGGGGGGTTGGCTACAGCAAAGTCGAAGGTTCTCAGATTGTCGTTGCCATCTTTCCAGTGTGGATCGGCCAGGGTGTTGCCTTTCCAGATTTTAGCGGTAGCGTTGTCATGCAGGATCATGTTCATGCGTGCCAGTGCGCTGGTCGCATAATCCATCTCTTGGCCATAAATGGTCAGCCCCTTCGGGCCTGCTTCGTCACTAGCTTTTAACAATAGTGATCCTGAACCACAGGTCGGATCATAAACGGTAGCATCTTGTGGTGTCTGTTTGCTGATGCCAATCACTTTCGCCAGAATGCGTGACACCTCTGCAGGGGTATAAAACTGCCCCTTGGATTTACCTGACTCCGTAGCAAAGTGGCGCATAAGATATTCGTACGCATCACCCAGCAAATCATCTCCTTCAACGCGGTTGGCAGAGAGATCCAACCCTTCGAAGATTGCCACCAGCTTGGAAAGGCGGTCGATCATTTCCTTGCCTTTACCCAGCTTGTCTTCATCATTGAAGTCAGCGATGTCAATAACGCCCTTCAGGTCATTAGCTTCAGCCAGTAACCCGATAGTTTTGTTAATCTTCTCGCCAATTTCTTTATTGCCCTTGAGGGCCACCATATCGGCAAAACTCGCCCCTTCCGGAACTTCAATCATCGCGTAAGGGTTGCCTTTGGCTTTGTCAGAGACGTACTTCATAAACAGTAGAGTCAACACGTAGTCTTTGTACTGTGAAGCATCCATTCCGCCACGCAACTCGTCGCAGCTCGCCCAAAGGGAGGAGTAAAGTTCGTTCTTCTTGATAGCCATATGGTGTCCGGTGAAAACAATACGGAGAACGCGACAGGGTGGGTAACAAGCACCAGTGCTGAAACGCTGCCTGTCGCGTGAGAAATTGGGTGAGAGTTTACCAAGTTGGAAGCGTTGAGACTATGTCGGTGAGGGTAAAGTACGATGTAACAAGTGCATTAAACTTGGTCAAAACCAATGATTATCGTGTTGTAATATCGAGCCTATTAGCTTTGGCTGCATCCAAAAGACCGTTCCTCCCTGTTGTAATCTTTAGTGCGTTCTTTCGCAAAATAACTTAACCGAAACGTCAGTTGATCATAAACCTTTTTGTAGCCAGCGGAATTTACATCCAGGTAATAAAGCGGATTATCAGGAAAGCGGGCCAAAGTTCGGTATTCTGGCCCGTAACCCAACTGTAAGGCACTCAGCCAAGCTTCCCGTATCAGAGATGCTAACCCCGTTCCCTCTTCACCGTAACTACCCAGTCCATTGAAAGTATCGTTATTCACGAACAACACCATGTGGTAATGCGATTTCTGATTAATCTCACCCACTTCCCGAACCCAGGCATCGCGAAGGTGGCATGAATATGTTCGTTTACCCTGCTTCAACTTACTTCTGTAGCGCGCTGCAATCTTTGCATCAAGGGATTCATTGAAACGAGATATCAGACCCTGTCGGTTAATGAGAATATCGTCAGGAAGACGCAGGTCTACCCGAACAGCCATCGTCCGTGCGTGCTCTGCAGTCGCGTTATTTATAACGCGTAGAATACGCTGTAGGTAAGTGGTGTTGAATGGTGCATGCCGTCTATCGAGACAGATATTGTCAAACATATAATTTTCCTTGAGTCATGAATTACGGGCAGGGCAAAGCCTTACCCGTAAAGGGCTGTTAAAGGGATTAAGGATTTTAAGGGTGGAAATACCAGCCATTAAGGCTGTCGTGTATGAGTGACCGTATAGGGCGAGGTATTGAGATAATATTGCTTACATATCAGTTGGTTAATTAATATTACCAACCCGTCATGGACTACGAATGACCAGTCCACCAGCACCAGGGGCCAGATGATGGAAAGTGATTGATTTTTACTCCGAAGTTATATGCCCCATATAATAAAGTTCTGGTGCACCGACAAAAATCAGGAGTGACTGATTCGTTTGAATGCATTCAGGTCTCCCGGCGGTATATCCCTTTTCTGCATTGAAGGCTGCGTTTCTCGCCACAACATGACAGACCGCACATCGTGCAATGCCACCGGGGGAATGGCCGGAGACAATCATGTCAAGGGGCTCGCATTCCCCAGTCCTCACATCGGTCTAGTGGCCCGAATATAATTCTCAGTCAATGTTTTCAGTCCCCGATATGATTCTTGTTTTTCTGACATCCATTGCTTCAACATGTCAGGAAGCGGTAAGTGCAGCGTATACCATTCTTCTAGATCCCGGCCTGAGACCAGTTCACACCAGCACAGCAGCGTAAGTGTCTGTCGAAAGCCCGGTTGCGTATGCAGCCGGAATAACATTTGTAATTGTTCCGCCAGTCTGCTTTTCCCAAGACGGTAACATTCACTGAGCAACACCCCAGGCAACAGAGAATAGTCAGTACGTTTGTTCAGTCGGGGGATAACGGCACATTCTTCCTCCTGGGATGTTTGAGTGGCCTGTAGCAGACACTGTGGGACGACAATGATCGATGTCATATCGCCCGAAGATCGGCACGATGTAATCGCCAGCTTGTGCCAGTGCTCTATTTCCTGCTGGCACAAACCATGGAACAAATTGATGCGGGTAAAATCATTGAGCCAGGTTTGGTAATGGTTAAGTAATGGGATGTTTTTCATAGGTGATTTTCCTTGATTCTTAAATTTCAGGCAGCCGTAAGCCTCCGCAGAGAGCGGATAAACAGTCTGCTAGTCAGGAAGGTTGATTGATTAATAAGGTTAGGAGCTTAGTTGCGGGAATCATCAATACGTTTCTGTAGCCAGGCTTCCACTTCACTCTGTAGCCAGCGAGAGCTGCGTCCCAGCTTTATCGGTTTGGGGAATGCTCCGTCTTTGATTAGCTTAAACATCCACTTATCTGTCATCTGCAGTAGTTTGGTAATAAACGCCATATCGACAAGCTGGTCTTCAAGAAGAGATAGTTTAGTTGTCATGGTTTGATTCTCCGGTAGCTAAGTGGGAACCGGATACGGGTTTATTGTTGCTGCCCGCTCCGGCATAGCAACCGGTGGTGCTGTAAAAAAGTCGTTATATTATTTGCCCTTTCTGGGGCGGCCTTGTCTGGCTGGTTCTGGAACCTCATTACTTCCCCAAATCAGACAACCATTCTTCTGGGATTCTTTCGTCAGATAACTGGCAATACGTCTCAGACTATTAACATCTTCGTCGTTGTCATAATCAACGATGTTATTGATATCGTCCAGGTAGCAGTCCTTCGGTTTACAACGTTCGTATTTCCCTTCGTCGTTCGTTATCTTCAGCCACAATTCACCAGTCTGTTGAATAAACGGAAATGACTTCTGATGCTTCTGCCCTTTGAGATAAAAAATGGCATGAGCATGGATAGCATGTGTCTTTGTCCATTCCAGCACCCAGAAACAACCGCAGATTTGATGCATTTGCATCACAGCTTGTGTTAACTCCCGGAGGTCATCCTGTATTTCAAATGAGGAATTACGAATGAATCTGTTGGTACCTCGCTGGTAATCAAAATCCATTCGAAAGGCCAGTATTTTGGAGTGACAGGTTAGGATCTGATTCAGATGATGATTAATCATGTTCAAGAGAAAGTGATTGGGGGTGATTTTTTTAAAATATGGGTAATGCCTTTGCATTGTTTTGTTCCTCTGGATGAGTACAAAGGAACAGTGGGAACTGTTTTTTTAATATTACGACAGGGAATACCAGCCTGGCTGGTTTCAATTCGCTAATGTTAGCAATGTACCATCCCTTAATGGAATGGTTGTTATGCGCCAGGAACTACTTACCTATAATACCAATTAACCTTAATTATGTTTTTACCTGGTATTACTCCCCAATTCTCCCTCAGTTTTAACAGGCATCTTTCCTGCGACCCGTGATAGCAGTCGAGGGCATTGATACGGCAATTTTTGTTGTTCAGATGAATGGTGCTACATGATGAACTTCAAGGTTTCTCCATAAACGATACATTAAAGGCTTAAAACACCGATGGAATGGCTTCTGTCAATGACAAAGTTAACGTAACATACTACGTAGAGTGCTACTAAAATATTTACGATAATGGTTACGTTTGAGGTTATGATGAGTATAAAAAAACAAGCATCCAGACTCTACGAAAAAAGAGTAAACCTATGGCTTTTACAGACTATTTTTTACTCACAATTAATGCGTGATGACGAGTCTGAAGAGTTAAGAGTGAGTATAGGAAACACTCATCTTTTCAGAGAACTCTGCATTAAATATATTGATAAGAAAGAAATAAATAAATACTTTGAGGCAGATGATTATTTTGATAAATGCAGAAATAATATTGAGAGGCAAATGATTCCATTCAGTGATCTTGAATGGATTGGCTGTGAGCGAGCATTATCCTTTGCGGCAAATTTTATTCATGCTGATTATAAGCTTTACAAGCAAGGTGATAACCCTACTCTTCTGGATGTTATCGCTCCAGAATGGAGCCTGAGTAAGGATGGCAGTGGAATAAATTACGAGGGGTTAATCCTTTTAATTGATTATCAGTGTCGTGTGTCGGGCGTTAACCACATACGATCAGGCCTGGAGCAGTTAAAGGTTGCCTGGACCCGTATTTATAATAGTTTCAAAAAACCATTCTGGTTCCCATCGGATAGATATGAAAATAAATATTTTGAGGACTATCAGTGGATACTTTCTAGTTTTGAAAAAAATAATATGATAAGTGGTAATGTGGATATTTTTTTCAAAAAAAATCTAAACCTGAAGGTTCACTCCATTTTTGATCAATGGGCTGAGCGGAAAAATAACCCTGAGATAGAATTGTTCCTTATCAGATTAAAAAAAGCATGGCATCAGAAAAAATTCAGAGACAGCGTTGCAAATAAAAAAGTTCTGAATACTTACATTAGTAAAGAGTGCAAGAAACAACTTGATTATCTTGTTAATAAAAATGATACGAAAATAAATGAAATAATCGAGGTTCTAATACATGAAGCCTATGCAAAAGCCAAATTAAAAAGTTGGGAACAGTAGAAATATTTTCAGATATATATTATTTCCCTGAACATCTCTCATGAACGGCAAAACCACATGGTTTTGCCGTTTTGTTTTCTTTTTAAGAGGTACTGTAATGAAACATCCTGATGGGCTTCAGCCGCTGCAGAACTCGCTTTCAGCCTTGCCGCAATGGGCCTCAGAGCGGCTCATGCAGCAAATCCGTCAACTCATCAACTACGAGCCGGTTATCGGCATTATGGGGAAAACCGGAGCCGGCAAATCGTCGCTATGTAATGCCCTGTTTCAGGGCGAAGTTTCTCCCGTTAGCGATGTCAATGCCTGCACCCGTGAGCCCCTGCGCTTTCGCCTTAACGTAGGTGAGCGGTGTATGACGCTGGTGGACCTGCCAGGGGTTGGTGAAAGCCAGACTCGCGATGCTGAATATGCAAAATTGTACCGTGAACAGCTTCCCCGGTTCGACCTTGTGCTCTGGTTAATCAAGGCCGATGATCGGGCATTGGCGGTGGATGAGCATTTTTACCACCAAGTGATTGGCGAGGCATACCGGCACAAAGTACTGTTTGTTATCAGCCAGGCAGATAAGATTGAACCTGCGGATGATATCTGCCGTTTATCCTCAGAGCAGAAACGTAATATCAGCCGTAAAATCTGTCAGTTGCATGAGCTCTTTCAGCCTGTAAATCCGATCTGTGCAGTATCAATTCGTCTGGAATGGGGGCTTCGGGTAATGGCTGAACGGATGATCCGTTGCCTGCCACGCGAGGCCAGCAGCCCGGTAGCGGTACAGCTCAGTGCGTCATTTCGTACCGATGCCGTTAATAAAAAAGCCTGTGACGATTTTGGTGAAACGGTTGGCTCGGTGCTGGACACAGTAAGTTCCATGCCGCTGATACCAGCCCCGATCCGGGCAATCATTCAAGCTGTACGCAATACCGTGGTATCGGTCGCCCGTGCCGTCTGGAGTTTCTTCTTCTGAATTTTCTTCAACTCTTTGCTATTCCATGAGCCCTGTCGCCTATGCGACGGGGCTTTTCTTTATTTAATTTTCGTAGGAGTCTGCTTATGACCCGTCTGGCTTCGCGCTTTGGCGCAGCTGATGTTATCCGTCGTGATCGTCCGTTAACCCGTGAAGAGCTGTTCCGCGCGGTGCCCAGTGTCTTCAGCGAAGACAAACACGCTTCACGCAGCGCACGGTATACCTGGATACCAACAATTACCATTCTTGAAAACCTGCAGCGCGAAGGTTTCCAGCCGTTCTTTGCCTGTCAGACCCGGGTGCGTGATCCGGAGCGTCGCGAGCATACCAAACACATGCTGCGCCTGCGCCGTGAGGGCCAGATTACTGGCAAGCAGGTGCCAGAAATCATTCTGCTCAATTCGCACGATGGCTCCAGTTCGTACCAGATGTTGCCGGGGCTGTTTCGCCAGGTTTGCCAGAACGGGCTGATTTGCGGTGAGACCTTTGGCGAGGTACGGGTTCCGCATAAAGGAGACGTGGTGAGTCAGGTGATAGAAGGGGCTTACGAGGTACTGGGGATTTTTGACCGGGTGGAGGAAAAGCGCGATGCCATGCAGTCGCTGATGCTTCCACCACCAGCCCGACAGGCACTGGCGAAAGCGGCGATTACTTACCGGTTTGGCGAAGACCACCAGCCAGTGACCCCGGCACAAGTCCTGACACCACGGCGTTTTGAAGATTACAGCGATGACCTGTGGACCACCTATCAGCGCATTCAGGAGAACCTGATTAAAGGCGGTCTAAGTGGTCGTAGTGCTAAAGGCGGACGAACTCATACCCGCGCAGTACGCGGTATCGACGGCGACGTGAAGCTTAATCGTGCCCTGTGGGTGATGGCGGAAACCCTGCTTGAGCAACTGTAACAGAGCGAATTGTACTCTCCATAACCCAGGTATTGTTATCGCTGCGTTAATAATGGACACAACCTGTCCGTTACCCCTCAATGGGATTATTTGTAAAACAGTCTAATACTTCTGTGGACCGCGTCTGTTCTCGCATAATGCAGATGCAAAAAATAGTTCCCGCAGTGTCCATTCCCTGTCCGCCCCCCTCTGTAAAGTAATCACATTAATTTCAGTCAGTTAATCTTCACGGAGAATATTCCATGACACAGGCAGAGCGTCGCCATGACCGGCTGGCGGTCAGACTGTCACTCATCATCGGTCGCCTAGTGGCGGGCGAAACCCTGAGCGTGACGAAGCTTGCCGTCGAGTTCGGTGTGTCGGTTCGCACCCTGCGGCGGGATTTTCGTGAGCGGCTGATGTACCTGGACCTGGAGTACGGTCAGGGCCTCTGTCGCCTGCGTACCGGGGGCAGCGGTGCGCAGGGTGAGCTGGATGTGCTGACTTTTGCTCACCGCACCGGGCTCGCTGATGTCTTTCCGGGCTTTGACCGCAGACTGGTCAGTGCCCTGCTGGCATCGGATGATGCACCCTGTCTGGTGTGGCAACTACCACACGGGGTGAGTCCTTCCGGCTCACTGGTGTTTTACCGACTGGTAACCGCGATTACCTCCCGCCAGAGGGTGACGCTGCTGGCCGAGGGGCAACACTGTGAGGGCCTGGCTCCTTACCGGCTGATTTCGCAGTCAGGTTGCTGGTATCTGGCCGGTGAGTTTCGGGGACATATCACGGTCCATCCGCTGACGGACATTCACGCCGTCACGGTGCTGAACACCACTTTTACACCTAGAAAAACCATCAGCCAGTTGACCAGTCAGCCTGCTTTCATCCACGCACTTCCTCACTTTAGTTTCATTCGCGAAGCCCTGTTACTGACCTCTCCAGACAGAAGCTCAGCGGGCAGTGCTGCTTAATCAACCTCCGGCCTGTGCCGGTATTTCAGAAATAAGGAGAATCATGAACTGGCATTACGAGAAAAATGGCATCCGTCACGACGGTATCACCGAAGAAGAAATGACGGAGCGTGTTAAACGCGGCGAACTTACCGCCTCCACACTGGTGTGGCAGCCGGGGATGACAGACTGGCAGCCCTTATCCACCACCCCGCTGACGGTCGCGCTGGCGCAGTGCATCGCACCACCAGCACTGCCGGGTCACCGCATTCCGGGTGGTGTGGTCTGGACACTGGCTTTTGCCCCGTTCATTGGCTACACGCTTGAGCTCTGGACAGCGGGATTGAACGGTATGGCTTTTGAGGAGGCCTATGAAGCCGTATCGGGTGGGCAGTACTGGTTTATTACATTACTGCTCAATATCGCCCTGGGATACCTGGATGAAAGACGTTTGCGTAAGGCAGGGGTGAATACGGCAGCCTTCGGGAAAATGGCGTGGCTGGTGCCGTTCTATCTCTGGCGACGGGCTAAATCGCTGGGGCAGAAACCGGCTTACTTCTGGGTCTGGCTGGTCATGCTGCTCCTGACGCTGGTGGCCTGACATATTCCCACTGGCCTTCAACCGGTGGCTTCTCTTTTAAGGAAATTATCATGAAACAACTGTTCAGAACTCTACTGATAACCGGCAGTCTCCTGACCTGTGCCACAGTACAGGCTGCGCCTTATAACCGGGTATTACCCGCTGCGGTGAATAACAATAGTGGCAATATTTTCTGGTGCGACGCGCACCGTCAGGTCACAGGAAAGTGTGAAGCCATGTTTGCTGACCGTAAAGGTGGAATGGTGACCGTGCGTTCTGCGCCGAAGAAAGACTGTGAGGGTGGCCTGTGGGGCTGGATCACTATCATGCACGATGAGGCGTCGAAAGGCTTCACCATCACCCCGGACCAGAAATTCGGTGTCACCGTGAAAGACCTGTGTCGTCCCGGAACTATTGCCACCTTCATGCCTAACCATAAAAAGCCGGATTACGACGACCTTGTTGTGCTGTACCAGGGTAAAGAACTGTTCCGCTATAAACGCTTTTAATCATGCCATGACTGGCACCAACAAAATCTGCCGCAACCATGCGCCAATGATGATTCAGGGATTAAACCATGTTCAAGATGATTACTTCATTATCCGCCATTGTGTTGTCTCTTACCGCTTTCGCCGCCAGCGCAGCGCAGTTACCCGAACACCTGATGGATAAAGACAACCCGGGCGAGTCGTACTGGTGTCAGGGAAACGATATCAATAGCTCCGTCTGCTCGCTTACCGGTATCAGTGACGACCATAAATTTGCTTTAATTCAGGACTGGCCGGGCACTGCCTGTGCTGATAATAATTTTGGTGTTATCGACCTGGTACATGAGACCGGCATTAATGTGCCCTACGATGGTGGTGACTGTCAGGGTGATGTGAAGGCCAGTTTCGTGCGTCGTGCGAAGGATAACGCCCTGTATGTGAAGATTGTCCGGGGCAGCAAAACTTTGCTGATGTACAAAGTTAAAACCGGATACTGACACCACCATTAATACAACATAGGCCCAGCCCCTGCTGCTCACGCAATAGGGGCTTTTTGCATTCAATCGCAATACCGTTTTCTGTCTTTAGTCTCACCCGCTTTATAGCGGCATTTATTCATCACTTCACGCCAGCCCTGACCAGCTGGCTTTTTTATTACGGAGAAAAACCATGACCACACAAACTGATACCGCTTACGAACCGGTTAGTGATTCACAAATGACTAACGTCATTATGGCCAGCCAGGTACCCGATGAACAGCTCCTAGATTTCTGGCCGCTGCACTTCGGGTGTATCCCTCAGTGGATTTTTATCGAAACCCGTATCTTTGGCTGGATGGATCGCTTCTGTGAAGACTACAGCGGTGGTATCTGGCATTTCCACACACTCAGTAACGGCGGTGCCTTTATGGCACCCGAAGCTGAGAATGATGAGAAATGGACATTGTTAAACAACATGAATGGCAACAGCGCGGAAATGAGCGCGGAAGCAGCGGGCATTGTTGTGTGCCTGATCGAATACAGCCATCACGCCTGTCGCACCGAATGCGATGCCATGACGGAGCACTATTACCGCCTGCGGGATTACGCTCTGCAGCACCCTGAATCCAGCGCCATTCTGCGCATCATCGACTGAACGGAGGAACCGATGAAACAGCTTTCCTTTTTACCCGGCGAGATAACGCCACAGGACCGGCATCTCATTCAGCGGGCACTCAGGGTTCTGGACCGGCACCTGCATGAGCCCGGGGTAGCCTTCACCTCCACCCACGCCGTACGTGAATGGCTGCAACTGCATATGGCTGCACTTGAGCGGGAAGAGTTCCGGGTGCTGTATCTGAACAATCAGAATCAGTTGATTGCCCATGAGACGCTCTTTAGCGGCACGATTAACCGTACCGAGGTCCATCCCCGGGAGGTGATTAAACGCGCTCTGTACTTCAACGCGGCGGCGGTGATACTGGCGCATAACCATCCTTCCGGTGAGACGACCCCCAGCCAGGCCGATAAAGCCCTCACGCAGCGGCTGGTACAGGTACTTCAACTGGTGGATATCCGTGTCCCTGACCATCTGATTGTTGGTGGCAGGAACATATTCTCCTTCGCCGAACATGGTCTTCTTTAAGAGGAATAAAATGATGAATAAAGCTACCCAAACATGCGGTCTTAAACGAGATACCACACCGTGTTTCGGAGCCCGGCTAGTGCAGGAAGGTCATCGTCTGCATTTTCTGGCGGACCGGGCAGGATTCACCGGCACGTTTAGCGTGATTCAGGCCAGATATCTGGATGAAGCCTTCCCGCATTTTGTCGCACACCTAGAGCTGAGGCTGCTCTCCGGTGAGCTGAATCCCCGGTACGCGCACTGCGTTACGCTGTACCGTAACGAGCTGACTTGTGAAGCAGATACGCTGGGAAGTCATGGGTATGTGTATATCGCCATTTATCCCTCAAATCAGGTTAAAGACTAACCTTCAGCATCATCTCAGTTTTGTAAGCCTTCAAATCTTCCGTTCCTTTATTTAAGAGACTCAACACATGCAAATCTCAACTGTATCGGCCACGGTGCCGGTTTCGTCACGCCTGTCGCCCGTGCAGGTCTGGCAGCAACTTTTAACGTATCTGCTGGAACACCATTACGGCCTGACGCTTAACGATACGCCATTTCATGACGACGCGGCCATTCAGGAGCATATCGAAGCGGGAATAACGCTTGCTGATGCAGTGAATTTTCTGGTGGAACGCTATGAGCTGGTACGCACTGACCGCAAAGGGTTTACGTGGCAGGAGCAGACACCATTTCTGACCGCTACCGATATTCTCAGAGCAAGGCGAGCTACCGGATTAATGAATACTTAAATTCTTCGAGTCTCATTCCTGATTTTTACCTCTGTACTTTCCACCCTTTTTATTCATCGCATAATGCGCTTGCCATTACCGGTTGGCGTGCTTGCATTTAGCGACGGTTCCTCTCTTCACTACTGGAGTGAGACATTTAATTAAGACAATGAAATCAATAAAGAAGGGAGGGCTCACTTTTTATAGGATTAATATCCCATAAAATTTGCGTTCAAGGGCAACCTCTAATTGGAAAAAAAATTACTAATGGGAGAATTACGATATGACTAGATGCACAGCACCAGTGCGCGGACATACCTCAGCGGCAGCGGCTGCAGCATGTCCTGCATGTCGTTATCGCAGTAGAAGTTATGGTTCTTACGGTCCCTCCTACTCTTCGTCGGGCAGTAGTGGGGGAAATAGTGGCGGCGGTGCCAGTTCCAGCAGCCCAAGACCCCGCTGGTCGAAATCAAGTTCATCCGTGTCGTATACATCAGCCCAAGTGCAGTCACTCACGCCAATCCGACAAACTATTGAAACACGTGCAGTGGAGCAACCAGATCTCCGTGATGTCTTCCTTTGCCACGCGTGGGATGACCGACAGGGCGTAGCCAAAGAGCTGCACGATTTACTCGTGGCTGCTGGTGTCAAAGTCTGGTTCAGCGAGAAGGACCTCGGTCTTGGAGTTCCTATGATGCGGGCTATCGACAAGGGATTAGCAAATTCGAGAATCGGGTTGGTATTGGTGACGCCAGCGTTATTGAGCCGTCTCCCCAAGGAGGGTGTTGCTGACAAGGAGCTTTCGGCACTTCTGGCGGGTAATCAACTAGTTCCAATTGTACATAACACAACGTATCAAGCTCTCCGCAATATCAGCCCCTTGCTTGCATCACGAAGCGGCTTGGATACAGGAGAAGATTCAATGAAAGTTGTCGCGACTAAAATCGCGGAGTTGGTAAGTCTTTAGCGCAGTGGCTAACACAGTTTCTTAATTCAGTTAGTGTTGTTTGTAAAAATTCGATCTAACCCTTTGGTGATTCTGGCCTGTCGTTGGCAGGCCAGACACCTTCATCGTTAATAGCCCGTAGCTGTGACTGCGAACCGTATAGAGCTGTGAGTCAAACGTTGCCGATTTAATTGTAAGCCTCAGAGACGAAACGTTGATGATGAAAAAAGGGAGTGATGAAATTTAAAATCTTTGGAATTAGAAATAGAACACTTCAGTTTGATAAACTTTGTGTCTTGGTATCTTTGGTAGAAAGGAGCAATGATGACTAAGGTAAGCTATAGACGTTATACGGATCTTCCGGCACTAATACATATTTTGACAAACAGAACTCTGACTCTTCTCGATCCTTCTTTTTGGGACGATAAGAATGACTCTTACTTTCTTGCGACTTATAAGGAGAAGAAGGAATTACAGTCAGTGCTTGCCTTATGCTTCACAAAGGAATCAGAGACATACCATCATTGGCGGGTGTTTTCATCTGGAGCATCTGGAGCATGTATTAACTTCAATCCTGAACAACTAGAAACAGCTTTCGCTAGGGCCAAAGGAGTTAAATTTAAAGAGGTAAACTACCTCGCATTGAAAGAACTACGTGAAAATCGCCCAACAATCGCTCAATTACCATTTGTTAAACGAATACCTTATAAGCATGAGAAAGAGTTCAGAGCATTATGGGAGTCAGAGTCCGATAAAGTAGGTTTCCTAGATGTTCCTATTGATATTGCTTCAATTACAAGAATAACCCTTAGCCCGTGGATGCATCCTAGCTTGAGGGAGGATGTTGTGAAACTTCTAAAAATGATAGATGGATGTAAGAGCATCCCTATTGTGAGATCAACGTTGACTGAAAATGCGAGATGGAAATCATATGGAGCAAGCGCGAGGTAAGAATCGAATAACCATATGTTTTGGTGTATGACATAACGAACCAATATTGTTTTTGAAGTGCCAATGTCCGCTTCATGCTTTGAGACATATATGGTTTTCATACAGGCGGATTAGTTAAGAGGCATTCGATAAGACAGATTACTTTACGATTCCTGTGACTCTTTTGACATTTGATAATCATATCTGTGCGCCCCTAGAAAATTATTAGCAGGTCGATATCGAGACCAAGCTTTTGGTGCCTCTGAAGAAAACGTTCTTACCTGCTTTGTTCTTGTCTTGACCACTATATTGGTGTTGTACTTATGTTATTTTGTACCTACTCGCGGTGTCTGATTTTTGTACGGATTTCTGTTTGTGGGTACAGGTGCGGGTACAAGTTCTAATTGATAAAAATAAATAACATTGATATCAGTAAGTTGTCTGTCATATGCGAGTCCGGCCTTCGCACCATTAGTATGTAAATCAAGTCACCACAGGGTGGCTTTTTTTTTGCCTGTCGTTCAGCAAAGTCCATTATCTTCCGTAAAAGTCTATATAAAACAGCATGTAACATTCTGGTGATTTTTGCCACTTCTCCATTCTGGTATTTCTACGTCCATTAGCAGCCATCATCACTGGGGGTCAAAATGGGGGTCAGCTCGATTCGGAAAATTTGTGACCCCCAAATATGCACCAGATATAGGTGGTATCAGCCTTTGTGACGATCTTAGCGGGGTAGGTTGTAGCATCGGGGGGTATCTCTTTACAAAGGACATTTTGGGGGTGTCCTTGGTGCAGAGATAATTAGGCACTATCGTTTTCTGTAATGCCATTGATTAACATAATGTTGTTGTAGAGAAGCCAGCTTGAATTTTGCCTTTATCACCCGTTGACAGCCATAACACTCCAATAGCATAGTGAGCGCTTTCTGGGTTCTATAAGGATGTGACCCCAATGGCACTGACTGATGCCGCAATTCGAAATGCCAAACCTCGCGATAAAGCTTATAAACTCACTGATGCTCAAGGACTCTATCTACAGATACAACCTCGTGGAACTAAGCTCTGGTACCTTAAATTCCGTATCAATGGAAAGGAAAGCCGCATTGCTTTTGGTGGTTATCCTGCTGTCAGCTTACTCATAAGGCTGAGCACTTCGATGAGCGCAGACTGAGGGTCCAGTGGTGGATAGATTATCTGGATGCGAACCGGGAGAAGGGGTTAACCCGTTTGATTTCGTGGAGATTAATAATCAGTTAAGGTAAAAGGCACTTTTCTTTTGCAGCTTCTTTCTCTGAAAAGTCTCATATAAATGGTGTTCTCCACTAGCCTTTTGACGTTGGAGGGGAATGGCGTGTCTTTTGTCATCGTTACTGTCTGAATGTGTTTGCATTAGTATGTTACCCAGGGTACAGCAATGAGCCTTGTATAACGAAAGCTCAACATTCTATTAAAGTATAAAATCATGTTCGGGCTTACGGCTGTTATAAAGTTAGGCTTTGAAGGATACCTGGCTATTTTAAGTTGTAACGGTCGAATGCTGGCCGTAGGTTAAGTGATTATTTAGTCTCGGTATTCATTTCTTTGCCCTGTATCGTTTGCGATAGTTTTCGTTACGGGTATTATTTTGCGAATTGCATTTCAAAAACTGCATTTTTGCTTGGGCACATTTGCTCTATAGCTACGATTTATCCTGAGGATTTTCATGACTAACACTAACTTCTCTCAAACGGCTGCCTTTATCTGGTCGGTGGCTGACCTGCTTCGCGGTGATTTTAAGCAATCCCAGTACGGGCGTGTGATTCTGCCTTTTACCTTACTGCGCCGTCTTGAGTGTGTGTTAGCGCCAACCAAAGATGCAGTGGTGGCAGAGGCTGAAAAGCTGAAGACTAGTCCGCTGCCCGAAGAAGGAAGAGAGAAGTTTCTGTTACGTGCCACCAAGGGCCTGTCGTTCTTCAATACCTCGCCGATGGATCTCGGCAAAATGGGTCAGAACGATATTAAGGCCAATTTGGAGAACTATGTTCAATGTTTTTCGAAGGATGCGCGGGAAATCTTTGAGCACTTCAAATTCACCGAATTTGTTGGTTTGTTGGATGATGCCAACCTGCTGTTCAAAATCGTTAAGAAATTTGCTACCACTGACTTAAGCCCAAATGCTATTTCTAACTATGAAATGGGGCTGGTGTTTGAAGAGCTAATTCGGCGCTTTGCGGAAAGCTCGAATGAAACGGCGGGTGAACACTTTACCCCACGCGATATCGTGCGTTTAACTACCTCTCTGGTGTTTATGGAAGATAATGATGCCTTGTCAAAGGATGGCATCATTCGCACCATTTATGATCCAACGGCCGGTACGGGTGGCTTCCTCTCTTCCGGTATGGAGTACGTGCACGAACTTAACCCGAACGCGGTAATGCGTGCTTTTGGGCAGGAACTGAACCCCGAGTCCTACGCCATCTGTAAAGCCGATATGCTGATTAAAGGGCAAGATGTCAGCCGCATCAAACTGGGCAATACCCTTTCTAACGATCAGTTACCGCAAGATCAGTTCGACTACATGCTGTCTAACCCGCCGTTTGGTGTGGACTGGAAAAAGATTGAAGGTGAGATTAACGGCGAGCATCAACTGAAAGGTTTTAATGGGCGTTTTGGCCCAGGTCTGCCGCGTGTATCTGATGGTTCACTACTGTTCCTGATGCATCTGATCAGCAAAATGCGCGATAACCACAACGCCGATGGCTCGGTGAGTAACGGCGGGCGGATCGGCATTATTCTGAACGGCTCACCACTGTTTACCGGCGGGGCGGGTAGTGGCGAGAGTGAAATCCGTCGTTATATTCTGGAAGCTGATTTGTTGGAAGGGATTGTCGCGCTGCCGACCGATATGTTCTACAACACCGGGATTGCCACTTATGTGTGGATTTTGTCGAACAAGAAAGCACCGGAGCGTAGGGGCAAAGTTCAACTGATTGACGGCACCAATCTGTGCGGCAAGATGCGTAAGTCTTTAGGTTCCAAACGTAACATCATGGGCGAGGATGATATTAAGCTTATCACTCGTACCTTTGGTGATTTTGAGGTGGTGGAAGCGACTGCTCTTGAAACATTAGGTCTTGAGAAAGCGCCTGAGCAGAAATCTAACCGTGGCCGTCAGTCGGCAACGGCGAAAATCGAAGCGCCAAAAACCTTCGCCAGTAAAATTTTTAACAGCACGGATTTTGGCTACCGCCGCCTAACCATTGAGCGCCCGCTGCGTTTGTCTGCTCAAGTTACTGATGAATCGATTGCCACACTGCGCTTTGCTCCGAAGCCGTTTAACGTGCCGATGGAGCGCCTATATGACGAGTTCGCCGCGCAATGGCAAGACGATAATTACGGCGATTTTACCGGGCTGCAAGTTGAAGCGCGCGCCATTATCAAAGCTGAATTTGCTGAGCTGAAAGAGAAGCAAATTAAAGACCTGCTGGACAGCAAATTGTGGCTGGCACAGCTTGCATTGATGGATAAAGCACAGCAAATCCAAACCGCATTGGGTGTGAAAACCGGCGGCAAAGAGCGAGTTAGTGATGACTTTAATGAGTTCCAACTCACCTTAAAAGGCGCGATTAAAACCGCGGGCGTGAAGCTGGATACTAAAGAAAATAAACAGTTTATCGACGCTATCACCACTAAAAACCCGGATGCCGAGCCGGTGGTGAAAAAGGTACTAAAAGAAGCCGCCCAGCCGCTGTATGGTGCATTTGAATATAAAGGCAAAGTGGTGGAGTTCGAGCAGGATGGCGATCTGCGTGATAACGAAAATGTGCCGTTAAACCCGGTTATCGCTACCAGCGATTTGATTGAGAACTACTTTAAAGCCGAAGTGCTGCCGCACGTTGCCGATGCCTGGATTAACGCCGATAAGCGCGATGCCAAAGACGGTGAAATAGGGATTGTCGGTTATGAAATCCCGTTTAATCGCCATTTCTACGTTTATCAGCCGCCGCGCCCGTTAGAAGAGATTGATGCGGATTTAGATGCGGTGAGCGCCGAGATTATGAAGCTATTGCAGGAGGTACATTCCTGATGGCTAAATATAAGGCTTATCCGGAATATAAGGATTCTGGTGTGGAGTGGCTGGGAGAAATTCCCAAAGAATGGAAAGTCAGTAGAGTAAAATATATAGCGCCATTTCAGGTTGGTTGGACTCCTCCTGTAAGTATCCCCTCAAAACGGCCCATTCACTTTTAGAGATCTTCCGACATACTGATTATGTCATCTGAGGAGATCACTATGCGTAAGATCCGATTCACCGAGCACCAGATCATCGCCGTACTGAAATCAGTCGAAGCGGGTAGGACCGTCAAAGATGTGTGCCGTGAGGCTGCTATTTCCGAAGCCAGCTACTACAACTGGAAGGCGAAATATGGCGGAATGGAAGCCGCTGATATCAAAAAAATCAAAGATCTTGAAGACGAGAATCGTCGTCTGAAGCAGATGTTTGCCGATCTGAGTCTGGAATGCCGGGCGCTGAAAGACGTCATCGAAAAAAAGCTTTAAAACCAGCGATAAAGCGTGAGCTCGTCAACTATTTGACCGCGCAGTTTACGATGAGCGTACGCCAGGCATGCAGGACGTTATCGCTGAGCAGGACGGTGTTTCGTTACCAACCGGATACGCGACGTGATGAACCGGTGATCCAAATGCTGACAGAGGTGGCCGAGCGCTATCCCCGCTACGGTTTTAAGAAGCTTTTTCAGGTGCTTCGCAGGCAGGGGCACGTCTGGAATCACAAGCGCGTACACCGGATTTACTGTCTGTTAAAACTGAATTTTCGTCGTAAGGGTAAACAACGCCTGCCGGTGCGCAATCCGGCTCCGCTGGCAACGCCGGAAGCCCTGAACCAAAGTTGGTCGATTGATTTTATGCACGACGCGCTGACATGTGGCCGACGTTTTCGGACCTTCAATGTCGTCGATGATTTTAACCGTGAAGCTCTGGCTATCGAAATTGACCTAAATATCCCGGCACAGCGTGTCGTCCGAGTGCTGGACAGGATAGTAGCAAACCGTGGATATCCGCTGAAGATGCGGATGGATAATGGGCCAGAACTGATATCACTGGCTCTGGCGCAATGGGCCGAAGAGCATGGCGTGATGCTGGAATTTATCAAGCCGGGCAAACCGACGCAAAACGCATTTATCGAACGGTTTAACAGGACGTACCGGACAGAAATACTGGATTTTTACCTGTTTAGAACGTTGAACGAAGCACGGGAAATTACGGAACGTTGGCTGAATGAATATAACAGTGAGCGGCCCCATGAATCCCTGAATAACCTGACACCGGAAGAATACCGGCTGATGGCTGAAAACCCGGAAATCTCAAAAAGTGCGTGGAACTAAAGCTGGGATACTTACACCACCAAAGCCGCGTTTGAAGAATCTGGCATAAAAGCCAAAAAGTGGCGAATCGATCTGGTGCTGTTTGTTAACGGCCTGCCGGTGACAACGCTGGAGCTGAAATCTGAGTTCAAACAGGCGGTGCAAAACGCCATCAAACAATATAAAAAAACGCGTTTGCCCAAAG